>JAYVVL010000044.1:0-16595 GCA_043787035.1 Synechococcales cyanobacterium
GGCTTTGAAAAAGGTATTCCGGTTGCGGTCAACGGTCAAGCCTACGGACCGGTCGAGATTTTTGTGTATTTAAATGCGATCGTGGGCAACCATGGCATCGGACGCATCGATATGTTAGAAAATCGTTTGGTGGGCATTAAGTCCCGCGAAATCTACGAGACTCCTGCATTGATCATGCTGATTCATGCACACCGCGATCTCGAAAGCCTCACTTTGGCAAAGGACGTCACCATGTACAAACGCGGTATCGAAGAAACCTATGGCCAGATGGTTTACAACGGTCTTTGGTATAGCCCGCTTAAGAGTGCGATCGATGCCTTTGTTCACAACACCCAAGACCGCGTGAGCGGAATTGTCCGCGTTAAGCTCTTTAAGGGCAATGCCACGATCGTGGGTCGCAAGTCCGTCAATTCGCTTTATGCCGAGGACTTGGCAACCTACGGTTCAGGCGATCAGTTTGACCATCGGGCGGCGGAAGGGTTCATTTACATATGGGGCTTGCCGACTCGGGTGTGGTCACAGATGACGCGGGGTTAGACGCCAACACCCGGTTCGCCAGGGAATAATCGATCGCCCATCCCCCTGATCGCCGATCGCCGTTTGGGGGGATACTGGACCCATGGTTATGTAGGTTTACGTATGGGCCTTCATGCTATTTATCTTACAGACAATACAGCACAGACAATAAAGCTATGAAATCCTACCTCGCGGCGGCCATTCAAATGACCAGCGTGCCAGATTTGAAAAAAAATCTGAGCCAAGCTGAAGACCTCATCGACCTCGCCGTTCGGCGAGGCGCAGAAGTCATCGGACTCCCCGAAAATTTCTCATTCCTTGGTGATGAACTCGCCAAAATCGCGCAGGCGGAGTCTATTGCCCTGGAGAGCGAAAAATTTTTAAAAACCATGGCCCAACGGTATCAAATCATGATTTTGGGGGGCGGTTACCCAGTCCCGGCAGGCGAAGGCAAAGTCTACAACACCGCGCTCCTCGTCGATAAAGACGGCAACGAAAGGGCACGGTACGAAAAAGTTCATCTCTTTGATGTCAATGTCCCCGACGGCAACACCTACCTCGAATCTGCCACCGTCGTTCCTGGCTCTGAATTACCTAGCGTCTATGCCTCACCGGATTTTGGTAACTTGGGATTGTCCATTTGCTACGACGTTCGCTTTCCAGAACTCTTCCGTCATCTCTCTCTGAAAGAAACCGACGTCCTCTTTATTCCCGCCGCATTCACTGCCTATACCGGGAAGGATCACTGGCAAGTGTTGCTCCAAGCCCGATCGATCGAAAACACTTGTTACACGATTGCCCCGGCCCAAACCGGATGGCACAACACCATTCGCCAGTCCCACGGTCATGCGCTGATCATCGATCCCTGGGGAACCGTCTTGTCCGATGCCGGAACCGAACCTGGGTTTGCGATCGCCGAGATTTCACCCAACCGCATTCAACAGGTGCGACGACAAATGCCGTCTCTGCAACACCGAATCTTTGCATGATGCTTGAGCGCCGATTCGCCCCCAATTCTAGGGGCTTCGGAATTTCTTACTCCCCCAGAACTGGGAGTCGGGGGCCTCTAATCGATTCACTGTCAGGAATGGCCTTGGGTAACTACCGATCGCCCGTTCGCTTGACGAGCGGCGATTCTTTGAGTTCGTCTTCAAGTTTGAAAGGTCGGACCACCCGATCGATCGCATCTTGCACAAACGCACGTACAAACTCATCTCGCCGATTCAACTGAAACTGTTGCTGAATCACCTCCGCCATGCCACCATCGCCCCACGTCTGATCCCGTTGGAAATATTCCATAAAACTCCGCCCCGCAATCCGCGTCAGATACGCCGCACTAATCCCCTGAATCGCACGCCCTACTAGCAATCCCACCACACTCACCTGCAACACCGCCGCCACCAACGACACCGCCCCCTTCACCAATCCCAAACTCACTAAGGTCTTAGCTAGCGACATTGCCAGTTCCCGGCCTCGATCGCTGTTAATCTCACAGCCATAAACTTTACCCAGTTCCACCACCATCTGCGCATTCACCGCAGCAGTTGCCAGAAAATCCACCACAGGCACAGGCGTCACGGCCACAACCCCCGCCCCAATCCACTGAAAGCGATCGACGATTTTCTCAGCTTCCCGACGACGCTGTTGTTCAAGCAGTCGCCGAGTTTCATCGCCTAATCGTTGAGACTGGAGCAAAATATTGTCGGCCAACAAATCATCCCCCTCCGATCGCAATACAGCCGCCACTTGACGAATCAGCGTCATGATATCCGGGTCCGGATTCACCCATTCTCCAGTGTCCAGTTGAACTCTCGGCGGACAAGCGGAGACTCGAATTACATCCGTCGCCGCGATCAACCCAGATACCCGATCGCGCAGGGATTGTAAAATCAAGTCTTGATCTTGAATAGGATAGCGATCGCATTTATTGAACACCAGAATCGATCGTTTTCCAATGCGAGCGAGCAATTCCAACGGCGCAAATTCAGATTGCCGAATATCGTTATCCACCACAAAGAGTAATAGATCAGCGTCCGTCGCCAGGGTCTTCGCCAGCCGTTCTCGATCGGTGCCTTCGATTCCTGCCTCTAAGATTCCGGGCGTATCAGTGATGAAAATCTCGCGATCGATTCCGTTGATGTGGATGCGATAGGTTTCGCCAATTTGCGTCGTCCCCATGGCCGCACCCACCTGTCCCACCATGCGTCCCATCAGCGCATTGACCAGCGACGTCTTTCCCGCAGATCCGGTCCCAAAAATCACAATGGACAGTTCGCCTTTGGCCAGATTTTCTTGAATGATGCGCGATCGAGCGATTAATTCTTGTTTGCTAATTTCATCTTGAAGTTGTTCCACTTGAAGCCGAACGGCCTCTAGATTCTGGGTAGCAGCTTCGGTTTTATCGGTAGGGGCGATCGGAGGGTGCGCTTGGGCCTTGCGGCGGCGGGCATCGGTGCGCTTCGGCAAAATTACCAAATACCAAAGCATCAGCCCGATCAGCGTCAGAACTAGCCCAATGGAAATGGAAATCAGCGCCGTCCCTAGGTATGGATAGGTATTCAACAGCCCTGAAATTTGCGACAGCGCACTCAAGAGCCACAGCGTGAACATCAAAATCGCAATCAAGCTAGCCAGAAAAATAACGAATCTAGGCACACGCATCATAACGGTTAAAAGACGGCAAAAGTCTCTCTCAAGGATTCCTCTATTGTGCCTCCGATCGCGATCGTTAGCGCTTACCAGGGTGGAGTGTTCAGCCGCTGCTTAGTTTATGCAACAGATTTCGCGATCGGGGGAGATGGA
Source organism: Synechococcales cyanobacterium (assembly GCA_043787035.1). Lineage (GTDB taxonomy): Bacteria > Cyanobacteriota > Cyanobacteriia > Leptolyngbyales > Leptolyngbyaceae > JAAFJU01. The sequence continues at coordinate 3,319 of JAYVVL010000044.1, forward strand.
TTAAAGTAAAGCATTAACTGTAGATCCTTGGTAGGAGTAAGCTATGACAACTAAAGAGCGTTTAATGGGGGCGATCGATGATGCGCCTGACGAACTTTTGGATCAGCTGTTTCTATTTCTAGAGTTCCTTCGATCGCGTCAGAGTGCTGCGGCTGAAGAGATCGATCGGGATTATCAAGTTGGGTTATCGGGATTGATGACGGAATGGGATTCTGCGGAAGCCTATGGCTACTTACAATCGGTGTGATGTCGTTAGATATTTCGATCGATGATTTACAGGGTGCAGGATTACGATCGCCGTCGATCATTCGGATGAAATTATTTACGTTGGAAAACCGATCGATCGTGCGAAAAATTGGAGCGCTCTCGAAGCTTGACTGTGCCAAGGTGGACACTGCTTTGACCCGGTTATTTGGAGTAAGATAAGCCGGGACTGAAGGCGACAATCCTCCGATGGACTTATCAAGCCAATCTTTCAGACGCCGATTGGTTTATGTAACAGATTTCGAGTAGGAGCGTGAGCTTTCGAGTGAGGCGCGAGGACTTTCGATGTAGTAAAGCAGGATAATTTAGTCGTATAATCTCTAAAACATAAACAATATGTGCTAGGCATCCATGAAAATTGTTGGCATCCATGGCATTGGAAATGAGTTCCTAAGCGCCTCATCACTTGAATCAGAATGGTTGCCAGAGCTACAGGGAGGACTTGAGATAGCTGGTCATCCTCGAATCGATAGCCAGGATTTCAAGATGGTCTTTTATGGTGATTTGTTTCGTAGGCAAGGGACACGCGCGGCCAACATTCCAAGTTTGTACGCCAAAGACATTCAAGATGAATGGGAGCAAGCACTTTTAATGGAGTGGTGGCGAGCTGCTGCGATGTTGTCGGAAGCTAATCAGAATGAGGAGGATCCGCTTGGAGAAAATCCACTTATTCAAGGGCCTGACTTTAAAGGACGGGGCAGAACACCAGGATGGGTACAACGAGGCGTAAGTCAACTTGCTAAGACTAAGTTTTTTGGGCGAATGGGTCCGGAAAAGGTCTTAATTTTTGGACTTAAGCAAGTCCGTCAGTTTCCTCATGATCCAGAAATTAAGCAAGCAGTTTTGCAGCGTGTAAGCGAGAAAGTATCTCCAACTGATACTCAGATCATCATTGGTCATTCTCTCGGATCAGTCATTGCGTATGAAGCAATATGTGCTAACCCCGAATGGAATGTTCACACGTTAATTACATTAGGGTCGCCACTTGCAACTCCAAATTTGGTATTCGATAAGCTAACGCCTCCGCCAAGTGATGGGGTCGGAATAATACCAAAAAATATAAGGCAATGGTTTAATATCGCAGATAAAGGGGATTTCGTTGCTCTTGAAAAGCAACTATTACCTTATTTTAGAGCGGATGAACGTCAGATTATTAATGACTATCTTGTTTATAATGGTTGGCAATCTCATTCTGCTAAGAGATATCTAACAGCGAAAGAAACGGGTCATGCGATCGCAGCAAGTTTAACTAATTAATTGAAAGAGTTTCTGAAATGTCCGAAGAACAAGAGCAACGACGCTATTTAATTGCAATTGGGTCTCCTGCTGGTGGAGATGGGTTTCCTGATAAATTAAACTGTGTTGAAAAAGATATTAAGCGAGTAGTCGATCTCTTTACCACTCAGGAACAGGGCTATCAAAGAGTCCTACAAGATGTATCTTTGGGTGTAATGGCGCATGAAATCAAAGCTGCACTTACAGGTTGGTTTTCCAGTGAGGAAAGAAGAGAATCTGATTGCGTAATTGTTTATTATGCTGGGCATGGTGGAGAGGGAGAGAAAAGTTTACATTACTTGTACACCGCTGGATCTCGCCCAGGAAATCTGCAAGGTACGGCGATCGAAACGAGCGATTTAGTAAAATGGTTTTTTGAAGGGAGTAATGAGTATCCACAAAATGTTTTGTTGATTCTAGATGTTTGTTCTGGCGGATTGGGAGCACAACAAATAATTGCTAACTTGACTAGAGGAGGAACGAACACAACAAGAAGTAAAGGCTTTTGGATATTTTGTTCATCAACTGATGTCGATACTGCCGACGATGGAGCGTTTGTTCAGGCTTTAGAAGCGGTAATGAAGGATCATGAATGGAGAATAAATGAAAATTCTCTGAGTTTATTAACTTTGAAAGATGAAATAAATAAGCACTTAAAAAAGATTCCTCAAGTAGCAGAAATAAATGCGATTTCCACTACAAATCCAGATAGATTTATAAGAAATCCTGGCTTTGTAGAATCAAAAAAAGGTGTGCTTGTTACTCTTAGATCTCCCACATCGCTAAATAAAGATGTCCGAAAACCTTTAAATGATTTCTATATTCCTCGCAAATCTAGCAAAAGGTTTGTAGACGCTATCAAAGCGGAAATTACCACATTAGAAGCTACACATTTTATTTTTCATTCTCATGGGATTGGTGGAATTGGCAAATCAACTTTCTTGAAAAAAATTCAAGAAGAACTCAGGGATATAGCAATCTTTCTAGATGTTTCATTTGAAGATAGTAAGATGGATTCACCTTTAAATTTAATGAAATGTCTACATTTAAAGCTTCCCTCACCAGACCAGAATAATGACCCCTTCTTAAATCTTCTTAAAAAGTATGAGACGTTAAAACACCGATTAGTAACAGAACCTTTTGGAGAAATAAGTGAAGTAAGTATTGAGCAACACAGTTTATTCAATGAATATGAGAGTAATCGTAGAAAAAAGATTGATTCTCTCTATTCGGAGAGCAAGGTAGAGGCACTGGGAGATGTTAGTCCCTTATCACCCTCAATCACAAATCGACTCACGACATTGTTAAGTCAGCAACCAAAGATCAAGCAGATGATCAAAATCTTTTATTAGATCCATTGCCAAGATTTATTGAGGTATTTCTGGAAAGTTTAACTCAGTATTCGAAAGGTTGTCCGATCGTCATCGTAATGGACACTTATGAAAAGGCTAACGCTGAGTTCCATGAGTTCTTAGATGATTTGCTATCTAGCACTTCATTTCAACCATCCAAAATTCGTATCTTAATGGCAGGACGATACCCACTAAGGCATCAACAATACCGTCGATTTTTCAAAAAGCATAATGACAACAATTATTTCTATGAATTTGAATTTGGGCATTTTGACAGAGAAGAAACGGAGTGCTTTCTTCGAGGAATTGAAATTTCCAAATCTCATGAAATAAGTCAAATTTGGAAGATTACAAAAGGATATCCATATCATTTAAACCTTATTAGGAAGCAGTTTGATCAGGGACATGGGATAAATCCTGCACGAGAAAGCAATGATATGGTTGATTTGATATTAGATGGGCTAACACGTACTGAAAAAGAAATCGTTGCCTTGGCAGCTTATGTTCGGTGGTTTGATCAGCCTACTATTCAATATTTATTAGACGAGGTTTGGAAAAAATCAGATGGCTCAAACCATGTTGATTGGTTTGACTGGCTAACTCAACGTGATTTCATCGTTTATGGAAGCAATCGCTACCGTTTTGATGATGTAACAAGAGCTGTCATCAGAAGATCTGAATTTAAAAAGAATCAGGGTAAATTTCGAGCTACACATGAAGCCATTTCAAAATATTTCTCACGACTTGCAGAAGAAGAAATCTCGTCTGAAACATTAATGGTAGAGAAATATCACAATTCTGATTGGAAGAAGTTAACTTCAGAGGTGATATATCACGCCCTGTTCTCTAATCGTGATCGTGGACAGGTCCAATTTTTGACCCACTTCTTTGAAGGAGCGTATTTTAGACAGCCAGAAATAGCAATGCGGGTTCTCTCAACAATTTCTTCAGAGGCAGAGCCAGAAAGTAACGAGCTTTTGCCACAAGATACCAGAAAATTTGTAGGAGACCGAGAGAAAATCGAATGTGCTGTCATGTTAGGGTGGCTAGTTGTTAATCGACGGCCAGAATCTTATAAATTTGAATTTAAGAAAAACAGAACTGAAGACGACGACAACAATTCTCAACGACCTAAGTTTACAGCAACGATCGAATCTAAGATAGAGTCTGGGCTAGACATATTCTTGAAACAGGCTGACAAATTGAGTGGTATAGCAGGTTACGTGGCCCTTCTAGGCCAATCATTTCGATGTGCTAGTCATCGAGCCTCTAGTAGCTATATTAGTAAAGCTCAAATAGTAGTTGATGGAATAGCTAAAGATTCTAATGATTCTATACTTGCGAGCAGTTTATTTAGAGGAATAGGTTTATCTTGGCAAAATGTAACGTCACATAGCAATGCATATGATAATTTTTCTGCTGCATCTGATCTGAATCCAGAATCCTCTTATTTACATAATCTCAAGGGAAATATGCTGTATGAGTTAGAGAAATATGATGAGGCAATTGATTGCTTCACTGAAGCAATCGCCATCGATCCTGATAATCATTTACCATATTTAGGAAAAGGAAAGGCATACATTAATTCAGGTCGCCCTGAGAATGCCATCTCATTCATAGAACAAGCAATTGAAATTGATTCTACATATTCCGATGCATACGGAATTAAAGGTGCAGCATTGATCGATTTGGGTCAATACGATGAAGCAGTAAAAAGTCTGAATGAATCTATTCGTTTGAATCCTAACAATAGTGAATCATTTAAATTTAAAAGTATTGCATTGTGGAACCTTTCAGGCCCTGAAGAGGCTATAAAAAACATTGAAGAAGCAATCTTATTAGATCCGAAAAATGCTGATCTCATCCATCAGAAATCTTGTTTTCTGATGGGTGAGAGGAAGTACGAGGAATCTCTAACTGAAATAGAAGAGGCATTAAGAATTAATTCTAGAGATCCGAACATACTGAACACGAAGAGCTTGTGCCTTAGTTTGAAGCAGTGTCATAGTCAAGCTCTTGATACAATTAGAAAAGCGATTTCAGTTGAATCTTCTTCAAAGCAATTTTTGCTAATAGCGAACTGTGGGATAGTTCTTGCGCGCGCCGGAAAACATTTAGAAGCTGTCTCTACTTGCAACTCTGTTATCGAAACAAACCCAAGTGATGAAGCTGGTTATTATGGGATCGCCTGCTGTTATGCTTTGCAAGGAAATTATGGTATGGCATTAGCTTCACTTCAAGAGGCAATTAATATTAATTCGATGCGTTGTCGTCGTGAAGCTAGGAAAAATCCCGATTTTGATAGATTACGCAATGATGAGCATTTTATTCTAATGACAACAGAGAGGACTTCAACAAGTTAACTCTCTATATTATATTTCTCAATCGATGCTTCTCAAACTGAAGTTGAAAAATTGAAAGATATTTTCCTATGTATCACTCTCAGCCGATCGTCTACGCCACCCTCGAAGCTTCCAACTCAGCCAAATCGTTGGTGCAGCCTCCCGGAACGGGAATCGCCGCTTCTGCTAATGCCCGAGCAACATTTGCCCGCACGATCGGATTAGTCTCCTAATAAATCCTTGTTTCTAAGAGCATTTCTACAGCTTAAACGGAAGATCTTCTTTGGCCGAATCAATTTCAGCTTGTTCCATTTCATTAATCCGATCGATAGAGAGGCAATATTCGATCGCTATAATGAAACCACCCACTGATTCCAAGGCAAGTTCATGAGTCAAACGACACTCAGCCCTGATCTAGAGCACTTCATTGAGCAAGAACTTTCTTTAGGACGCTATAGCAGCCGAGAAGCCCTCCTTGAGAAGGCATTAACCCTTCTGATTCAACGATCGCCCTCTCCATCGACCACAACTCACACCCCACTTACCGGGACCGTTTTACATTACGACGATCCTTTTGAATCAGTGGTCAGCCCTGACGATTGGGATGCTTTGTCATGATCATTTTGGATACACACATTTGGATTTGGTGGGTCGATAACAGTCCTCGCCTGACCGACCCGCAGCGATCGCACATTAATCAGCATCAGTCTGACGGTCTAGGCATCAGTCTCATCTCCTGCTGGGAAGTCGCCAAAGCAGTCGAATCTGGGCGATTAGGACTTTCTTTACCTGTACAAGATTGGCTAGAGTCTGCTACCGCCTACCCTGGAATTCAACTTTTAGACTTGACAATCCCAATCATCGTCGAATCCACAAAACTGACCGGATTCCATCGAGACCCTGGTGATCAGCTTATTGTCGCCACTTCCCGAATTCTTCAGTCGCCCCTCCTGACTGCTGATAGCAAGATTCTAGGGTATGCAAATGTTATTACGTTGACCTAAATCATCGAGCCAAACCTTAAGCTTGTGATAAGTCCTCCATGGTCTAAATCAAGCCATGGGAGACTTACGGCTTAAACGGAAGATCTTCATTGGCCAAATCAATTTCAGCTTGTTCCATTTCATTAATCCGATCGATATTGCCTCTCAATATTTGCGCGAGTTGCGGATCGTAGAAACGGTGGAGTGAATGGTTCGCAAGCGCCGGAAATCCGCGACGAATTTTATGTTTACCGCCAGCACCGGGATCGAAAAACCGAATTCCATTAGCAATAGCCCATTCGATCGGCTGATAGTAACACGCCTCAAAATGTAAACAATCAATCTCCACCGTCGATCCCCAATAGCGACCATAAAGCTGATCGCCTTTTCTCAGACAAAATGACATTCCTACCGGATGATGCTGATTATGTTCGCCGTAAGCCGCAAAAAACACCACCTTATCGCGCCAAATTCCTTCTAAATCTTTAAAAAACTTCTCCGTCAGATACTTGCTTCCCCACCAGCCAAATTTGTCGCACGTATCCGCATAAAACTCATACATCCGTTGAAACAAATGCGTCGGAATCTCATCGCCCGTGAACACCTGAAACGTAATTCCTGCCTTCTCAATGGACTTACGTTCTCGTTTAATATTCCGCCGCTGATTCGCATTGAACCCAGTCAGATAATCATCAAAGCTCTGATAATCCCGATTCTTCCAGACATAGTTATGATGTCGCCACGCACAATAGCCCAGACCTTCAAGCTGCGATCGCCATTCTGCATCGACGTATAAAAAATTACAACCGGAAAGATGATTGCGCACACAAAACTGATCGATCGCCATGATCATCAGCTCAGTCAACGCATCTTCATCCGCATCCTCTGCCATCAAAAATCGGTAGCCTTCCGCCGGAGTGAACGGCGACATCCCGAGCAGCTTCGGATAATACTCCCGCCCTAGGCGCTGAGACAACTCCGCCCACTGATTGTCAAAGACAAACTCCCCATAGCTATGCCCCTTCAAATACAGCGGTGCAGCAGCCACCAAAGCCTCTCCCTGCCAGACAAGCAGATGATTCGGCAACCAGCCCGATCGCGCGGTCGTGCTGCCCGACGTCTCCATATTGCGTAACCAATCCCACTCAAAAAACGGCGTTTTCAGCCTTTTCGCCATCGCATCCCAGGCATCGCGCGAGACCTCGGCCAGATTGTTTACCCAAGAAATTTCGTACTGCATTATTTCCGCTCTTTCCCAAAAACAGTCTGTTTCCTTCACACCAGCTTAATGGACCTCACTAAGATCTGGAAGTAATTTGCGAAGAGTCCCTCAACGATGGATGGTCTAGTGCTAAGCGTCGGTGTACGCCTCAAGAGGCAAACACGAACAGACCAAATTACGATCGCCCCACGCATTATCGATCCGATTAATGGCTGGATAGAACTTGTTCTGACGAGTCCAGGGACTGGGAAATACCGCTGTCGTTCGAGAGTAGGGGCGATTCCAGGTTTCATCCACCAGATCTTCCACCGTGTGCGGCGCATTTTTTAACGCATTGTTAGTCCGATCGATCGCGCCGGATTCAATGGCCCGAATCTCCTCACGAATCGAAATCATCGCCTCACAGAAGCGATCGAGTTCCACTAATGATTCACTTTCAGTCGGCTCCACCATAATGGTCCCTGCGACAGGCCAAGACACCGTGGGGGGATGGAAGCCGTAATCAATCAGACGTTTGGCAATATCATCGACCTCCAAGTCTGCTGACTTTTTGAATTCGCGCAGATCGAGAATACATTCGTGAGCAACCAATCCATTTGCCCCTTTGTAAAGCACCTCATAATGGCCTTCGAGCCGTTTCGCAATGTAGTTTGCGCTGAGAATCGCAATCTCAGTGGCCCGCGTCAGACCCTCTCCGCCCATCATCGCGATGTACATCCACGAAATCGGCAAGATACTCGAACTGCCCCAAGGAGCCGCTGACACCGCCCCGATCGCCTGAGCACCGCCTGTGGGAATGACGCCGTGTCCGGGTAAGAAAGGCGCAAGGTGGGAGACTACCCCGATCGGACCCATGCCAGGACCGCCGCCCCCGTGGGGAATGCAGAAGGTTTTGTGCAGGTTAAGGTGGCAGACATCCGCCCCAAAATCTCCGGGGCGGCACAGGCCCACCTGCGCATTCATATTGGCCCCGTCCATGTAGACTTGAGCGCCGCAGCGATGGGCGATCGCGCAGATTTCCTTAATCCCAGACTCAAAAACGCCGTGGGTCGAAGGATAGGTAACCATTAGCGCCGAGAGGTTTGGCGCATGTTTTTCAGCTTTAGTGCGTAAATCTTCGATATCAATGTTCCCGGCGTTATCACAGTTAACCGTCACCACTTTCATCCCGGACATCACCGCACTGGCGGGGTTGGTACCGTGGGCAGAGGTGGGAATGAGGCAGATATTTCGGTTGGCTTGATTGCGCGATCGGTGATAGGCCCGAATCACCAGCAAACCCGTGTACTCGCCTTGAGAACCTGCATTGGGCTGGAGTGAGATGGCGGCGAATCCAGTCACTTCCGCCAGCCATTGCTCAAGCTGGGCAAAGAGCAACTGATAGCCTTCCGTCTGAGATACGGGTGCGAACGGGTGAATCTGCCCAAATTCAGCCCACGTCACCGGAATCATCTCCGCCGTTGCATTCAGCTTCATGGTGCAAGATCCCAGGGGAATCATGGCACTGGTGAGCGAGAGATCTTTCTGCTGCAATCGGTACATATACCGCAATAGTTCAGTCTCCGATTGATACTGACTAAAAACCGGATGGGTCAGGTACGCAGAGGTTCGTCGTAAATGCGTAGGCAGTGCAATAGATGCTTTCAACTTACCTGGACCTTTCCCCGTAAACAGTTCAAGCAAATCTAAGACATCTCGCTGAGACGTCGGCTCATCCAAGGCAATGCCGATCGCACCAGCATCAAGTTTGCGCAGATTTATCCCCCGTTTCACCGCTGCTGCCATAAAGGCATCCGTCCGATCGTCCGTTTCAACTGCGATCGTGTCGAAATAGGTCTGGGAGCGGAGCTTGAACCCTGCCGACTTCAGTCCGGTGGCGAGAGCTGTGGTGAGATGATGAACCCGCATTGCGATCGCCTCAAGTCCTACTGGACCGTGATACACCGCATACATACTGGCAATCACCGCGAGAAGTACCTGTGCCGTACAGATATTGCTGGTCGCTTTGTCCCGGCGAATATGTTGCTCCCGCGTTTGCAGGGACAAGCGCAACGCTCGCACTCCACGAGAATCTCGCGAGACGCCAATCAGACGACCGGGAAGCTGACGTTTATAAGCATCTTTGGTTGCAAAATACGCCGCATGAGGACCGCCATAGCCAAAGGGAACACCAAATCGCTGCGTATTTCCCACCGCAATATCAGCGCCCCATTCACCCGGTGGCGTCAGCACCGTCAGCGCCAAAATATCCGCCACCGCCGTCACGATCGCCCCTGCCGCATGGGCGCTATTGCAAAACTCCCGGTAGTCGAAAATAGACCCATCGGTTGCCGGATAGGAAATCAGTGCGCCAAACACAGGATTTAGGGTGAAATCAAACCCAGTATGATCGCCCACGATCACCTGAATGTCTAAGGGAATGGCGCGGGTTTGGACCACTTCAATAGTTTGAGGATGACAGTCTTTGGACACAAAGAAAGACTGAGACTTCGTTTTTGTCACCCCGAAGCTCATGGACATCGCTTCCGCCGCCGCCGTGCCTTCATCGAGCAGCGACGCATTAGCAATCTCCATCCCCGTCAAATCCATCACCATCGTCTGAAAATTCAGCAATGCTTCAAGACGACCCTGGGAAATTTCGGGTTGGTAGGGCGTGTACTGTGTATACCAAGCCGGATTTTCCAAGATATTGCGCAAAATCACGGGCGGCGTAATGCAGTTGCTGTAGCCCATACCAATAAACGATCGCAGCACCTGATTTTTGTTTGCGATCGCCTTCAAATCAGCTAGAGCTTCATATTCCGATCGAGCCTTTTCGATATTAAGTGGATGATTAATGCGAATTTCAACAGGAACCGCCGCATCGATCAATTTGGCCAAACTCTCATAGCCCACGACCTGTGCCATCCCGGCAATCTCCGCATCACGAGGTCCATTGTGGCGAGACACAAAGCGATCGGGATGAGCAAAACCGTTGGATGGCGCGTGTTGAGGAGTAATCGATCCGTCCGTCAACGCCACCGTAGATTCTACCGATTCCACTCCCGATGCCACAATTTCAGCACCCAAAACCATCGAAGCAACCGATTCAGACATAAATCAAGTCCCACAAAATAACATCAACAAACCGCACCCAAAACCGCATAACCGAGATCATCAGCCCAAAATCATACGTAGGATGCGTTAATCGAAGCAACGCATCATTTCTTAAGTTAAGTAACAGATTACGTCAGATCCACGTTTTCCGAAACGGAATCCCATGAATTCCTCATGAATTTCCCATCAATTTTGCGTAATACCCATGAAAGATTGATGCAAAAAATTGATTTATATTCAGTCACGAAAGTTTGTGAGGACGACAGTCCTTCCCCTGGGAATAAATAAGGGCGAGGATATCCAATCCCGTAACCTCTCCCCCATACGGAGAACTCCAAAACCGATCGCGGCTCTCTTTTCTTCTCCCTTCCCCTATTCTCCCGCCAAAAGATTAAGCCATTTAATCTTTTCCCAAAAAAACGATCGATCGAGCAAATAACGTTGAGATTAAGCCAAACCGCTGAGATGACGATGCGGCAAGCTTCTCAGCCATTTTACACAGGAAAAACAGTCCATTTCCCTGCGTAAATTCACAGAAACAGCCTTCAGGCGATCCCTCAGACTCCCGTAAAACAACCATGGTTCCAAAAGGGGCATGGATTGAATATAGGGACAACGGGATTGAGAGAAGACTTACAAATGCTGCCAACTCAAACAACACTTCGGACTCACGGCATGGAACTCCTCTCGGAGTACCACCAAAAACCATCGGTTCGCCTTCGGAACAAACTAGTCCAAATGAACGCTGGCCTAGTCCGCAAAATAGCGCATCGCATCAGCCATCAATGCGCTGAACCTTATGAGGACCTCGAACAAATCGGGTATCTCGGCCTCATCCGGGCGATCGAACGCTTCAACCCTAACCAAGGATGTGCCTTTAGTTCCTTCGCCGTGCCGTACATCCGAGGCGAAATGTTGCACTTCCTGCGTGACAGGTCCGGTACTGTTAAGATTCCCCGTCGCTGGCAACAAATTAACAAAGAAGGCCAACGCGTTCGGGAAACCCTGTCCAATGAGCTGAACCGTCAGCCTAGCGACGACGAGATTGCCCTCGAAATAGGCGTTACCGTTCAAGAGTGGCGTGACAGCAAGCTTGCAGCCAAAAATCGACTGCCCCTGAGCTTAGACGCAACGGTTTGTCAACAGTTAGACTCTCCCATGACCTTGGGCGACACGATTCCTGACGCTCACTATCAAAAGTTGCAGGTTCTCGAAGAAGATCGTCAGCAGCTCCAAAAAGCTCTAAACCAGCTCGAAGACAAAACTCGTCAAGCGATCGAGTATGTGTTTCTGCATGACTTGTCTCGGAAAGAAGTTGCAGAAAAGATTGGCGTGAGTCCTATGACCGTGACCCGTCGAATCCATCGCGGTATCCAGCAAATGATCACCACAATGAAGCCTCAAATTCTTCAGTCTGGTCTCTAGATTACGCAGAAGACTACGCAGATTTCCTACGCCTTTGCTCATTCAATGTTCTGTTTTAAGCCCATTTTGTAAGTCTAAGATTACTTATTTTCCTTATGGAGCCAGATTGCGATCGTTGCAGTCCGGCTTTTTCATTTAAATTTTTGGCTTAATTTTTTGGCTTAGGAATGAACGATGGAAATTTGCTGTTTGAGATAGTGTGTCCATTCTGCGGCCAGATCAATACCGACAAACGGGATTTGAATCACTCCATTTCCATCAGTCGGGATCAATTCTAGAGCAATAATCTTGCCGGAGTCGGGGAGAGTTTCTAGATTGGCAATCGTGCCATCAATCCGCAACTGTACGCCTTTAAGCAAGGCAATCGAGATCACTTGACGATCTTCTAACCCCTTCCGAATCGGTTTTCCCCAGCTTAGTTCACCCGTGCGATAGCCTAGCGCCGCCAACACATCATACTTAGACTTCTCATATTGCTTAGCCCATGCGCTATACCCTTGTACTTTTTGGTACTCATTCCATCCGGCCCACGCTAATCCAAAGAATAAGACCAACAGTGGCAACCACAATAATCCCCGTTCCATCTATTTTTCGCCCCGTCAAAATCAATCTCCTATAGCCTACCGGGAATCAGGGTCCGCATTACCTGCTAACCTAATAAAACAATTTGAGAGTCTGCATCTGCCATTAAGCGACTATTCAGGAAATCTTCTACCGTCACCCCTCTCACCATTGCCCACCGCTATGAAACGATGGATTTTATTGCTCTTTTTTATGGCGAGCCTCGGATGGGGGTTTGTTCACTATGGCAGCAGTATTACCCAAGGAACCTTTAGCAGCATCATTTTAGACTTCCGAGAAGAAGTCGGCGACAGCCAAATTCAGCAGGCGCTAAGTGAAGCCTCTCAGCGATTTGACCTCAGACCTAGGTTAAATAGCGAGTTTTCAGAGTCCGATCACGTTTTCATTGTGCCGGGAGAGTCGAAGCTACTGCGTGATCTTGTGCGATCGGGACTCGATCAGTATACCGAGTCGATTGAACCTAACTACAGCTACAGCGTTCCTGAAGCCAGCCAAGTCAGACTGCCCATCACCCTAGACAAGTCGATCGCCGCCAATCCATCGATGGATCAGGCTCAAAGCAAACCGACCGACAAATCAACCGACAAATTTCAAGAGTACCCCCCCGCCGAACCCGTCGAAAAGCCTTCAGCAAACTCCAAAAAAGCGACCTCCGACGCCTATCCTAACGACCCGCTTTTCAAACGACAGTGGAATTTCAAACAAATTAACGTCGAACCCGCATGGGCCATTACCA
>JAYVVL010000045.1:0-2155 GCA_043787035.1 Synechococcales cyanobacterium
CCGTGGATTGGGAGTCGTGGGTTTCGGACATTGGAGCGCTACTTACGAAACCATTGTCGATCGGCTTTAAAAACAAAAGGCGTCCGAGGCCAGACACCGTACTTTCTAGGGGTGAACTTAGGTAAATGTCCGGTAGAAAGTTTGCGATCGGAGTTGCAGGAACTCGGCCATCGTCCGCTTTCGTCTGAGCTATTCATGGCTGAAGATGAGACGCCCAAGGTTCAAAAGTACGACGCCTATTTGCCGCCTGAGTTTTTGCGAAAACAGTTTGTGGCAGACGGGCTGGCGATGGCTGACGTAAGAAGCTGGGCGCTGGGCGATCGTTTTTAGTGGATTGAGCGACACTCTTGCGGGATGATTTTGCTCATTTGTGGTCGATGAAGGCGATCGGGCCGATCGGTCGTTTTTATTCAAGCGATTTCCCAAAAAAGTGGAAAAAATACCTCCAGATCTTGTTATGAAGTCTGGGAATATTTCCATTCAACTGATTCTCTCAACGAGAGGGAACAAAATCCTAAAATTTTGCAAGTTGCTAGTGGAAACGGGGTCGGCAATCGCCTTATTTACGCCACCGATCGAACTGATCCTCAGAACAGCCATTGATGAATTGATTATTGACCCAACCATCGAGCGGTTTGAAAGTCTCTTTGGGGGGCCTTCCATAGGTGCGGGCAGCCAACTTGACCCAACTGCCCGATCGCCGCACCGCCCGCACGACATCACCCCGTTTAAGGGTGGCAACGATAGGCGAATTAGTGCTAGGGCCTTTGCGAATATTGACGGTGCTGCCGACTTCTTTGGTAACCAAGAAGGAGCAGATTGTGTTGTTTGCGGTTTCTTCTTGGAAATTGGCGTCAGCATTGTTGGCGATCGCGGGAGCGATCGCACTAGCTAGGGTAATGACCGCAATCGTGGTAGCACAAGTAATAAAGGAGAAGGCTTTCATCGGGATCCTTGAGTGAATTTAAGAACACATGCAGCAATCGTTAGTTTCCATTCAACTGATTTCCCCTACGAGAGGAAACCCTATATTACAACCCCAATCCCCATCACTTGTCTAGTCCCTAATCGCGAGGGATCGCTAAAAAAGCAACATCTCATCTCCAAAAGACGATCGACCAACCCATCCAAACCCTAACCCAGTAAAGCTACGAGGATCGATCGAAGCCACGGCACCCTGAGCGATCGCCCAAAAGGCGATCGTCTCTCCCTCCACATACTCCTGCACCAAATAAAACTTCCCCGCGATCGCAAAATAGGCATATAGGCTCGGGATCTGCGTCGTCAACCCGCCCAGTTCTTCGAGAATCACCGCTTCCCGCTCAAACCGCTGCTTTACCAGATCATAGGTCTGTGCATCGTGCTCGATCGGCATCAACTCCTTTAGGACAAAACGTTTGCCCGACGGAAGCTGCGTGTCCTCCACCAAAAAAGTCGCCCCAAATCCACCTCGACCGAGTTCGCGAACGACGCGATAACTATTATTGATCAACGTTGAAGACAGAAGTGATGAATTGTAAAAAGATTTATATAAAAAGAGCCTAGAACTTCTTAAAAAGGCTAGGCTTAATATTAATATAAAATAATAAATTCACGCTATTCAATTTTCCTAAGCTTGTCAAGCAACTTCTATCTGATTATCCTGACTACGATTACAGTGTTCTCAATACGTGCCTATTCCTGAGTTGTTGGTTGACGTTTTCACTCGACTCTAGCGTCACCAGTATGCGAGGTTTGTTCCGCAAACTAAACCTGGGCGGTAAGCAGGTTGACCAATCTACTTTTTCTAAAGCCAATCAGCATCGGAGTAGCCAACGAAACCGACACACCAGTCATCATTTCTGAGCGCAACCGTCTTCGGGCAATTTCAATCGCTGCGGCTTCAGATGGACTTAGGTCTAGTAACTCAGTATGCTATTCAGTAAAAAAATCGATCGTCTTCAGTTCTTTGCAAATTTAGTCTAGACTCCACATCAATTAGACTATTCATCTAAAATTTCTGCCTTTCGGACATCCGTGGGGAGTGCGCTATAAAAACTGGCGACGATCGCAACGGCCAACCACCACAATGTGTTCACCTGCGGACGATACCATACTGTATCCACAATGCCCTGACCCAACAGGCCCACCATCGAACCCACCGCTCCCATCAACC
>JAYVVL010000046.1:0-16526 GCA_043787035.1 Synechococcales cyanobacterium
TCAGAACTCCATTAAGGGGTTATTTACTCCGACTGTAAGTATAAGGTTAAGGGAAGGGCGTGGAGATAATGTGAAGGGTTTAAAGAAGTTATGAAGAGAAATTTACTTTTGTAAAGTTAATTTCTGAAACTTCACCCTGAGCCATATTTCTGGTAAAGTTCTACCGATTTTCATAGGTTGAATTCAAAATTTAGCTTAAGGTTTGGCTTAAATCTAGATTAAGTTTTAAATTAAGCTATTCAGATTTATTGGATTCGCAAATCTTGCAGATCGGTGAGCATGAAATGAGCCTGGGACAGCGTAATGGGGACTGACCAGCCACAGGAAAATCCGATCGCGCCGGCGGCCTTTCCACATAGGGCAAGTTCAATATCGGCCTCGGAGTCGCCAATGACCAGAACCTCGCTAGGCGGGATTTGAAGGCGATCGCAGGCGAGATGAAGCAACTTGGGGTCAGGTTTACTTAGGCCCGGTTGGTCGCCGACCCAGGTATCGAAGTAGGCGGCGAGATTCCAGGTGTGGACAAAGGACTTGATGTTGTCTTCGGTGTCGGCGGAGAGAATGGCGAGCTTCAGCCCAGCGGATTTAAAGCGATCGAGATGACCGAGGAGACCCGGAAGCGGTGGGGTCAGTTTGGCTTTGGTGTCGTTTTGGAATTTAATTTGTTTGAAGACGGTATTAACGAGTTTCCAGGATTCAATCCATCCCAAGCCTAGGGGCGTCAGGTAGCCAGCGGTTACAAATTCGTTGTCGCGGCGAGATCCAACGGCCATAAGTCCAGCAGGATGAACTTGGCCTCGTTGGACGCCCCAAGCTTGAAACAATCGATCGCGCAAGTCGAGGGTGGCGATCGGTCCTAGTGCCTGAGCGAGTGCCGTCCACCGAAGCGTCGCCATTTGATGAAGGTAGTCGTGGGATTGGGCTAGGGTGCCGTCTTTGTCAAAGACTAGGGCGCGGATGTTGGGGTAGAGATGATTTTGGATTTGGACGATCGGCATAGGAAATTGGGAATGAAGAATTGAGAATAAACCTAAAAAAAATCAGCCTAAGTCACCTTAGAACTGATCTTTTAAACATATTGAACAGAAACTCTACAGTCTTCAACCCTCTGCCAAATTTGGGAAAGAGTGGGTTAGAGGACTAATGTTAGCCTTCAACAACTTCTTCAGTAGTGATTTCCATTGAAGCAACCGGAGTTCCCTGTTCTTTCAGTTTTTCACGGTACTTAGCCGCCATCTCTTCCGCTTGATCAAACACGGCTTGACGGTTCTTCACCATGTCACCCGGTTCGGGTTCGAGCTGCTTAGTAGACAGTGAGATGCGTCCGCGTTCTGCATCGAGGTCAATAATCATGACCTTCACTTCATCGTTCACATTGAACACGCTGTGAGGCATGTCGATGTGATCATGGGAGATTTCAGAGATGTGCAGCAGACCGCTGACACCGCCGATGTCAATAAATGCACCGTAAGGCTTGATGCCTCGGACCGTTCCGATGACCACTTCGCCCACTTCCAGACGGTTCATCTTGCGTTCGACCAGCGCACGGCGATGGCTGAGGACGAGGCGGTTACGCTCTTCATCCACTTCCAAGAATTTGAGCGGCAGTTCTTCACTGACTAGCTCTTCCTTGGGTTTGCGGGTGCTGATGTGCGACCCAGGAATAAATCCACGAAGTCCTTCGATGCGAACCAAAGCTCCACCTCGGTTGGTGGCAAAGACCAGTGATCGGACGGTTGCATCTTCGGCCTGCAACTGACGGACCCGCTCCCAAGCGCGCATGTATTCAATACGACGAATGGACAGGGTGAGCTGACCATCTTCATTTTCATCAGCCAAGATGAAGAATTCACGGGTTTCATTGGATTGCAGGACTTCTTCCGGGGTGTCGATTCGGTTAATAGACATTTCCTGAATCGGAATGTAAGCCGCAGTCTTTGCGCCGATGTCGATCAGCGCGCCTCGTGGCTCTAGGCTAAATACTGTTCCAGCAACAACGTCTCCAGGACTGAAGTGGTAATCGTATTTGTCTAGGAGTGCTGCAAAATCCTCATGTGTAAAACCGACATCTTTCGTGCTCTGACTGACCATAACTCAACAATTCCTAATGATTCTCTGGCAAAATTCGCCTCCTGTACGATGCTCTGATCCGATTGAATCCCGCAATCTGGGCGGGTCTATCGACTCAAAGACGACTTTGGACGTTTCAAGTGTTTACAAGAAGTGCATTATAGCTTACCTGAGTGCCCAGAACAGGTAGATTTCGATCGGGTGATAGAAACGGGTGAGAATGGACGAATTTTGGAAACTCCAGTTCAGACTTTGGCTTGCTTAAAAATTGGCTACAAGTTCAATGGATCCACATTCGATCGATTTGGCTAGTTAGCGTATAAACGGCCTAAAAACGCTCAAAAGCTACTAATTGTTACAAGATTGTGATGCGATCAACTAAATTAAAACAAGGGAAGATGAAGATTCGTTTGTAGGAAGGGAGTCTTCTCGATCGGATTAGGGACGTATACTTGCAGTTAATGCACCTTAATTCGTTGATAAAGGTTTAAACTAAAGCAATGCCGCTAAGTCTGAGCTGTCTGTACTATGGATATGCCGAAGATATGCCGATTTTCTTTTCTAGGTCAGGGTGTTCGCAACTTAATAGGCTGACTTAAGGTTGTGAGTCGTATATGGAGAGGGGTATTGCCCTAAATGAGGGTCTGAAAATCTTTGTGTATAATTACTAGTGTTTGATACCAATATGCTTTTTAATACATTTAATCTGCTCTATTCATGACCCGTATCATGCTTTCCAGTATTTGTCGTTGAGAATGATTTCCGTCACTACATGAAAATTATTTTAGTCATAGAAGACGATCGGACGATTCGTGAACATCTCCTCATAGCCTTAAAATGCCAAGAATTTCACGTTTTGGGCGCAGAAGATGGAAAGGAAGGAATCAAAAAGGCCCAAGCCGTACATCCTGATCTGATTCTGTGTGATGTTTGTATGCCCTATTTCGACGGGCATGAAGTCCTACAGATGGTCCGCCAGGATCCCCAGATGGCGACCACGCCATTTATTTTTTTGACGTCTCAGTCAAGCTATGCCGACATCAGACACGGCATGAATCTGGGGGCGGATGATTATTTAGTAAAGCCTTTCCTCGATTGTGATCTGCTAAATGCGATTACGGCGTGCTTGTGCAAACAGGCCAATCGCAGTCGGGGGTATCAGGATCAGGTCAATCAGTATCGGGCGGCGTTAAAAAAAGCCGCGAATTGGGATATTTTGACGGATTTGCCAAATACGAAGCTTTTTCGACAGCAGCTTCAACAACTCTGCAATCGAGCACAGCAGGAATCTATCCATCTTCCGTCGGTGGCCGTGCTGTCGGTGAAAGTCACCTGCTATCGAACCATCACCTTGACGTTTGGGCGGGAGGTGGGCGATCGACTCCTTCAATTGGTGGGCGATCGACTTCAGATGGCGGCGAGTCCCGGCATAGTGGCGCGGCTAGGTGAGGATGAATTTGGTATTGCCATTTTTGATGCGGGTGATCAAGAGGAAATGCGCGAATTTACACAGACTCTGCTCGACATTGTGAATGTGCCCTACGGCATCCATGGCAAGGACGTCCGCATCGCAACGACCGTCGGTATTGCACTTTTCCCCCATCATGGATCGCGATCGGAAGATCTTTTAGTTCAGGCCAATGCGGCCATGCGGTGGTGTCGTCAACAAACAGATACGGATTATAGATTTTACAACCCTGCCATGGCAGCCATGGAGGCTGAGCGTCATTTGATGTTCAGCGATCTGTCCAATGCCATTGAACGATCGGAGCTAGAACTTTACTATCAGCCGCAGGTGGAGCTTGCCACGGGGCGGATGACGGGCATGGAAGCGTTGGTGCGGTGGAATCATCCCGATCGGGGTCTAGTTTCACCGGACTCATTCGTTAACCTAGCCGAGGAGTCGGGGTTGATGTTGCCTTTGGGAGAGTGGGTGTTGCGGACGGCTTGTACACAAGCGGCTCAATGGGCACGATCGGGGCGTCCTCCGGTAACAATGTCGGTCAATCTATCGATGCGTCAATTTCAGCAACGAGATCTTTCGCAGCAGGTGGCAAAGATTTTGGCAGAGACGGGCTTGGATCCGAAACTATTGGTCCTAGAACTGACAGAGAGCTGTTTGATGGATCAGGTCAGCGCGACGGTGCAGAAGCTGCGAGATTTGAAGCGATTGGGAATGAAGATTGCCATTGATGATTTTGGAACCGGATACTCATCGCTGAGTTATCTCAGTCAGCTCCCCATTGATGAACTGAAAATCGATCGATCGTTTGTGCAAAATTTAAACCATGATCGCAATGCAACCATGATTTCTAGTGCCATCATTGCCATGGCCCGAAGTCTTCATCTAAAAGTGGTCGCAGAGGGAATTGAAACGCAAGACCAGCTTAACTTTCTACGACACAGTGGCTGTCATCTTGTGCAGGGTTATCTGTATGCACCGCCGCTTCAAGTCGCGGATCTAGAATGCTGGTGGCAGGCCGAAACCCAAACGATCGACGCCGAGAGGGCAGCAGGGACGGGGGCAAATCAAGGGAATCCAGGATTTTCACAAAATACTGTTAAAGTCACGGGAGACGGGCCAAAGATCTGGCCAAAGACTGGGCTAGGTTTTACCCGTGTGAATCATATCTAGAACGGTGAGGAAAGGCGATGCCCGTTTATTTTTATTGGGGAGAAGACCATTTTGCACGCGATCGAGCGGTCACGGTTCTCCAAACGCAAACATTGGACGCGAGTTGGGCCAGTTTTAACTTAGACAAAATTTCCCCCGATCAGCCCAGTGCGATTATTCAAGCGCTGAACCAAGCGATGACGCCGCCCTTTGGCATGGGCGGACGCCTTGTGGTGTTAACCAATACTACCCTAGCCGTGCGCTGCTCGGATGAGGTGTTTGCGGAACTAGAGCGGACGCTACCGATGATTCCAGCGACGACGACGTTGGTGTTGACCAGCGATGGCAAGCCTGACGGGCGGATTAAATCTACAAAATTTCTCCAGAAGCACGCCAAAATCAAAGAATTTTCGCCGCCCCCGCCTTGGAAGACGGATCTCATTTCAGCGCAAGTGCGACAGGTGGCGCAGGAACTCGGCGTGAAGCTCGATCGAACCGCCGTCGAAGCCCTCACCGAAGCTGTGGGAAACAACACCCGCCAGCTCTACAGCGAACTAGAGAAGATTCGGCTGTTTTCATCCGATGCCCTCCAACCGCTCACGGCGGCCGCTATCGCACCTCTAATCACCGCCACCAGCCAAAGCACGCTCAAACTGTTTGCCGCTATTCGTCAAGGAAAGACTCCGGATGCGCTGGAAATGCTGGGGGATTTGATGCGTCAAAATGAACCCGCTCCAGTGATTGCGCGAACGTTGGTCGGTCAGTTTCGGCAATATTTGTGGGTGAAGTTAATGATTGAATCGGGAGAACGAGATGATGGCGCGATCGCCGCCGCCGCTGATATCAAGAATCCGAAACAGCTTTATTTCATGCGAAAAGACATTGCGCCCATGACGCTCCCGGCCCTCAAAAAAACGTTGCCACTCTTGATGGAATTGGAGTGTCAACTCAAGCGATCGACCGATGATCTGGCCATATTACAAACCAAAACCATCGAACTCTGTGATTTGTTTGGAAGCAAACAGTAGACGAAATATAGGTTTCATGACCGCAGTCTGAACCCGATTCATATTAAAAGCGCTCCCAGAAGGTTTTCTTCTAGAAGCGCTTTTAAACGGAGAGAGAGGGATTCGAACCCTCGTTAAGTTGCCCTAAACAGCATTTCCAATGCTGCGCCTTCAACCACTCGGCCATCTCTCCGAGCCTTCACTAGGGCATTGCCTGCCCTACCGCTTAAGCATAGTAGCAGACATTCCGTCATAATGAATACTGCTATATAAAAATGATCGTCTCATCGTTAACCCATGACCCAGCCCATTCCCGCCCCCGCCCCGCAACTCTATACTGTTCGGATTCACAATCGACAGAATGGCAGCGTCCACGAGTTGCAGGTTCCGGGCGATCGCTACATCCTCCACTGCGTCGAAAACCAGGGCGTTGATCTGCCGTTTTCCTGCCGGAATGGCGCTTGTACAGCTTGTGCGGTGCGGGTAAAGTCGGGAGACTTGCGGCAACCCGAGGCCATGGGACTCTCACCCGACTTGCAGCGTCGCGGCTATGCCTTACTCTGTGTTAGCTATGCGCAGTCAGACCTAGAGGTCGAAACCCAAGACGAAGATGAAGTGTATGAACTTCAGTTTGGACGAAACTTTGGAAAAGGGAAAATCCGGTTTGGGATGCCGCTGGAGGACGATTAAGCAACTTTTCATTGGCCATTTACAAGAGGGATCACCATGACTTTACTTACCCAAGACCAACGGCCAGACCTCGAACTCTACTATCCCGACAGTGACGGCAATCCTATGGCTGATAACACTGACCAGTACCGCTGGATTGTCATCATTAAAGAAAATCTAGAAATTTGGTTTGCGGCGATGAACGATGTTTTTATCGCTGGCGATCTCTTGTGGTATCCGATCGAAGGGGATAACACCACCAAACTTGCGCCCGACGTCATGGTGGCGATCGGCCTACCGAAAGGCCGTCGTGGATCCTACCAACAGTGGAAAGAAAACAACATTCCGCCCCAAGTCGTTTTTGAAATCCTATTGCCCAGCAACCATGCCCCAGAGATGGAAGAAAAACGGCGATTTTATGAGACCTATGGTGCGGAGGAATTTTACCTTTACGATCCCGACAGGCTCCGACTCAAAGGATATCTTCGTCAGCGAGGAAAACTGCTTGAAATTCCCACGATGCACGGCTGGGTTAGCCCAAGACTACAAATTCGGTTTTCCCATCTCCAAGGCGAACTCGAAATTTATCGTCCAGATGGGCAAAAATTTCTGACCTCGATCGAACTTGCCGCAGAGGCAGAGCAGCAGCGACAGCGGGCAGAATCTGCCGAGGCTCAAGTTCGTCAGGTGACGCAACACAATGAATTACAAGTCCAGCAGATTGTGCAGAATCTACTGCGATCGGGGATGAACGCATCACAAATTGCCGACATCACCGGAACATCCATCGCGCAAGTCGATCGCATTCAAGCAGAGAATGGATGAGTCATCATTTTGTAGGCTAGGAAATGACTCAAGATATTCAGCGTCAAGATTTGCAGCGGTACTTAGATATTGCCACCGAGGCAGCGCTGGCGGCAGGGGCCGAGCTTCAGCATTACTGGTGCAACTTAAAGGATATTCAGGAGAAGCGCCCAGGCGATCTCGTGACGGAAGCCGATCGAGCCGCTGAAAAGGTCGTACTAGAAGTCTTGCATCGCCATGTGCCCGACCATGCCATTTTGGCAGAAGAGTCGGGAATGCGTGGGGAATGGACCGACGAGTTCCTATGGGCGATCGATCCGCTTGATGGCACCACTAACTATGCCCACCAGTATCCCTGCTTTGCCGTCTCGATCGGCTTACTCATCCATGGCATCCCCTCGGTGGGCGTAGTGTACAACCCCATTCATAACGAGCTGTACCGGGCCGCGAAGGGTTTGGGCGCGACCTGCAATCGCTTGCCCATTCGGGCTTCGAAGGTGGATGCGTTAGTGAATAGCCTGCTTGTCACCGGATTTGCATACGATCGACATAGCCGCGCCGATAATAACTATGCCGAATTTTGCCACTTGACCCACAAGACTCACGGCGTCAGGCGCGATGGAGCCGCTTCATTGGATTTGGCCTATGTGGCGTGCGGTCGATTAGACGGATACTGGGAGCGGGGATTATCACCTTGGGACCTCGCCGCAGGAGTGGTGATTTTGGAAGAGGCGGGCGGACGGGTGACAGCTTACGACCAATCCGCGTTTGACCTGCGATCGGGACGCATCTTGGCCACCAACGGTCAAGTCCACGCTGAACTCAGCCAAGAACTCCTGAGCATCCATCCACTGTCTGAGTTTTCTGGGGAGCGTTAGAAAACATAAAGGGTTAGATATTCAAGGCCAACGATCTCAGGGCCACACAGCCAAAGCTTCATCCAATCATTACACTTAAGACACTCAGATTATTTAACAGATCCCAGGTAGGGGGAGACGCATGGTTTTTCAGATTCAACGCGGGTTATTTTCCACAGAATTTGCCGATCACTACGCCTTGTTGGGAGTGCCCATTACAGCGGATTCCAAGGAAGTTCGCAAAAGCTACCTCAAAATCGCACGGCGTCTCCATCCCGACAGCACGGCGATTTCGAGCGCTGATGAAAAGCAACTGGCTGAGCATCTCTTATCTAAGTTTATTAACCCGGCTTGGGAATGCCTCTCCCAAGAGAAACCTCGGATGGAATATGCCGTAGTCATGAAGATGAAGGGACAAGGCGCTGCCGCCGGGGACAATACGGTTGTCACGACGTTTGGACCCTACGCCCGATCGCTTTTCGTGGCTCTGGATGTGGACTTAAAGTATCGATCGGCGGTTCAAGAACTCTCCGAAAAACAGTATGACGTACTGAACCAAGCCGAAGAACTGACAGCCCAACTCAGTGAGCTGAACCTGGTTTATCTGATGAAAATGGAAGGGCGGACGACCGCCACCTCTGCACGGTCTACATCTCCGGGCAAGACGGCCTCCACACTGGATTCGCCTCCGTCTAGCCCGTCCAGCAATCCTTACGCCGCCCGAAAATCCCTCGCCGAACCCTACTTTAATCGAGCCGAATTGGCCTTCAAACGTCAAAACTATGCCCAAGCTATCTTAGAATTGCGAGATGCCTTAAAGCTGGAGCCTAGCAACAGTCGTTTTCATGCCCTGCTCGGGATGGTTTATCTCGACCAGAAGCAAGGGACGATGGCACGGATTCACTTTGATAAAGCCCTCGGAACCAACCCTGATGAACCCATGGCCTTGCTGGGTAAGCAAACTCTCCAAAAGATGACCGGGCAAATCCCGGCCACCGCTGGAGGAAAAGCTAACTCCAAAGCCGCCACAGGTTCAAAAGACGGAAAATCCGGTGGGTTATTTGGCGGGTTGTTTGGAAAGAAAAAGTAATGGTTTATCAGCCGCCCTCTGGGGCTAGAGATCTTCTGCCGATCGATGTCGTGCAGAAACGTTGGATTGAAGATCGGCTTCAGCAGGTGCTGCACCAGTGGGGCTATCACCGGATCATCACCTCAACACTGGAACGAATGGACACCTTAATGGCGGGCGGTGCCATTGATGCGCGTCAGATTTTACAGATTCGGACCGGGGCGGAGGAGGCGTTGGGCTTACGTCCGGAGCTAACGGCTTCTATTGCCCGGACGGCGGTAACTCGGATGGCCGCATCACCTCAGCCCACTCGCCTGTACTACAACGCCAATGTCTTTCGTCGTCCGGCAGAAGGCAGCCGCACCATTCAGAGGGAATCCTATCAGGCAGGGGTCGAACTGCTTGGCGCGGGAGGGTTATTGGCGGATGCAGAGATTTTGCTGCTGGTGATGGATTGCTTAAAGGGCATCGGCTTATCGAATCGCTGGCAGTTGGCCCTCGGCGATGCGGGACTGACGCGATCGCTCCTCTGGGAATTTCCAAAGCCGTTGCGCGATAAGGTTCGCCGTGCCATTGCTCATCTCGATCGCATTACGTTAGAGACCTTGCCCATGGAGGCGGACCTACGCGATCGGGCGCTCTTACTATTGGAATTACGCGGCACCCCGCAGCGCGTTTTTGATAAGCTCAATCAAATGGCCTTAGACGACTACCAGCAGCAAGCCGCTACGAATTTAAAACAGCTTGTGGAGTTGCTCCAAGCGACAGCAGGGCCATCCGGATATCCGCCTGAGGCATTACCGATCGTGTTAGACCTGAGTTTGATTCGCACCTTTAATTACTACACGGGCATCGTCTTTGAAGTGGTGAGCGATCCAGCTTCGGGGCAGCAGGTCTTAGGCCAAGGCGGTCGCTACGACGAACTCTTAGGCGTCTATCATCCCCAGGGCGAGTCTGTTCCTGGCATTGGATTTTCCTTTGAAATCGAGCGATTGCATCAAGCCCTGTTGCCACTGGGCCAGCTTCCGATCGCCATTCCCGTGAGCGACTGTGTGATTGTGCCGGAAGCGCGATCGGTGTACGCCATCGCCTTAACTCAAGCCCAACAAAGGCGTGATGCGGGAATGGCGGTGGAGGTGTATTTGACGGGTAAATTAGGGGCAGGCGAGACGATTGCACGCGCGTCGGTACGCGCGGAGATGCAGGCGAAAACGATCGGCCAGATTGTGTGGGTAATGGAGAATGGGGAGGTGGAAATAGAGACGGTGTGAAACGGGTAAAAGATGACAGTAGGATGAACTAATTTTTTTGAGGATTTAGTAATGGCACATTCGATCGTGACGGATATTTGTGAGGGCGTGGCGGATTGTGTCGCAGCCTGTCCAGTGGCCTGTATTGACCAAGGTCCGGGTAAGAATTTCAAGGGCACCGATTGGTACTGGATTGACTTTTCAACCTGTATTGACTGCGGGATTTGTATTCAAGTGTGTCCGGTCGCGGGCGCGATTATCCCCGAAGAACGTCCCAACCTCCAACGCACTCCCGGCGTCTACTAGGTCTATTAGAATGACTTCTCCTATCCTGGCGATCGAATCGGTTTATGCAGGCTACATCAAGGATGTGGATATTCTGCAAGGCATCAATATGAAGGTTTTTCCGGGGGAGTTGGTGACGATTATTGGTCCCAATGGGGCAGGAAAATCGACGCTGGCGAAGGCGGTGTTTGGGTTAATTACGCCGCATACCGGGCAGATTTTTTTCAAGGGCGAGTCTATCGTCGGGCTAAAACCGGACCAAATCGTGCCTAAAGGCATTGGCTACGTGCCACAGATTGCCAACGTGTTTCGATCGCTTTCTGTGGAAGAAAATCTCGACATGGGAGCCTACGTCAGCACAGGTTCTACCACCGCGCTCAAACAAGAAATGTACGATCGGTTTCCGCGTTTGGGCGAACGGCGGAAGCAGTGGGCTGGAACGCTATCGGGCGGTGAACGACAGCAGCTCGCCATGGCCAAAGCCCTCATGGTCCAGCCAAGTTTGCTCATTCTCGATGAACCGTCTGCGGCCCTGTCCCCCTTGATGATGCAATCGGTCTTTAACCAAATCAAAGAAATTCAACGATCGGGCACGGCCATTTTACTGGTGGAACAAAACGCCAAACAGGCCCTGCAACTCTCCGATCGAGGCTACGTTCTTGAAGGCGGATGCGATCGGGTAGAGGGTCGTGGCATCGACCTACTTAACGACCCTCAAGTCGGCGAACTCTATCTAGGCTTGTCTGGGCACAGTGCAACATGACGTTCGATACGACCTGCCGCAGACTGGCTGAAATATTTCCCCGAGACTTTGCCAGTTGGCTCCTCGGTCGCCCAGTTGATCTCACGGAGTTGAGTCCTACCGAGCTTTCCTTGGAGCCGATTCGCGCCGATAGCGTGATTTTGCTTCAAGGGGACAACGAAGTTCTTCACATTGAGTTTCAGACCGATCCCAAAATAGAGCTTCCCATGCGACTGGCTGATTATCGGTTGCGAATTCATCGCAAGTTTCCAGAGAAGACCATTCACCAAGTTGTGATTTATCTGCGGGAAACCAAATCCGAGCGCGTCTTTCAGAATTATTTCGAGATTGCTGGGATGTATGCTGAGTTTGAGGTCATTCGCATTTGGGAAGTGCCGGTGAGCGATCTGTTGCAATATCCAGGATTGCTCCCTTTTGCCGCGCTCAGTCAATCCGACGATGCCGTCCAAACCTTACGCACCGCCGTCAGCGAAATCGCTAAGATTAAAGATGAATCGGACCAGCATGAAGCGATTGCCGCGACATATGTGTTGGCAGGGTTAAGATTAGATGCAGAGCTAATTTCACTATTGATTAGGAGAGATGTCATGCAAGAATCCGTTACCTATCAAGCTATTCTCGCTGAAGGTCGAGAGGAAGGCCGAGAGGAAGGTCGAGAGGAAGGTCGAGAACAAACGCAACAATCGATCGCCCTTCAGCTTGTACAGGAGCAGATTTCTATGGAGATTATCGCTAAAGTCACGGGGCTTTCCTTAGATGCGATCGAAGTCCTCAGATCTCAGATTAACCCGTCTTAGCTTAATCAGTAGAGTTTTATGTCCTTGACCCAGACCCACCTCGCGCATCTCCCCGAAACGCTCAAAGCTCTTCAGCAAACTGACGATCGCTGGGCCACGTTACGGCAGGCTAAAGGAACGACGACGCAAACCATTTCGCCCGTGGTGACAACCGATGATGCACCGCTAGAGACCATTGAGTACGATGCGGTGATTGTCGGCGGAACGTTGGGGATTGCCATTGCGGCGGCATTGGCCCTCGGTGGGTTTCGGGTATTGGTGATTGAACGAGGTTTGTTGCGGGGGCGCGATCAGGAATGGAATATTTCTCGCCATGAACTTGACGTCCTGATTGAGTTGAAGCTCCTTACGCCTGAAGAACTTGAAACCAGTATTTCTAGCGAATTCAATCCGATTCGGGTCAAGTTTGGCAAAACTGAACTCTGGACCGAAGATGTTCTCAACATCGGCGTCAATCCAGTTTATCTTCTCGAAACCCTCAAACAAAAATTCCTCACCGCAGGCGGCACACTTCTCGAAAACACCGGATTTGCTGGGGCGATCGTCCATCCCAATGGCGTTCAGATTTCGCTCCAGCCTAGCCGATCGCTCACTGCACGATTATTTCTGGATCTGATGGGTCATTTTTCGCCCATTACTCAGCAGGCTAGAAACGGTCAGAAACCCGATGCTGTTTGTCTGGTCGTCGGGACTTGTGCCACCGGATTTCCGCCGAATCAAACGGGAGATTTGATTGCCAGCATTACCCCGATCGTCAATCAATGTCAATACTTTTGGGAAGCGTTTCCAGCGCGAAGTGGACGCACAACGTACTTATTTACCTACGTGGACGCCCACCCCGATCGCTTTTCCCTTACGGATTTGTTTGATGAATATTTCCGGTTGCTCCCCGAGTATCAAGGCACAGACTTAGAGGCGTTAGACTTCAAACGCGCCCTTTTCGGATTTTTCCCCTGCTACAAGTCCAGCCCTCTCCAGCCCACTTGGAATCGAATCTTAGCCCTAGGCGATAGCAGCGGCGCGCAGTCTCCGTTGAGTTTTGGCGGCTTTGGGGCGATGATGCGGCATTTGGGACGGCTGACTGTAGCCCTCTCTGATGCGCTGAGTACGGATAGCCTCGACCGTCAGGGCCTGTCCCTTATTCAACCCTATCAGCCCAATATCCAAGTCACCTGGCTCTTCCAAAAAACCATGAGCGTGCCCATCCATCAGACACTGGATCCGGAGCAAATCAATCAGCTTCTCGCCGATGTGTTCAGTGAAATGGCAACATTGGGGGACGAGGTGTTGAAGCCTTTTCTCCAGGATGTGGTGCAATTTGGGCCATTGGCGCGGACGTTGTTGAAGACTAGTTTGGCGCGTCCAACGATCGCGTTCAAGATTTTGCCGCAGGTTGGACTCGGGGCGCTGCTCGATTGGACCTGGCACTTTGGGAATTTGGCTATTTACAGTCTGCTTAATTACCTGCTATATCAGTCCCCGGAATCAATAGAAGCCGCTCCTAAAGGCGATTCCCTTCAAGTGGCGAAAGCCCAATATCTGCGCGATCGCACCCGAGATGCTTGGCGATATGGATCAGGGGGGGATTATCGGGGTTTAGAATAGAGATGATTCGTTTTCTTGACCCTGTTTGGTTTTCCTGACCTTATGCAACTGTCTCTTGCCCGACGCTGTTTCATCCGTGAAATTCGTCAGTCGGATGAAGCCATCAACCTAGAACGAGCAGCCCTCTATCTGGCGCTGGAAGAGCATCCTACCTTGGACGTGGATGTCACCCTTGAACAGCTCGATCGAATGGCTGCGATCGTCCGCGATCGTTTGCCGGAATCTCGCTATCCGCTGCGGGTGATCGGCGTTATTAATCACTATCTCTACGAAGAACTCGGGTTTTCGGGAAATCGCCAAGACTATTACGATCCCCAAAACAGTCATCTCAATCAGGTCCTCGATCGACGGCTCGGAATTCCGATTACCTTAGCGCTGGTGTATCTCGCCATTGCCAAACGAATTGACTTTCCCATGATGGGCATTGGAATGCCGGGGCACTTCCTAATTCGTCCTGTGGTTGAGGAGATGGATGTGTATGTAGATGCCTTTAACGGCGGTGAGGTGCTGTTTCGCCAAGATTGTATGGCACTGCTGCAAAAGCTTTACCAAGAACCTGTGACTTTACGATCGGAGTTTTTGCAGCCTATTAGTAACCGTCAGTTTTTAGCGCGGATGCTGGCCAATCTCAAAGGCATCGCCATCAATCAAAACAATGTCCAAAGCGCCCTCGCCGCTGTCGAACGCATTTTACTGCTGTTCCCAAATGCCTCGGGAGAATTGCGCGATCGGGGCATTCTCTACTTCCAACTGCGGCGCTGGAACGAGGCCCGTCAGGACTTAGAAGGCTATCTTGCCACAAGGCCCTCTCCTGACGATCGAAGCTTAGTCCAGGACATGCTCCGACAAATTTCTCGTCAGAGTGCAAGCTAAGAATTGAGGTGTTAGAAATCAAAGGTCATGCGTAAGGCCCATTGCAAGATAGACGCGGCACGCTGATTGTCAGGATTCATGACAAATAATAACGATGGGCTGAAATTAATCCGATCGTTAATTAAAAGTCCAAAGTAAGCCTCGGCATTGGTCTGTGTCGCATTGCCAAGAACACCCACAAACGGCTGACCAATTGCAAATCCCGCCTTGGAACCCGGGATCACAAAATTTCGCAACATTCCACCCACGGACCAGCTCAGCGGCGTCCCATTCAATTCGGCATTATTTCTAGGCCGCACTCCAGAATAATTCGCAAGGCCAACCCGACCAAAGGCTCCGGCTTGCCTGGAAATCCTCCACTCGCCATTTAGCCCGATTGCATTCACCGAGCCGCCTGCGACGTTGGCATTCGTGTATTGACCCCGCACCACAATCGATCGCTGCGGGATGCGATATTCGCCCTCTAAAGTGATTTGATACGGATCGCGGAACAAGCCCACCTTCGGGTCATTCCCCCCCGCTCCAGACAGCAAACCCCGAACGGTCACGGCTTTGGAGGCGACCCACTGCGCGACAACGCCTGCACCACTCGATCGCTCAACGGGATTTTGGACAATCAACGGATTATTCATGAAAAAACTAGATGCGAAGTTTTGCCCCGAATTGTTGGCAAAGGTGTTGCGATCGATGAAGTCACTGGGCGGAATGGCGCTGCCAATAGTGATCTGAACGGTCTTTGAAACCGGAAAGGTATAGTACAGCTTCCGAATACGCACAGATGGGTCCACGCTGACAGCATCGAGTCCACCACCATTGGCGATCGTCCCGGCTCTTGATAATTGATTGCCTTGGCGTTGCTGACCTAGGCCGATCGCATCAAGTCCACTGTTCCCCGCTTCCAACTGTGTCACCAGCAGATCACGGCCCGAAAAACTCGTATCTAGGTTCAACCGCACCCGCGACACCACCGACATCTTAGAATCAGCGGTCCCACCGGTGATAATTTGATCGCTCCGTCCGCTAAATTTGGTCGTCGTTGAAAACTGCGATCCCGACAATGTGGTTTCACGCGCTTCTAAATCCGTTAACCGCGATCGCACCCTGTTCAGCGCCTTGCCATAAACATCCTGGAGCTGCCTCAGCATTTTTAAATCATCTTCCGACGCAATAGGCCCAATAGACTGCATCACTTCTGCGATCGCCGCCGCAAACTCATACCGCGTCAGAGGTGCATTGCCTCGAAACTTGCTCTTCTCACCCTGCATAAAACCATAGCGCTCGACGATGGACTGAACCGCCTGATAGGCCCAGTCAGTCGGCTTCACATCCGTCAGTTCGGCTACAGTCGGCACTTGACTAAAACTAGAGTTCACGGGTGCCGACTCTAGCTCAATCACCTGCTGTGCCGTCGCAGGCAGACTTATCAAGCCTCCCAACGTGATGGCACCTGCAACCCGTAAAGCCCACTGCAACGTCATACCACTCACTCCACAACCCAAAACTTCCCTCCAAAATACCCTAGAAACCTCTATTCGGTTTCATCTAATTCGATTCAGATTCAAGCTTCATCGCCGCGATCAAGGCCGGAGTTCCTGCAATTAGACCGATCGGGATCCACCATTTCCAGTCTTTGCCCTTCCGAATCGCCACGATCGCCCCGCTTAGCCCTACCGTGACATGAATCACACCTGCAAGTGCCAGAGATTGGGCCAGCGACAACCCGAAGAGACGAGGAAGGCTGTCGAACTGGGTTAAAAAATCGGTCATGGAGGCGTTGCTGATTTAAGGTATGACGGCTTGAGGAACTGGGACATCCTTGAACTTAAGGTAGTGGACTAACAGCCGAATTGAATGAGCTAGCAT
>JAYVVL010000047.1:0-6229 GCA_043787035.1 Synechococcales cyanobacterium
GCCGGATATCTCACTAATGAATCGGTTTTCAATCTCACCGAATGCCCAAAACGACTGCTAGTTGTCGGCGGCGGACCGATCGGGTGCGAACTAGCACAAGCCTTTCAGCATCTAGGTTCCCAAGTGACACTGGTTCACAAAAACAGCCAGATTTTAAATAAAGAAGATCCCGACGCTGCATCCATTATTCGATCGCAGCTAACCCAAGATGGCATTGATATTTGGACTAACACCGAGATCTTAGACATCGAAGTCACCTCCGACGGTAAAAAAGTGCAGATTAAGACTCCCGATGGATTGCGATCGATCGTGGTCGATGAAATCTTAGTCGGCGCAGGACGACAGGCCAACATTGAGAGCTTAAACCTAGACGCGATCGGCATTGCCACCCACCCGCACAAAGGCATCCTCGTCAACGACTTTCTCCAAACTGCACAACCCCACATCTATGCCGCAGGCGATGTCTGCATGGATTGGAAGTTTACCCATGCCGCAGATTTTGCCGCGCGCATTGTGATCAAAAATGCATTCTTTTCACCCTTTGGACTGGCCAAATCCAAACTCAGCAATCTCGTCATGCCGTGGGTCACGTACACGCACCCTGAGGTGGCTCACGTCGGTCTCTACGAGCATCAAGCCACGGTTTCAACTACAACAATCACCATTTCAATGAACACGGTCGATCGGGCCATTACCGACGATGAAACTCAAGGTTTTGTCAAACTTTTACTTCGCGCCGGAAGTGACGAAATTCTTGGCGCAACCATCGTGTCCGCCCACGCGGGAGAGATGATTAGTGAAGTCACAACGGCTATGGTCAATAAGATTGGATTAGGAAAACTCGCGAGTGTAATTCATCCCTATCCAACGCAGGCCGACGCGATTCGGAAGGCGGCGGATGCCTATCGAAAAACGTTGCTCAGTGATCGAACGCGATCGCTCCTCAAGCTGCTTTCTAAATTTGCACATTGATTTTCGATCCCACCGATCGTATTATGAACCGATGAATCAATACTTTGCGACCGTGGCTAGGGGTTTGGAAGCGCTAGTGGCTCAGGAATTAGAAGCACTGGGAGCACATGCCGTGGAGCCGGGATTCTGTGGAGCATCGTTTCAGGGCGATCGGGCCTTGCTCTATCGGGTCAATTTGTGGGCGAGATTACCCTTTCGGATTTTGATGAAAATCCAAGAATTTCCATGCCAAGATGCGGACGATCTCTACCGAGGCATTCAGGCGATCGATTGGTCTCAATATCTCACGCCCGAACTCACTTTAGCAGTCAATGCGACGGGCAAAAGTGACCAACTCAACCATACGCATTTCACCGCACTTCAAGTCAAAAATGCCATCGTAGATCAGCAGAAAGAGCGTTTGGGTGAACGATCGGATGTCGATATTCATGAACCCGATGTGCAGATTGGCATCCATCTCGATCGCGACATCTGCACCGTCAGTCTCGATAGTTCGGGAAATAGTCTCCATCGTCGCGGCTATCGGCCTGCGGTGGGTGCGGCCCCGCTGAAAGAATCTCTAGCTGCGGCCCTCATTCAGATTTCAGGCTGGCAACCGGAGCAAATGTTCTATGATCCAATGTGTGGATCGGGCACATTGCCCCTTGAAGCCTGTTTAAAAGCACTGAACATCGCACCCGGACTCTTTCGAGAAGGATTTGGGTTTGAAACTTGGCCTGATTTTGACTCTGATCTGTTTGAAACGATTATTCAAGATGCAGAAAGTAAGCAATTAAAAACCTTGCCTGCACCCATCTGGGGAAGCGATCGAAATGAATCAGTGATCGAACAAGCAACGGCAAATGCAGCCAATTGTGGCGCATTGAATTACGTTTATTTCTCGCAACTTGAATTGTCTGATGTCGTCGCACCTGCCCCAAGTGGCGTCTTCTTTTGCAATCCACCCTACGGCGAACGTCTCGGTCGAGACAGTGATTTAGGATTGTTTTATAAGGAATTAGGCAATACGTTAAAACGAGAATTTAAGGGCTGGACGGCATTTGTACTCAGTGGAAATAAAGAACTTTCACAATCGATCGGCCTCAAATCATCTGAACGAACAGCGGTTTATAATGGAACATTGCCCTGTCAGCTCATGAAGTATGAACTGTACTAGGACAGAGCTATCTCTAGAGAACAGAAATGGCCTTACGATCGTCATCTTTTAAGCATTAGAGTTTGCTCATTTTTGGTAAGAGTTTGTGATGCTGTTGGACGAGACAGAATCCAATTAATTAATCAGATATAGTACTTTTCTGAATAGCCAAACGATCGATCAATCATGCCCACCAAACCCTTCGACCAATTCAACAAACGCCTCTTCCAAGAACTCCTCTCCCCCTTCGGACAAGTCATCCCAAACCTCGCCGTCTTGGGATCCGAACGCACGATCGACATCTTCTTCGCCCCCCACCCCGGAGCCATCCTCAACGAAACAGAACTAGGAACGCTGGCTAAAATGGTCAGAAATCCCGCCCTCCTCGAACCCTTCCGCAGCGCCCTCACGGACCGGGACCTCGAAACCTGCACTATCAAACTCTTCACCCTCACTGCCGAACTCCCCCAAGACTATCCGCAGATTCCCATCACGACCCCACCCTACCTCTGGATTCTCGCCGCCGAAGTCTCCGACAGGCTTCTCAAGGACTTCAAAGCAGAACTCGATCCAACCTTGGGAGAAGGATTTTACCTCTGTGGAAAAGGGTGGAGAACGACCATTGTCGCCATTGACGAACTCCCCAACACACCCGACACCCTCTGGCTCCGACTGATGAGCAAAGGTCGAGTTCAAAACGACGCCATCGAAGAACTCATCCTCCTTCGAGACACCGATCCCAAACGCACCAACGCCTTGAACCTCTTAACGTCTTGGCGTATTAGTATAGAAATAACAGGTCAACTCACCACAGAAGAGGAGCAAACTCTAATGGCACTCTCACAAGCCTACCTAGAATGGGAAAAACAAACCGTTCGTCGAGGTCTCGAACAAGGTCTCGAACAAGGTCTCGAACAAGAACGCCGATCGACGATCGAAAGCGTCATGAAACTGCGGTATGGCGCGATCGATGAAGACCTCCGCTCCCTCATTCCTCAATTGATGACATTATCGAATCCCGATTACATGGCATTGCTATTGCAATCCTCTCGATCGGAACTCCTCGCCTACTTCTCAACCCCCCATTAGCCCCAAAAATTCCCCCGTCACCTCCTGCACCGAAGCAACGATCGCATCCGCCCCCGCCGATCGTAACCCCATCTCGTACGCCATCCGCACCGCAGGCTCCCCCGTCACCACATGGGGCGGCAACGACCCAACCGCCAAAAATGATCGACCCAAATCTTGCCCTCTCGCACGCGCAATTGTCGCCATATCTGCCACTGTATCGCCCACGTACACCACCGTCTCATCGATCGCCGCATTCAACCGCTTCATCGTCTCAAACAACCCCGCAGGATCCGGCTTTCCCGGCGCATCCTCCATCGCCACCAACAGTGGATTCTCCAATCCCACTCGCCCTTCCAACACAAACCGCGCCGAAACCGTCGTCGCCCCACTAAAAAATCCCCACTTAATCCCCGCCGCTGTTAACGCTTCAAAATACGCCCGATCGACCAGCAACGGCTCCCCCGCCAAATAGCCCGTCCAAGCACCCTCCATCATCTCCCCCCGATACTTCGACTGAAAAAACGCCACGATCGCCTCATAGCTCAGCGGGTAATCATTACGAGATTGCCCCAACCCCTCAAAATACCGATACGCCAACTCCAGCGACGCCTCCCAATCATTATTCCAAATCCCTTCTCCCTTCAACGCATCAATGTCGATCGGTGTCGGACGCCAGCCACCAGCAATCAAGCCACCCTCCGTAAAGTGCTCCACCGTATCAGAAAGCGCCAGCCGATAGGACCCCGCCACATCTCGAATCACTCCATCAATGTCAAACACCACAATCACAGATCCATCCCCCCTAAAGAACAGCCCCCATCATCCCGCAAAACCCCAGACTTTCCCTCACCCGATCTACAATTAAAACTGTCAGAACCCGATCGTCTATGGATCCAGGAATTACTAAATCCCTAAAAAGTCCGATCGTGCCCCCTCGTCCTCTTTCTGATATAATTGTGAACTGCATTGAAAAAAGCATGGGATCCAGCGCTGGAGGATTTGATTTGTCGAAATTTGTATTAAAGGTTCTTTGGTTAGACAAAGACGTAGCACTGGCCGTTGACCAAGTTGTAGGAAAAGGCACTAGCCCCCTCACCTGCTACTACTTCTGGCCCCGGAATGACGCTTGGGAACAGATGAAAACTGAACTCGAAGCCAAACATTGGATTTCTGAAGCCGATCGCGTTGAACTGCTTAACAAAGCGACCGAAGTGATCAACTACTGGCAAGAAGAAGGCAAAAGCCGTCCAGTTGCCGAAGCTCAGACTAAATTCCCTGAAGTTGTTTTCACAGGTAGCGCTTAACAGCGTTGCTTTAAAAGCACTCTTCAGGACCTGAATTGATCTTTCGATCGATTTAACCCAAGTCCCGGTTTTCCCCATGCGAGAAGATCGGGACTTCGTGTATCTAGATGGAGCAATGGGATTGAGTCTGAAAGAGTTACGGGCATTGAGTGAATGCCGATTGACTGTTTCGGAGCAGGAGCGCATGTCGGATTTGCTCGATCGGAATTCAAATGGGCAGCTATCGATTGAAGAAAAGAGTGAATTAGAAGCATTAGTCGATCAAGCCGATCAATTATCGCTATTGAAAACGCGAGCACAATACACGCTGTATCGGTTAGCGGCATGAGTCGATATGTTCCAGTGAAACTGAAGGCTCGGGTCAGGGAGTGTTTTGCTGGTTGTTGTGATTTGCTTTGCGTGATAGTTTAATTGTTCTGATTGTTCTGGAGTCTTGGCATCTTATTTTCAAGACGGCACTTTAATTCTGACGTATTTTCTTGAAATTAGCACTGAGTATTGCTACTCACTACAAAAGTGAGATGCTCCCGAGGAATATGTGCGATCGTTGCGGGTCGTTAAGCAGAACTGGGATTGTGAAATTGTGTTTGATCCGATCGGGCTGTGAAAAGATGGGTTCATTGTGCGATCGGCTTTGGGGTAGCTTGGGGTGCGATCGACGAGAAATAGCGCGATCGGATGAAGGCAAGAGCGCGATCGTATCCTTACTGTTTGCGGGTGATGCCGCACATGGCGCGATCGCTCTCACTCACATTTGGATTATTACTCAAGTAATCATGCACCCAATTACAGCCAAGAGCCATTAGGCTGTCAATGCTGTCAATGCTGAAGTTCCACAACTTGATAGTGTTATCGTTACTACCTGAGACGATCGTTTGCCCATCACGACTGAAGCTGACACTATTCACAGCATTATCGTGACCCCTCAGTGCGGTGATCAGGGTGCCGTCTCGTTTCCACAGCTTGATGGTTTTATCTTCGCTGCCTGACGCAATCATTTGCCCATCAGGACTGAAGCTGACACTCCTCACATATCATCATGCTCCTTTAGCGTCGTGATTAGGGTGCCGTTTCGCTTCCACAGCTTGATCGTCTTATCGGCACTTCCTGAAGCGATCATTTGCCCATCAGGACTGAAGCTGACACTATTCACGGGAGCATCATATACTAATGTGTTTTGCTCCCTTACCCCGTAAACTGCCTGCTCAAGGGCTTCTACAACCGACATCTGTATGTCGTCTTTCCGAACAGATCGATCGAGTTGTTTGAGTTGTTGCGCCGCTCTTAATGCTTCCATTAATGCCTCAAACGGTTCACCAGAGAGAAAAGATGCTTTAGAAGAGGCACTTTTAAGCCTGACATCTGCTGCTGCAAGCATCACGGTCGCTCTGTTCGTACTTTGCCAAGTCGCAAATCCTGCTACGACCGCCCCCGTCAGCATCACACCCAGCGCAATCGTCCCGAATCGAATTCGCTGATTCGCTTTGTGATTCGCTGCTGCTAAAACCTGTTTGGCTGCTTCCTCAGCCGCCAACTTTTTCTGAATGTCTCGATTCTCTAGTTCCTGACTCGCTCTCAGAAATCGGTAATCTGCATCGTCTAGTCGCTTGCCTTGTGCCCATGCCAGGGCATCTTGATAAGCTTGTCCTCGCAGCAACCGCGATTCATCTTGCATTCCAGAATCAAGCCAAGCCGCGATCGCAACTCCATAGGGTCTGAGCGCAGCCAGCGATCGCTCCAACCAATC
>JAYVVL010000048.1:0-6223 GCA_043787035.1 Synechococcales cyanobacterium
GGTTCAACGCCGGGATCGCTAACATGACAAAGGAAGGCTTCAGGATGAGGACCTTGCTTCATCAAACCGGGTAGCCATGCGATCGCCCGTGCTGAGTGCGGTCCTCCGGCGGTCGGAATCAGCCAGCGATTAAGCTGCGAGGTTTGGCCCATTTTTGCCAGCATAACATCGCAGGTGGCTTGACGAACCAGCGTATCCACCACGGTCCCAAAGATCCGATCGGGCGTGTCGGTTGTGCCTTTCCAGCCCATGATCAGCAGATCAATATGTCGGTCGCGAATCACTTCAAGAATCGCACTGGAAACATCGTGGGACACGCGAATTTGAGTGTGAACGGAAATGCTGTATCGATCGCGAAGCCGTTTAGCCGCGCGGAGAACTTTGCGGTATTCAGTGGTGGAGACGGCGCTTTGGGCGGGGGGACGAAAGCGGGGGACGACAGCGACCATAAGGCATTCGAGTTCGTAGCCTCGATCGGCTGCGATGCCAGCCGCTAGATCAAGCAGGGCGGGGGCGGTTTGAATATTGATAATCGGAAGCAGGATTTTGCCCCGACCGATCGCTGGATCGCGCGTTTGATAAATCACATAAGACGGGTCGTTTTTGGCAATCAAATCCCGCGCACCCGATCGACCGCAAAGCTGTTCCGATTCGACGCGAATGATATCGGCACGGGTGATGATGCCGAGGATTTGGGACTGATCCATGACGGGGAGATGCCCAATTTTGTAGTGGTTCAGCGAGTAGAGCACTTGAGAAAGCGGGTCATAGCCTCGGACGGTGATCGGTTTTCGCGTCATGATGCTACTAACGTCGAGTGGCGTTGTGCTCAGTGATGCATTTGGCAATGTAGTTGATGATGTTATTAACGATAAACTTTGTGATTCTTCTAGTACTTCTAACTTTGCAAAATCCGATCGCGTGATCATTCCCACTAGTTTACCCTTATTGATCACCGGGTAGCCTCGATGGGGCGATCGCAAGAAAATTTGCTTGGCCTCATCCACGCTGAGCGTATGGGCAAAGGTCTCCACTTGGCGCTGCATGATATCAGCGGCAGTTAAGCCGGAGAGTCGGTTTTCCATCGGCGTGGTTGACTTGAGATCAATGCCATTTCGGGCCAGAAGATACTTGTAAACCGACCCGCTCATGATGGCTTCACCGACCAGATACGCACTCACGGAGGCGATCATGAGCGGCAACACTAACGAAAACTCCTGAGTCATCTCAAACACAATCACAATAGCCGTAATCGGTCCCCGCGTCAC
This sequence comes from Synechococcales cyanobacterium, assembly GCA_043787035.1. Lineage (GTDB taxonomy): Bacteria > Cyanobacteriota > Cyanobacteriia > Leptolyngbyales > Leptolyngbyaceae > JAAFJU01. The sequence goes on from JAYVVL010000048.1 coordinate 1,269, forward strand.
TGCACTAAAAAACGCCGCCATCCCGGCTAGGGCGAAGGTCACACTAAACCCAGCTCCAGCGTCGGTCCCGAGATGAAATCCCATAGGTGATGCGATCGCACTGGTCCCGTAGCAGACGAGATAGCCCAACGCCGATCCCAAAATAAGCGACGGCGCAAACAGTCCTCCCGGAGCGCCCGATCCCACGGCCACTAGCGTCAGTCCAAATTTCACCGTAAAAATCAACAGAATCGACTGCCACGAAAATTGACTCGTGCGCCATACTTCTTGCAAGCTAGCATTGTCGCGCAAAATATCGGGCGATAATGCCAGAACGAGTCCGGTTAGTAACCCCGCGATCGCAATCTGCCCCGGCAAACTCAGCCGAAGTTGTTTATACAGGTCCAGACTCGCCACAATCCCCCGCACAAAGACGACTCCGAGTCCTCCAGCCAACGCACCCAATAGCAGAAAAAAAGGCGTTTCCCAAGCACTGAAGTAAGGCTGAATATCCGTCCAATTCGGGCTAAACGTGAACTCCTGCCCGCCCCACTGCCGCGACACCACCGCCCCCACAAAAGAAGCCAAAATCGCCGTCCCGAGCGTCAATCCCGACACATCTTGCAGCAGCTCTTCGACCACAAACAACACGCCTGCGATCGGGGCATTAAACCCGGCGGCCAGTCCTGCTGCTGCCCCCGCTGCCAGCAAATGCCGCCGATGATCGGGAGACGTGGGAACCCATTCGCTAACTTGAGATGCAATAGCCGCCCCCAAATGCACCGTCGGACCCTGACGTCCAAGGGTGAGTCCTGCGCCCAAGCTCAATATCGTACTAAGCAGCTTCACCACAGCGACCCGTCCCCCAAGCTGCATGGGCAAATAGGCCAACGCCGACTTCACCTGCGGAATTCCACTCCCCGCCGCCTCCGGTGCCAAGCGCTGAATCAACACCCCCGACAGCCATCCCGCCACCCCGCCAAAAATAGGCAGCACGACGATCGCACTACTCTGTCCCACGCCCCACATCCGCAAGCCCCCGACCCAGCCAACGCCCAGTTTCAACCCCACGGCTGCGGCACCTGAGAGCAAGCCGATCAGACAGGCTTCTAAAAATGCAATATGTTTTGGACGGAGAGATCCGATCGGCATACTCACTGTCTCCCGCTTCGATACAACTTAACTCAACACTACCGTTTCGGACGTAGCCCGAGTCATCCATGGAAAAGATTGTTATTCTCTGTGTCGATGATGAGCAAAATAAGACATCAGGAGCAACCGGCGATTATTCACGTCGAGGCCGATTAAACCACAGATCAGACCGTCGATCGTCCCGGTTGAGCATCTGCAAGTAAACTCTACTATGACACTCATCCACTTTGTCACTCGAATCCAATCAGGTTGTCATACGGCTGGCACAATTGCGAATCTTTGTTCTCATAATTCTTTCATAATTTCCTCACTTCGTGGTACTTTTGTAAAAGATGAAAAGATTATGAAAAGCAGACATGAATTGCCAATCGTTTTATAGCAAGCATTTTCGAGTCATCAAATCTTATCCAATCGGGCTGATGAGTTTACTGGTAGGTGTTTGGCTCGGTGGGTGTACCTCCACAACTCAACCTCAGCAGCGTGACCAATCTAGTCCTATCACTGCGACTCCCTCTGCTCGAAAAGACAAAAAAGTGATTCTTACAACGTTCACCGTTCTGGCCGATATGACGCAAAATGTGGCAGGTGATAAAGCGATCATCGAATCGATTACTAAGCCAGGTGCTGAAATTCATGGCTATGAACCCACTCCTAGTGACTTAACGCGGGGGAAAGATGCTGATTTGATTTTAGACAATGGGTTGAACTTAGAGCGCTGGGCGGATCGCTTTTACAACAGCTTTCCAAAAGTCCCCCATGTGACTTTGAGTGAAGGATTTGAACCCGTCAGCATTGCCGAGGATGCTTATAAGGGCAAGCCCAATCCCCATGCTTGGATGTCGCCTAGAAATGCTGTGATTTACGTTGAAAATATTCGTAAGGCGCTAGGGAATCTGGATCCAGCTAATGTCGCAACCTATAATGCAAATGCAAAGACTTACAGCGAGCAGATTCGGGCGATCGATAAAAAACTGAAACAAGCCATCGCAGCGGTTCCCGCCGATAAACGCTACATCGTAAGTTGTGAAGGCGCATTTTCTTACATTGCCCGAGACTACGGCTTGAAGGAAGTTTATCTTTGGGCCGTCAATGCCGAACAGCAATCCACCCCAAAGCAAATGGAGAAAGTGATTAATATCGTCAAGACAAATCAGATTCCTGCTGTGTTTTGCGAGAGTACCGTCAGTAACAACGCTCAACTTCAGGTAGCAAAGGAGTCAGGTGCAAAATTTTCGGGTGTGTTTTATGTCGATTCTTTATCGCTCGCCGATGGACCAGCATCAACCTATCTCAAACTTTTGGAATACAACGTTAATACCTTAATCAAAGGCTTACAGAGCAAGTAGAGGAGATCATGAACACAATCAGCATTGACATTGAAAATGTGACGGTTGCCTATAATGGCAAAGTGGCGTTGCACAATGCCTCGCTTAAACTGAAGGCAGGAACAGTTTGTGGATTGGTCGGAATGAATGGGGCGGGCAAATCCACTTTATTCAAAGCCATTATGGGATTTGTCAAGCCAGTCAGCGGACGAATTCTAATTAATGGATTACCCATCCGGCGAGTGCAAAAAAGTAGTCTAGTAGCGTATGTTCCTCAGTCGGAGGAGGTGGACTGGAACTTCCCGGTCAGCGTTTATGATGTCGTGATGATGGGACGCTATGGCTATATGAATTTGCTCCGCATACCGCGATTGCAGGATAAGCAAGCTGTAAGAGCGAGTTTAGAGCGTGTGCAAATGTGGGAAATGAGCGATCGCCAAATCGGTGAGCTATCTGGTGGACAGAGAAAGCGTACTTTTTTTGCGCGAGCATTGGCGCAGCAGGGAACGGTCTTGCTATTGGATGAACCGTTTGCGGGTGTCGATATCAGAACCGAGAAAATGATGATCAGTCTGCTGATGGAACTCAGTCACGCCGGACATACAATCCTGATCTCAACCCATGACCTAGCCTCAATCACAACATTTTGCGATCAGGTCGTCTTGATCAATCGCAGTATTTTGGCTTATGGCGAGACATCTGAGGTGTTTACTGAGGAAAACCTGTCTCGAACCTTTGGCGGTTCGGTGGGTGATTTCTCTTCTGCAAAAAGCCAGGTCAGTAAGGAGGTTTTCTAATGGATTTAGTTCAGTGGTTTGTTGCGCCGTTACAGCATGAATTCATGCTCAAGGCAATTTTGGTCAGTGCATTGGTGGGAGTGGTTTGTTCGGCACTTTCTTGTTACATGACGTTGAAAGGTTGGGCATTGATGGGCGATGCGGTTTCTCATGCCGTCATGCCGGGGGTTGTGATCGCCTATGTGCTAAATATCCCCCTTGCAGTGGGTGCATTTGTGTTTGGGGTCGGTTCTGTGATAGCGATCGGGTTCATCAAGTCAAAAACGCGGGTTAAAGAAGATACGGTGATTGGTTTGGTGTTTACCGGATTTTTTGCGTTGGGATTAGTGCTAGTTTCTAAAATAAAAAGCTCGATCGATCTGACGCATATTCTGTTTGGGAATGTCTTAGGAATTTCCGATGGCGATATTTTTCAGACCATCGTGATTAGTCTGATCACATTAGTCACATTAGCGATTTTGCGAAAAGATTTAATTCTGTTTTGCTTCGACTCGACTCATGCTCGTTCAATTGGCTTGAATATCACATTTCTTTACTATGTTCTGCTATCTTTACTCTCGCTTACTGCTGTTGCTGGACTACAAACGGTCGGCATTATTTTGGTTGTGGCCATGCTGGTCACTCCAGGTGCAACAGCTTACTTGTTAAGCGATTGTTTTGATCACATGATCCTGATTTCGATGGCTTCCGGCGTGTTTTCTAGCGTCATGGGCACGTATATCAGCTATCACATTGATGGCTCAACTGGGGGATGTATTGTTGTACTACAAACGTTGTTATTTGTGATAGCAATGATCTTTGCGCCTAAACATGGCTTGCTAGTTAGATCTAGAAAATCTCAGGCCATCACTGAATCAGCCTCAAATCAATAACCTTTTACATGGGTGACACCCACAATCGAAACTACGTAACAAAGGACTGGTTTAACTGGCGACCAAACGGTAACGTTCGATCGACTTAAATCCCTGGCGAGCCGGGTCAGTGCCACAGAACCCTATGAGATTCTTCGTCGGTTCGATTTATTGGACTTCCGAATTCGCGGGGACGGTTTCGGGTGAGGCTTGGGCGGTAGGAATGGCAACGTCGGAATTGCGCAACTGCGTTTGGCTAAAGGTCTGCAAGGCGGTGCTCCACACTAGGTAGCCGGATGGATTTAAATGCAGTCCGTCGGTGGTGAGGTCCGATCGTAGAAAGCCTTCTTTGTCTGCAAACAATGGATGCAGGTTTAAAAACAAGATTTGCTCTTCTTTCGCTAGGCTGACCAGTTTTTGATTGAACTTTACAATTTGATCGTTCGGAATCGCTAACACCTGCTCAGGGTCGTCCACTCCCGTCATCTCGGCTCCGTGAGGCAACACGGCTTGAATCACAATTTCAGAACTAGGATGTTTTTGCTTAAAGTTCTGAATCATGGTGCGGTAGCTTTCAAGCACTTCGTCTACCGTGCTGCCTTTCTTGAAGTCATTGATTCCGGCCATCACAAACAGGGTCTGAGGCTTCGTCTCATCAAGAAACGAGATCCGCTTGGCCATTGCCGCTGTCGTATCCCCCGAAATCCCTTGGTTCAACCAAGTGCGATCGCTCGGCAATTGATCCGCCGGAAACCACAAGCTCAATGAATCACCTAGTAACACCGTTAAGCGCTCAGGCTGCTGCTTGGCCACCGCTGCCGCTTCTTGCTTCAATACCTCTAGCCACTGCT
>JAYVVL010000049.1:0-6212 GCA_043787035.1 Synechococcales cyanobacterium
GACCACCGCTAGCATCAGGATATTGTGGTCTGACCCACTCTCCAGTTGGTCCGGTCAATGGCTAAGGTCCAAGGCTGAGGAATCGCCATTAAATTCATCATCCCCTTGGCCCGAATCGCCATAATCCAACTCAAAGCCCGAGAAGAACCGCTGTAGGCGTTTGTAGCGGGAACTCGCTTGGGCCTGACTCGGCATCGCGACGGATAAGTCAGACAAATTCACCGTTCTCACTCGAAACAGCGCAACTAAGAATAACGTCAGAAACCGAAGGCGGGCACCATGCCATCCGAAATGTTGGTGCAAGGTCTGGTGAATTAGGGTAATCTCAGTCATGAGGGATTCGTGGGTTGAGTAGATACTCCTAGGAATCCCTCTCCTAGGGACTTTCAACCTTTTTGTCCTGTACTAAGCAGACACACCCATACGATCTCAACAGGTTAAAGTAACGCATGAATTAAAATCCGCAGGACTGATTCCAAATCCTCCGGCACCCGGTACAAATCTAACCCTTGTTCAATGTTCTTTTTCGCCCGGTCGAGAACCCCAAATCGCCAAATCTGTCCAGTCGTCACCGCCCCAATTAAAAAAGGCTGAACTGGACTCCGGTCCCACTGATCCAACGCAATCATTTCAGCCACCCACTGAGAAAACCCATAATCCATGTCTTCCCGTTTCGCCTCAATCACCAAAATTTCATTCTGATTCTGCAACAGATAGTCTAAATAACCCTGAAGCTGCTCAGTCACCTTAATTGGATACTCAATCCGCAATTGAGCCTTCGTCTTCTGAACCACTTCCAGTACAACTTGAGAAATCAGCACTTCCCGCCTAGACGTCTCGTTCGTTAGGCTCACGTAAGGCATTACTGCTTCAATCCTCGATCGCAGCTCTTCCAATCGATCGATCGAGCCTAAATAGTACGGCAAATTGAGACGCTTTCGTTGAAACGTATATCCAAAATACGCAGACAGTTCATCTGCTTCAACTTTAAGGTCGAAGATTTTACTAAAAGTATAGGATTGCTCAGGCTGTAAAACACTAGGCACGATCGTCATGACTCCCATCAGAAATCTTATCTTTCCTTACGATAGCCTGAATCAGACAGGGCATTGGCTCAACATGAAAGCTATTGGGAGAATACTGCAACTGAGCACGACAAAACTCACAACAGCCCTTCAGGCGATCGATCACCTGATTCTTCTGTTTGGCCGATATTCTGACTCGTGACATTGAAGCCTACTCGTTCAAACAGTAAATAGTGACGATCGTCCCAGGGAAGACTCAACATTGAAGCCGTTTTAGCGGACACCTAGACTTTGAATCCCTAAATTATCCATGAGCTTTGGAAGGGACACCTGGCGAAAAGTCGCTAATTTTGCTAACGCCTCAATTCGCTTCACTCCAGAGCCTTCAATCTGATTACTGAGGTCTATGAGTTCCCTATAGTCGGCTTCAGTCAGAGTTTCGTCGTCACGCTTTTCCTGACCTAGTACTGAGATTCATCTCTACATTGTTCCTCTCGGGAAAATCGACATCACCCTGCATTGAGACCACAAACGATCGATCGATTGTAAAATAAGGAAGTCGTTGCTCTCAAAACCATCCCGTGGCTAAAGACTATTTTCATCCCGTGGTTAAAGCCGCACTCATTCAGGAAGGGTGGGATGTGACTGATGATCCCCTTAATATCACGGTGGGTGGGGTTGATATGGAGATTGATCTAGGAGCAGAGCGAATCATCACGGCAGAACGCAAAGGGAAAAAGATCGCCGTCGAGGTTAAAAGTTTTCTCGCAGGGACTTCTGCTATTTCTGAATTCCACTGGGCACTAGGGCAGTTTATCAATTACCGTGCGGCACTGAAAAGCGAAACACCCGATCGAATCCTCTACTTAGCAATCCCGTACATTGCTTTTAACACGTTTTTCCAGCTTGATTTTCCAAAATCAAGAGTTGAGGAAAATCAAGTTAAATTGCTAGTTTACGACACCTTATCGCAGAGAGAACTTTTATGGATTCCCGAAATTACCCTCAAATAGTGCGCGAACTACTTAATCAACACGCTCAATCCAAACCATCCTTTGGCAATATTGAAGTGGAAACGATTTTTGATGTGGAACACGATCGGTATCAGATTGTACATATGGGCTGGCATCACGATCGACGAGTTCATCATTGTGTCATGCATATTGATATTCGTAATAACAAAATTTGGATTATGCATAATACAACAGAGCATGAGTTAGATCTAGAGTTAATGGAAATGGGTGTCCAAAAATCAGATATTGTCTTGGGTTTGCATCCTCCAGAATTGAGGCAATTCACAGGTTATGCCGTTCAGTAACCCGTAACTTATTCACACAAAGAGATAGCCCCCGCCAAACCCAGCACGCTCGCCAAAGCAGACGCTGTAACCTTCATCGATCGATCACTCATGAGTCTCACCCTAAAGTATCGCGATACAACAGTCTAGTTCTGGAACGATCGCAGCACATGGAAACTGAGAGTGTAGGAGGGAAATTCGATCGGTTAGACCTCAGTATATCTGCCCAGAGAGGTCAGGTCAAAGACTCTTATTTTTTCTACAGGGTTGAGGGTGATGGGGCGATCGGAGCATGGGGGTGGGCGATCGACATGACCCTGCATTGAGACCATAAACGATCGACCTCCAGCACTACCGCCTCATCACCCTCGCCAGTTGCGAAACCGCTTCCTGACGAAATCAATGCGATCGTCAATGACTTAGAAAACAACATTGACAGACTTCACCGTCTTAGCAAACTCGATCGTGACTTCGCGTTCGGTTATCAAACTGCCCGCAGCGCCCTTCAATCCCAAACTGGAGAACGAAACAAACGCTTAACCCCAACCAACGGTAATGGAAGCACAACGCAAAAAGTTGACCCCGAACCTTTAGCGAAGCCTCTGCCTCAGCAGAAGCCTCCCGGAACGGGAATCGCCCCACCCATAAGCAATGGTAAAACACCAACTGAATCACCCCCGCTAAAAAGATTTGTCCTTCCCGTCAACGCAACCGAAGTTGAAAAACAATATTTCGATCAATATATCCAACAGCTTAAACAGCTCAATCCCCAATGGATTGTTTCCCTGGATTATTGTAATCCTGGCGAAGCTGAAGCGTACATCATGATTTATAAGGATGATAACTACGTCGTCAACCACGCAATGTATTCACTCGATAAGTTCTTCACCAAAGCATTCACCCGGACCTTCCCATGACAGACGATAAGTCCCTCCCCTCCCAGCCCTCTGAATCTTCACCGCTCCAACGTATTGAAGTTAACTATCCTATTGCTCAACCATCAAATTCACCATTTGACACCTACGCATCAGCGTTCTCGCCTCATATCGGTACAGATAAGGTATTTGCTGAACAATTCTTGACCCAACTGTTCAAAGATCGAGAACAGGATCGTCAATTAGTCATCGATCGACAACGCCAATAGTTCGATCTCGGCAGTAAGGAGCTAGATAGCAAAACTAAATTAGATACAGTACGTGAAACTCGTCTAGCTCAAGGCTCTAAATCCAGCAGAAACACCACACGCTTGATTATCGGAGTAGTAACCTTTGCCTTCACTGCGGCCTTAGGCTACGGTGCCCTGAACAAAGACTCTAGCCTTGCAGACAAAGTGTTTACTGGTGCAATGGGACTGCTCGGTGATGAAGGGGTGTGACCGTATTGACCCAGAAAAAAGAGCCTGAGCCTGAGAAAAAGTAAAACTTACGATCGCATTTCACATCATGGGCGTTACTGCAATAGTCATTCCGGGCAATCTTAGGGAGAGCCTTAAAACCCCATGGAATGCTGTATGTTGTCCCGAATTTGGAGTGCGTCGCTGATTGGAATTGATGCCGTGAAAGTGGGAGTTGAGGTGGATGTGGCGAATGGGATGCCTGCAACAATTGTCGTTGGGCTTCCGGATACAGCCGTTCAGGAGTACAATCCGTGAACTATTGGATGAGGGCAAGGTGGCAAAAATTAAGGCAGGTTTGGCGCGAGTCTCGACTGAGAAGCAGTCCTTTGCGGTGGCGCTATCCAATCAGATTCAACGGTTACGGGATGCCGGATGCACTCGCATCTACGCTGATGTTGCCTCTAGAACCGATGAAAACCGCGACGGAGTGGAGGCATTACTAAAAGCTGTGAAGGCGGGTGAGATCGCATCTGTGACGGTGACGGTACTCGATCGTGCCACTGGATCGCCTGCGCTATTCGATCGGCTGACCAAAATCTTACTCCAGTATGGTGTGCCGCTACATGGCATAGACGAGGCGATCGATATCGTATCGGAGGGCGGAGAGATGGTGGCAGGCATTGGCGTGGTGATGGCGAAGATGGAAGTGCGCAAAATCCGATCACGTTCGCAGCGCGGTCATGACTCCAAACGCAAAAATAGCCGCGCCAACTCCAACCCACCCTTCGGATACATCTCGCGTGATCGCAAATATGCCTTCGACGATCGCCTATTCGTATGCCTTCTTGCCTCGAAATCTGAGCTATCAAAAGCCGACCTTGCGAGGGACACGATCGCAATCTTTGAGCAGGTTCAATCTCTAAGTGCGGCCATCAAGATCATCCATACGAAATATGGCATCACACCACTGGCCGTACCCAGGGCGGCGGGTACCGGGCATTCATTCATTTTGGAGGATGAGGAGACTTTGGATACAGTGCAAATTTCGCGCACCAGTAACCGGGCGCAGTTTAGCTGGACCCACAAAGGGCTGCGCAACTGGCTCTTCAATCCAGTGCTGCGAGGACACACTAGCTATGGCACCCGCAAAATGCTGGGCTTGGACGAATGTGGGAGGCGTGAGTTTTCGGGCACCCTGCCCCAAGAGCAATGGGATATCCGCCGTGACACTCATCCTGAATCGGTGATGCTCACCGACGCAAATTACCACAGCTTTAAGGCCATCATCGAGATCAATAGCCGTACCAGAAGCAATACCCAAAAATGGATCGATGGCGGTCAATTAAGATACCCAATTTCGGGTCTGATCTACTGCGCTGAATGTGGCGGAAAATCCGGCGCTCAAGGCACGAAGTACCGCGAAGGTCAATGGCGTAGTTACTATAAATGCCGGAATGCGATGAGCCGATCGTGCAGCCAAACCTGTACCGTTAGGAACGATCGGATCGAATCGGCGATCGTGGAGGCGTTGGTGAAGGCAGCAAAGGAAGTGGAACAATTCAGGCACACTGAAGTAATCCAGACAACGATCGCCTCGCCTGAACTAAGCAAACTGCGGGACCAACTATCCGGCCTAATGGCTTTAGGTCAAAATCCAATCATCGCAGACGCAATAACCGAAATTAGACTCCAGATCAAAAAACTTGAGTTTGCTGAGAATTCTAAAATCCAAACAACAGAAAGAATCCGAGAGGACTTATCATCCATCTTCTCGGATTCTAAATACTGGGAATATGCATTGTCCAATGACGAAGCGAAAACGCGACTATTCCAACAATTCGTCCACCGCGTTGTCACTCTCAATGGGGAAGTGACGACCGTGGAGTTGCATCTTTAAAAGCCTTGAATTCCATTGCCGTTCGTGTCAGGAAATCCTGAAGGCTTTCCTGCGATGGCAGTATCTTTATATTAGCAGTCTGTCTATTCTGGACTAAAGCGCTATTCATTTTCTTGCTCCTCAGCTTTTGCCAACATCAACTTCAAAACATCCACTAAGCTTGGAGGCATTACCCGATTGCCGATCGGCTGACAATCCAAGCCTTTCTCGGTATTATTCTTGAGCAGTACCTCACGGCATTCATGGGGCGGAGTATGAGGGACAGCAGCCTCAAACAGGCGGCTTAGAGCCTCTGGCAGATCACTCCAGGCATCGTCGAAGTTGTACGCCCAGTCAACCCAATCCATGCGTTCCTGATACGGGATGAATTCATCACCTGCCCAATCGCATTGAGTGATGTCGGACAAGGTTTCCACATCCAACATCTTCTGATCTAATTCTTGGAAGGTCGCACTCTTCCAGCCCTCCAAAATACGATCGCGCAAATCGATCCAACTGGGATGAGGTTTCATCTTGAATCCAATCGGCAGCGATGGCGGAGTCTGAACGCAAACTGTCCCAATCTTGTCGAATGGCGTCGGAAGACAAAACTCAGGAACATCATCCCAGCCAACATACTGAATCGCCGTAACGTACCCATACGTCCGGGCTTTGATT
>JAYVVL010000050.1:0-16399 GCA_043787035.1 Synechococcales cyanobacterium
CATCTGTCATCCCTTGCAGAGAACTAATGGTCCAATCGTCGGAGGAGCTAATCAAGCGTGCCGATCGAGCCATGTATCAGTCAAAACACTGTATTCGGAACAAGTTTCAGTTCAGCGATCGAAATAAAACTTTTTCAATAAGCGGGTGGGGGGAATCGAACCCCCATCATTAGCTTGGAAGGCTAAGGTTTTACCACTAAACTACACCCGCGCGTTTTCGCTTTAGCAATACTACCACAGCCCTTAAGGAAATGGAATTGCGATCGGTGAAATTTTGCTTGACGCCTATCGAATTTTAACCGTCACGTACCAAAAAGTATCCGGTTTTTTAATCACATCTGTCTTCACCGTTAAGGAAGAAACCTGTACATTCTGAAAAATTTGCTTAATCATAGTCTCTAGTTGACCATCTTCCGATGCCGAAAGTTGAACCCCATCGGGCGGCGTAATGCTCAAGTCCCCAATCTTGGCAAGACTTGCATCACACAAATTTCCGGTTGAACTCGCACAACTCACCGGAAATCCAACCTTCACGTCAAAATCCTGGCCTGTCTTCAAGGGAAATAAATTGGACGCTGATTGCGTACCAGGAAATTCAGTCAGGACGAGAGTCGCATCTGGATCTCCCGGCTCTTTTGAATGCTGAGGGCGCGTAAACTTCAATCCAACCGATCGCATTCCACCAGGATTTTGAGTTGGTAAGTTGTCAGTCGAGGTCACAGGCTTATTAGAACCGCCCTGGCGGGGAGCGGACGGAGAAGATTGAGAAGATTGAGAAGAATTTGAAGGATTTCCAGATTGCTTAGTCGGCTTTGATGGCTTAGAAATCGCACCCTTCTTACCTGGGTTTTTCAGATCCCCCGAAGCCCTGATTGGCACTTTCGATTCACGCTTCGGCTCTGGCTTTCGTACAACTTCAGATTCTGGTTCCGGCTGAACGTCGGGTTTAACCTCTAGCTTAACTTCAGGCTGGGCATCAGGTATGGAATTCGGAGCCTGCGGAACTGGGGCGATCGCATCCGGTTCAACCGGAGATGCAACAACACTAGGTCCAACAGCATCGGGGGCATCCATAAGTTCCACGGCGATCGGTCCCGCATCAGGCTGCACTAGGGTCACCTTAGCCCAGCGCTGCAATCCAAAGAGCAGACTGCTGTGTAGCCCTAGAGAAACTGCCCCGACACAGAGCCAAAACTGAACTGACTCCGGTTTTCGGACTCTCGATCGCTGCGACGTCGCCATGAACAAACCTAATAAAACACATGGTTCTATTCTAAGCAATCAGCGAAACTTCGAGCACACGAGCGGCGATCGGGTCAACCCAAAACGTTAACACCGTCTCATCAATGCCCTTCAGATGTAACGACTTACCCTTCGTAATTTCCTCTTCCTCAAGATAATCCGCCACCGCCGCCGACACCAAAATCTGCCCCGGACGCGCCGCCGTTTGGAGCCGTGCCGCAATGTTGACACTCGGACCTACTGCGGTATAGTCCGATCGCTCAGCCCCACCAAACATCCCCACCACCGCCGTTCCCTGATGAATACCACAGCGAAACTCTAGCTTCGGCAAGCCCTGAGCGGTCCACTTAGCATTGAGCACCTCTAACGAAGCGTGCATGTCCCGTGCCGTTGCGATCGATCGACGGATTTGTTCATTAGGGGTCAGGTCCTCGGGTGCTCCGTATATCGCCAGAATCGCATCGCCCATAAATTTATCCACTGTTCCGCCATTCTTAAACACTGCGCGGGTCATCTCCGTCAGATACTCGTTGAGAATTTCCGCCACCTTCTTCGATCGCAATGTATTGGACAACTGCGTGAAGCCCACAATGTCGCTAAAGAGAACCGTCACCATCTTCGGTTCAGGACGCAAGTCGAGCGCCAGTGTCCCCTCCGCCGCACACTGCACCAAGCTCGGGGGCAAAAAGCGTTTTAGGACCGATTCGGTTAGATATTGATTTCGCTCGATCATCTGCTGTTCCTTTTCCTTGAGCGCAAGAAGATTCCGCACCTCTGCGATCACGAGGCGATCGCTAAAGGGTTTGGACAAATAAGCATCCGCACCCCGCTCAACGCCTTCAAGCCGAGTATCATCATCGACCTTTGCTGTTAGCAAAATAATGGGTGTGCCCCGCAGCGTTTCATCAGCGCGCACCAGACGGATTAGATCTAGACCCGACACCTTCGGCATCATCAAATCAGTCAGGATTAAGTGAGGACAATACTTTTGGGCCATTTGGAAGCCTTCTTCGCCGTTGCGGGCCGTAATGACTCGATAACTCTGCGATCGGAGAATTCCCGCCACATAATTCCGCAGGTCAGTCGTATCTTCGACCACCAAGACTCGCTGCGCTTTTAAATTAGCTGAAAGCTCATCCAGTTGATCTAGAGGATCAGGTTCGATTGGCTGCAATTCAGTATCAATATCAGCAAACTCCACTACCGCTCGGCTCACTTGCATTTCACCCTGGTCATCTAAAATACGATCGGGCGAAATGTGATCGCATCCGATCGGCAAGGTCACCGCAAAGGTGCTGCCCTCGCCATACACCGATGACACCTGGGTGTGACCCCCATGAATTCCCACTAACTCCTTCACCAGAGAAAGACCCAATCCGGTCCCTTCATAGCTACGATTAGCCGACCCTTCCGCTTGCTTAAATCGCTCAAACAATATAGGCAACTGGTCTTCGCGAATCCCAATTCCCGTATCTTGCACTCGAAATTCAACCGATTTCGGTGACTGATCGGATGACGGTGACTGATCGGATGACTGTCCTAAGCTTTCACACAAGAACGGTGACGATCGCAAGCTAACGGTAATCGTCCCACCAGCGGGCGTAAACTTCATGGCATTTGAAAGCAGGTTATAGACCACTTTGTCAAATTTTTCCAAGTCCAGATAAACCGCCGCAACAGGTTCTAAATCAGCCAATAACGCGATGCCTTTCTTCTCGCAGTAGGCCCGGAAGGTCTCGACAATTTGATGGATAAAGTCCGCCAGATCGCAGGCTCTAAAGCAGGTCTGCATTTGTCCCGCATCCAATCGCTGTAGATCCAACAATTGATTGACTAATCGCAATAAGCGACGGCTACTGCGAAGGGCGATCGCAGATTGTTCGCCTGAAAGCCCCTGACCCTCGCTGACAGCAGTCTCCAATGGACCCAGCATCAACGTCAGCGGCGTGCGGAATTCATGGGAAATATTTTGGAAAAACTCGGTCTTAGCTCGATCGACCGCCATAAGCTGCTCGGCTTGCTGACGGGTCGTTTGGTAGAGATTGGCCTGCTGAACCGCAATAGAAGCTTGTTCAGACACCGACTGCACCAGCCGGATTTCAGACTGAGTCCAGTAACGAGTTTGATTATTTTGGCGAAGTGAGATACTCCCAATAATGTTCCCCTCTGACAATAAGGGCAGCACTAGCAACGCTTTTGAAGGCGTCTGAAACTCTGGCATCTGCATCTCAGGATGGTGGGCTAGATCAGGAAGTGCGACTGGCTGATGGGTCTTGAGCAGTTGCATCAACACCGGATTATCTTCAATAAGCACCTGAGACTTTGGCACTCCATTGAGCAGAAGATGACCCGACGAATCAAGTGGATTTCCAATCTCCTTTACCTGCTGTAGTGCAACTGAGGGCTGCTCAGCGTCGTAGAGGCCCACGCATTGCACATAGCGATCGTCGGCCTTCCACAGGGACAATGTACAGCCGTCTACTTGAAGCGCTTCCCCAAGCTGCGATGTAATTGACGAAAAGATTTCCTGGGGATCAAGACTCGATCGGATTGCAGTAGTGATGGTGTTGATTAAGGCTTCGCGTTTTGCTAGCGCCTGCACTCGCTCGTATGCCTGCGACTGAGCCAATGCCAGCGCCGCCTGATCCGCCACCATCCTAACCAGCCCAATCTCATCCGGCTGCCACACCCGATCGCAATCCACTTGATAGAGAGCCAGCACTGCAACTAGCTCCTGCCGGCAGAATAAAGGCACCATCAGCACCGAAACAATTCTAGAATCCGCACTGGAATTTGGACCTGAACTTAAGCCCAAGGCAATATCCAGATTTTCCTCGGAATCTGGAAAGATAGCCTGATAGTCCAAGCCCTTCGCTTTGAGAATATCCGTTAGCTTCACCGAGGGTAGCGCTAATATTTCAGGAACCTGCCAGACCAGATTGGACAGTGGATCCAAATGTGGCACCACTTGAGTACAAACATGGGCAAGCGTTTCGCCCTCTGATAATTCTTGATGGATTTGTAACGACAAAGGAGCCGTATACACTACAGTTTCGTCAGAAAACTGTCCCTCGTTATAGGGCCGAAGAATACAGCGACTCACTTCCAAGGTCTGACCCACAGCCCCTGCTATCGCTCTCAGCAACTCACCGTAGCTCAGTGTGCTGCGGAGTGTTCCGGTCATTGCATTAAGCAACGTCTCACGGCGAAGATTTCGACGAAGCTCTTCCGTTCGGGTCCGCAACACATTGTGGGTGTCGGTTGCTTGCCGAACAACCTGCTTAAGCTGTTCATCATTCCAGGGCTTTGTGACGTATTTGAATACCTTGCCTGAATTGATGGCTTCAACCAAATCTTCAACGTCAGTATAGCCCGTCAGAATAATCCGAATAATGTCCGGATAGCGCTGTGCTGTGAGACTAAGGAACTCGGTCCCGCTCATCTGAGGCATTCGCTGGTCAGAAATAATGACAGCAATATCTCCTTCTCTCTCAAGAATACTTAGTGCATCTAGACCATTTTCAGCCCGAAGCACCTTAAATTCTCGATGGAATGTTCGGTAGAGTAAATCCAGATTATCTGGTTCATCATCTACGACAAGGATTTTCTGTTTTTTAGTGTCACGATCGGCCATGCACTAAGCTCCCGTCTTGAGGGCAGTGAAAGAACAAGGGTATTTGACCGGGTTTCAGTCAAACAGTGGAATTTAGGCTGTTATCTTGACATCAATGATTAGGTAACTCAACGTTGATGTAAGGGTAGTGTATCAATCAACTCCACCTAATCCAAATTGCCCAGTCTTCCCGAATTTCTAACCCCTGAAGGACAATATGTTGTGACCGATGTCACTTGATGCGGGAAAATACCATTAGTTAATTTCTATGGTATCTATGAGTTTTTACAAGGAATAGAGATTAGCTAGAAACTTTGTCCATGATCCAGTCGATCGAACTTAAAGTCTTATCCTAATCATAATCTCGTTTTGCTGGATCATGGATAAGATCCGGATAGGTCAACATCCTGAAATTACGCTATGCCATACATCTCTATATCTAGTAGGTTGAATAATTATTTTCTAGGATGAACACTACGAGTATGATAAATCCCATTAAACCAATGATGTGACTGCCGAAGTTTGATTAGCTATTTGGCCTTGCCAGAGGTTTAGTCTAGATCGTCATTAGTCTGTTAATTGGTCCGATGTTGCTAACTAAGCGTCCTTCTTGCATCTAAACTATTTATGCGTTGTCCCGTCTGCCACCATCTTGAAAACCGTGTTCTTGAGTCTCGATCAGCAGACCTAGGGCAGAGTGTGAGGCGTCGGCGCGAGTGCTTGAAGTGTGGTCATCGATTTACTACCTATGAAAGAATTGAACTGATGCCGATTACGGTAGTCAAGCGAAGTGGTCAGCGGGAGCTATTCGATCGTCTTAAGCTGTTTCAGGGGGTCTTGCGGGCTTGTGAAAAATCGGGTGTCTCAGATTTTGACTTAGATCGGATTGTGACCATCGTTGAGGTGGAGCTTCAGCAGCGTGTGCTTCGTGAGGTGACAAGTTTGGAAATTGGGGAAAGGGTGTTGGAGCAGTTGCGATCGGTAAGTGAGGTGGCGTATATCCGATTTGCATCGGTGTACTCGCAGTTCCAGGGACTACAGGATTTTTTGCAGGTGTTGGAGCAGTTGCGATCGGAGCAGGTCGATTCTTCGCAGGGTATTTAGTTTTGGAGGTCTTGGTCTATAGGACTTTTAATTCTTCAGAAGTTAAGTCTCTCCATTGTCCAGGCGCTAGAGCATTTAGCTTGAGCGGACCTATGGCAACTCGAATGAGCCTCAATGTTGGAAACCCTACGGCAGCGGTCATTCGTCGGACTTGTCGGTTGCGGCCTTCTGTGAGAGTGATTTCGAGCCAAGTGGTGGGAATGGATTGACGCGATCGGATGGGTGGGATACGGGGAGGAATGTTGGGGTCGGGGCTAAGTCTGTAAATTTGGGTGGGTCGGGTCCGATAGTCCTGAATTTTGAGTCCGCCGTTTTGGAGGAGGGTTAGGGCGTCGGGGGTAGGGACATTTTCGACCTGGACCCAATAGGTGCGAGGATGCCCGAATTTTGGGTCGCTGAGACGATGTTGGAGGGGACCGTCGTTGGTAAGCAGCATTAATCCTTCGCTATCGTGATCGAGCCGACCGACGGGATAGACGTTGGGGATGGAGATGTAGTCTTTGAGAAGCTTCCGATCGGTGGCAGCGCGATCGCTAAACTGGCTTAGGACGTTGTAGGGTTTATTGAATAAGAGATAGCGGTGTTGCATGGAAGAGATTTTGCCACAGAAGTTTGCTACAGAACTCTCCCACAGAAGCACATCTAATTTCCGTTGACTCGGGTGCGAAAGCGGGTATAGCCGAAGTTTTGCCCAGCGGTGGTAGATAAATTGCCTAGGCTATACAAAATTGCGCCGTTGAGGTTTTGTCCGGTTGGGCAGGGAGTGGTGATGGGAATGGGCTGGAGTTTGTTGAAAAAAGTGCCGCTGGAAATGGCGGCTGAGTTGTTGCGGCTGAGTTGGTTGCTGTTGGGGCTGAAGGTGCTGTTTGTCGGGATGGGGTCACAGATATTGACATCGGCGATCGAGCCATTGGTTCCTTCTGCAAGGTAATAGATGGTGTACTCCACTTCATCGCTGGACTGAACGGCGAGGGTAGGGTCTAGGTTGATTAAGCCGACTGGAGATGCGCCGGGTTGAGACCAGCCTGTGGCGTCATCGATCGCGGTGGTGGGATCGTTGGTGAACTGGTTGAATTCGGTGCGGATGCCTTTGCGGATGACGGCGGTGACGCGTTTGACGAGGCGAAGGTTACGGGGGGGGGCTACGATGGGGCGAATAATGAAGTTGCGAATTTCGTGGATGGCGGTCGAGAAGCCTGTGGAGGCTGCAAATCCAAATTTAAAAGATGAGGGAATGGGGCTAAGGGTGTTTTGTCCATTGACTGGAAGTCCGCTCTTGAGGTCGAGGTTGGTAAACACATTTCTGTAGGAGCTGTCGGCCACGGGGTCCTGGGTGTTTGGGGCCAGTTGAATGGTTAAAAATCCGTCGGAGGTAATAGTAATTCGGGCGCGTCGTCCACTGACTCCGCCCTGTGCTCGGGTTTTTTCGTTGGCTGTTCCGATCGTGGTGGCATCATCGATTCCGGTTCCAATGACGCTATTGGACGTGACGCCGCTAATAAATCGATAGCCTGTTTGACCGGAACCAGAGCCTCGCAGGGCGATGACATCAGTCTGTGCTCCGGTTCCGCCTTGTCGCCCTTCTGTTCCCGCTGAGTAGTTCCCGAAGACGTCGAAGCCGATGCCTAAGAACCCATTGGTTGCGCCATCATTGGTGACGCCAGCATTGTTGGCTTGTGCGTAGCCCAGACTTCCGCCAAATGCGCCTGGTTCGGGACTAGTGGTGGTGCCGTCTAGAATAAAGAAGCTAAGTCCATCTGCACCGGGTGGGATGCCGTTGCCGCTCGATCGACCGTTATAAACAAAGAAATCGAATTCAATAATGAGTCCCTCGGTTCTCGAAAAGGGCGTATCGACAATAAAGGATCCGCGTTCGCCTTGTCCTGCGAAGCCTCGTCCGGCGTCGAGATAACCGACGCGGTTGGAGGTTAGCCGTAAAGCTCCAAATCCTGAGGTATCGCCGTTAGCGGGAAGCCCGGTCAGTCCGGGTGCGCAACCGGGGACGTTGGAACTTGAACCCGTGTTGGTGACGTCTTGGCTGGCGGTGAGGCAGACGCTTTGGCTGAGGTTAGGGTTGTTGTTGGCCCCGGTGGATTTGCTGCTAGTGATGCGGTAGGGGATTTGGTTAAGGTTGTCTAGGATGTTTCTGCGAAAGGTTTCTTGAAAGAGGGGTGTGGTGGTTTGAGCGGAGGTGGCATTTGGCAGTGCATTTGGCAGTGCGATGGTAGCTAGGATCGAAAGGGTCTTTGTGAGCGTGGTAAAAAGATGGCGCATGGGCTTTGAGGGTGGGGTAGCTGGGTTATTCTTCGATTTGGAGATCATCTTCTTGGACGATGATCTCGATGTCGCGGATGTCTTTGAAGATGACTTCGGTGCGACGATCGCGGGCGTAGTCTATCTTGCGGTTTCCATCCGAGAGAAGCTGTCGTTCGCCAAAGGAGCGGATGGTCATGCGGCTAGGGTCAATTCCTTTTTTAAGCAGGTATTTTCGAGTGTTGCTGGCGCGACGCTGACCGAGTTCTATGTTGTAGGCATCGCTGGCGCGAGAATCGGTGTGACCGTGGAGTTCGATGATCAGGTTGGGGTTGGCGATGAGGACGTCGGTAATGCGATCGAGGACCTTCGCGCTTCGGGGACTGATGAAGTCTTTGTCTAGGGCGAAGTGGATATTTCTGGGAACTTTTAGCTGGATGATTTCGGGTGGTTTCTCCGGTGGTTTGGGGGGGGCGGGGGGCGTCAGGCAGACGGGAGATGGCGGGATAACTTTGCCGGGGACAGCCGTACCGATGCGGGCATTGATGGCGGGTTCGGAGGTGCCGTACTGCGGATGATGAGCAATGGCGCTGATGCGATCGCCGTCGGTGAGTCCGTCTAGCGTAGTGCTGAAGCGTCCGTTGGCGTCCGTTTTGGTTTGGGCAATGGGGGTTTCTAAGGGTCCGGCGTCGCTATATTTTGTTCTGATGCGATAAAGTTCGACAGTGGTGCCCGGATCGGCGGTGCCGCTGACGGTGGTTTCATTGATGGCCAGTTTCCGCACGAGAAACACTGGCGAGTTGATGGCCGCGTTTCCTGTGTCTTGACGGCGGTTAGGGCTATTGCGATCGGGGTTGAGTCCGTCCCCGCGTTGCCAGTCGGCGACATCGGTGTTGTGGTTAGTATTTAGGTCAATACTGAGTCCTTCGAGATAGGCAAACTGGTTGTTGTAGATTTGGTTGCCTATGCTCAGGGGCGATGATCCAACTACAACGCCTGCTGCGGTTTGGTTTTGGATAATATTATTATGAACTTTATGATTATTTCCAGTGATATAGATGGCGGCACGTCTGAGGCGTCGTCCGTTGAAGATAATAGTGTTGTCGTAGATCTCAACTGCACCATTGGGTTTGAATGCATAAATGCCACTGCCGTCATTGCCGCAGATTAGATTTTTTGCGATGTTGGATTGGTTTATGTTGCCTTCTAGACGAATGGCATCTGGCATTCCCGCTAGGCCATTGCTTGTGATGATGTTATTTTTGATCTGAGTGTTAGTGGCATTAACACTAGTAATGATGGCGCTTCCGTCGTGATTGGCAATCCAGTTATTTTTAATTTGTGTCCCCTGGCTGTTGAAAACCGAGATACCAAAGGCGGAGGTTCGATCGGGCAAGTTTCGATCGCTCTTGATTCCCAGCCAGTTTTGTTCAATGAGAATGTCCTTCGGTGGGACGTCATTAAAGGGTGCGTTTCCGGCAGGGATTTGCTGCTTTGAAAGATCAGGCGGCGGGTTTGAATGGGAAATGAAAATATCTGCTGGGGGCGTGCTGGCCGTGAGTCCGTGGGTGGAGGTAAACCCGTACAGACTGAGACCGCGCACGGTGACGCGATCGCTTGTGATGGTCAAGCCGCGCAAAATATCGATTCCGGGTGCGGGGGTGATTTCCACGATCGGTTTTCGGACGTCGGCATTTTGTTCAAAGAGTCGTGTGGTGGCATCGTAGCCCGGTTGAGTGGTGCCGTCTAAGGTGACGGGGCGTGTGAGATCCGGGAGCGATCGTGTAAGTACGATCGTGGTTTGTCCAGTCGGGAGATTAAACCGAATGGTGCTGCTGTCGATCGACGGGGTGATTTGCAGTCGTTCGGCAGGACTGAGTTGGGTCGGATTCAATGTGCCATTGCTCAGTTCGATCGCTTCGCGCAGGGTGAGGCGATCGTCTGGAACCACCGTATCTTGATTGCTGGTGACGGTGATTGTGTAGTTAATGGGGGATGCGATCGGTTGTTGGGCGAATGCGGGTGTAAGTCCGATCGTCGTTGCGACCGTCGTAAAAATCATCGTAAAAATCGTATTTTTACCGTTCATTATTTTGCACCTTCCGTACGACTAACGATCGATTCTTGTTGCTGTTTCGGGGCCACGGGTTGTTTACCAAACCCGAAGATATCATCCAGTTTGGCTGATATCGAAATGTACGGTCCACCACGCGATCGGGTCCCGTTAAAATCAATGTCGGTCGCTTGCCCAAAGCTAAATCCCGTCGCTAGACGGAGGTTTGGGGTCATGTAATATCCCAGTTCTAATAAGGTCCCAAACTCATTAAAGTTGGAATTGCTCTGTCCCACCCAGCGGCCTTCGGCAGCAATATCCCATCGGTAGCCCAGACGATAACTGGCGCGAAGTTGGCCTAGGGTGAGGGTGTTGGTGCCGACCAGATCGCTGGCTAGGTAAGAGGTGCTCGATCGGATTCCAAGCTTCCCATAGAATTCCCAGCGATAGCTCGGGGCGTAAATAGCTTCTAAGGCAAGCAGGTGCGCGGTTGATCCTGATCCGGTTCCAAATAAAAGCGTGTTGGGGTTGGAGTCTGGATTCTCGCGGTATTCATAGCGCAGGAGCAGATTGAGCTTGTCGTTGTTGGGATCGCGATACGCAAGACCGAGTTTTAGATTCTTGGTATCGTTGAACCCGACGATCGTTTGATTGGAATAATTAGCTTGCTGATAGCGTCCTAAAAGACTGAGCGCAGGCGTTAACTTTCCCGTTGCCGCAGCGGAGAAAAGCGTGTTGCTGCGACCAATGCCCGATCGATGTTCAATGCGTGCGCTGGTCTTGAAATCAGGGTTGTCGGTGTATTCAAATCCCAGACTGTAACTGTCTCCTGCGCCGTAGAGACCGAGGCTGGAACTACTCTGTCCGGGTGCGTAGGGTTGCGCAAACTGCTGGCCGCCTCCGGTGTAAGCAAATAAGTCACCGAAGATGCGCTCATAGCCAACGTTGATTCGCAGTCCGGGGGAGAGCTTGAATCGATGCTGAAGGCCCAGTGCGCCTTGGCTACTGCTGCCACCGATGCCGTTCAACAGCGAATATCGTCCGGTGACGGTGGTGTCTTCGCTGAGTTTGTAGTCGAGAAGGGTCTCAATAGTGGTGAAGGAATTGGCCGCTTGAAGGGGCGTCGCATTCAGGAACTGTTGAGCGACGCGAACCGTGACGCCGGGGAAGGCGCTCCAGTCTAGACCCACGATCGTTCGATCGGGGTAGAGCGGATCGGTTCCGGTGCTGACACTGCTTTCGTTTTGGGCGCGGAACAGTAAGTTCTTGGCGATCGGCACAGAGAACCGGGAGACGATTTGATTGCTGTTGGAGGTGAGTAGCGATGCGCCTGCTCGATCGTTTCGCACGCGATTCACCCAGTCAAAGCTGAGCGCGGCTCCCCCAAATTTCTGCGTAACGCCGACGCTAACGGTACTGAGATCGTTGTTGAGAATGCTACCGGGAACGGCTTGAGAACCTGGGTTATATAAATTCTCAATGGTCGATCGAACCGCAGGCGCAATGCCATAGTTGACTTCGCGATCGTACAACGCCTGCATGCTGGTACTGGGTCCAAGCAACGCTGAAACGGATGCTCCCCAACGGGTTTGACCTGGAGAGAAGCTAAAGGTGGCGTTGTTGGCGAAGCCTTCGTCTACCGATCGGTAATAGGCTTTGGCGCTTAAACTTGATGACAGTTTGGAATCGACTTCAAAGCGGTAGGCGGTGCCTTGAAAAAGGCCAAAGGACGATTGGTTATTGGACTTGGCAATTTCGGCAATGAACGTGCTGTTTTTGCCGAGGCTAATCTTGGCATCGACGCTGTAGAGTTCAAAGTCCTGACCGCCGAGATTCTCCTTGAGATAGCTGCCAGCAACCCAACTTTCTTGGCCATTGCCGCGCGCGAGATTGTACTGAGCACGTCCTGCGTATAGGCTTGCGGTGTTGTCGTTGTCATATTGATAAGTAATGACAATGCGACGAACAAGCGTGCGTCCGTAGGAATCGAACTCCGTAGACAGCAGCGGTCGCCGTAGCATAACTGCGCCACGATCGTAATCAATCTCGTAGTCTTGGACTCGGGCTAGACTAGACCTGTCAATGACGGTTCCGGGACGGTTCAATTCCTCGGTTTCCACGAAGATATTTTCGCTTCCGGTCTGGACAAGGCGACGGGAGAGAAAATAGTAGCCGCTGGTGCCATTGGGGACAATAGCATCGCGTTGGAAGCCTTGGAGGTTGTTGCCGTACATCAGCGACACTTGCAGATCGCCGACGTTGTAGTTGGCTTTGAAGCCATGGAGCGATCGATTAGTGGCGCTGTAGAGCTGGGAGTTTCGGGTAAATTCTTCGCTCTTGTAGTCGCCCCACATCGCGTAATCGGTGCCTGCATTCAGCACCGGAGACTGGCGCTCGAATTTGAGATAGACGCTATCAATAGACGGCGCGGTGAATTCAGTTTTGGAACTGTCGCCGTAAATGGGGTAAGTATTGTCGCAGAACTGGTCGGCTTTGAAGAGGCTGTTGGTGCCGTTACAGGTTGTGTTTAGGGCACGCGCACTGTTGTAGGCTCCGGTGAAGGCCCACTCGCCGAGAGTGCCTGTCGCAAACACGGAGGCGCTTCCCGTTACGGCTGCGCCGTCTGAACCGGGCTTCAAGTACTCCCGAAAACTATCATAATAATCCGTCCCCCCTGCGCCGAATCGGAGCTTGACGGATCCAGCTACTAGTCCCGGACGGAGGTTGGGGGTGAATTCTATCTGGCTGTAGACTTCCACGATCGTGGAAGTCTGGGCCGCCGCTGGAGTTACAGAAGGGTTAGAGGTTGTGCCAAGGGCTGGATTGTTTTTAAGGACGATCGGCGTATCAATTCCAGCCCGAATGTCCACTTTTTGAGGTTTCAGGTCAGACTGCAACTCCGCCGTAAATGCGCCATTGATCGCCCGAACTTGGAAGCCTACGAGATCGGGATCGACATCTACGCCGATGAATTTTCCGGCGCTGGTGGTGAGCGTAACGATCGCATCGTCTTCAATGGGCTGGCCCGAGGCGTCTAGAATTCGCCCTGAAAACGTAACGCGCGATCGGCCATCGGCGGCAATGCGGGACTCGGTAATGGGCGTCAGTTCTATCTTGTTCGCATTGGTTGCAGGAGCGGGCATGGTTGCGGCGTGGGCGGTTTGATAGTCGATCGAAACGCTCGACAGTAAAAACACGCCCATCAGGGAACTCAAAGCTGAATTAACACTTATCTTCATCGTCGTCCCTCGCCGAAAGTGGGTGTAACTGCAAAATTCATTCGGGCCATTCCGCCGGGGGAGAGGTTGACCATGCGAGAGGGACTGTTGGCTTCAATGCGGTAAAGATTGGGGGCCAGGGTATAGCCGGGAAGACTCGTCAGATCGAGTGTTCCGGTCCGACTGCCAGAAATAACGTAGGCCAGCGAGTACAGTCCATTGGCGTCGGTGGTGATTCGATTGCCATCATCCATATAAATGACAGCGTTCGGAACGCCCGGTTCTCCAGGTTGCTGTTCTCCATCGAAGTTTTTGTCTACAAACACGCGCCCAACGATCGTTCCGCAATCGGACAAAATTCCCGCACGAATCTGCAATCGATGACTGGTGGTGTTACTGACAAAGCGTCCGATCGTTGGATCAACGCCTTCTGCAACGGCGAGATTTCGTCCCGTTCCCCGAATCGCATCGGGTAACAGAAGTGCGCCATAAACGAGGGTGAGCGTCTGGTTTCGAGGCGTGAGCGGTCCCGGATACGTGAAGCTGATGACTCGGCCATTCACCGTCGGCGTCGGAATCGTAATGGGCGTTAGTGTTCCGGCTGTTGCAAGGCCAGTGCGAACGGTATTCGGTAAGAATTTCAATCCGATCGGTAGCGTATCGGTAATGAGAATATTCTGGGCGTTTGCTGTGCCTGTATTGCGAACTTGCAGCCGGTAGATCACCGTATCACCCGGTTCAGCCGCACTTCGATCGCCTGTTTTAAGAATCTCTAAGGCGGGACGTAGCAACACAAAAAGCTGTGCTGGAACGGTCGTTGAATTCGAGATAACGGGCGCTGTCGGACCGCCCGGATTCTGCCGAAAATTGCCGGATGCGGTATTCGTTAGCGTAGTCGAAACCTGCGCTAAGACAGGCTGAAACTCACCTAGCACAAAACCTGACACAACAAGGCTTGACCCAAACCCTAACAGGAACATTCCAGCCCTATAAAGCCAACGATCGCCCAACCGTAAGATGGGTAATGCGATGGGTAATCTCATGAAACAATCCCCTACTCAATCACTACAAAACACCCTTGAGATCAAGTTTGGTCCAGCATCTCTGTGCGCGTCGATTGCTCGTGCTTGAGGTGCAGTACAAACTTGATCAAACCTTGAAATTAATCCTGGGTAAAACGCACTAATGGTAGCTAATTGGTTTAAATAGTACAGTAATTTTACGGAGATAGTCCATAAAACTCGAAACTGCCAATCAATTTTGAGTTGTCAAGCTTGATTTGGCTGAATCTTCCTTGATGCCACTGCGTGATAGACGCAATGTGTAATGAAGGTGACCTAACTTTGGGTCTTCAATCGATCGGGATTCCATCTAGATCATCAGATGAGGACAGGGTTTTCATCCAGTTATGTCGGTTTGTGAGCCTTCAGATGCACTTTCAGGGAACGTTAGGTGTTCAAATCCATGTTGCACACAGAAATTCTATGGACTTCCTTGCCCGATCGCATCCTGAAATCACAAATTCGGTGAGTCGGCTTTTAGATGTCTCCACTACGTACTATCTCCGCAAATTGCTGCGCCAACATCGCCATCATTTAAAGTCTATTGTGGCTTCAGGGGCGTCGATTCCAGCGGATGACTTAAGCGATCTCGGAGCTGTGTTGACGAGTCTTTATCTGGAGCCAGAGGAACTCATGGATGTTGTAGACCAGCTCGATCGATTAGTGGCAGCCCATGAGGCCATGAGCGCTCAACCTGCTCAGTTTCAGGCGGAGCTGGTGCAGTTGGAGGAAAAGATTTTTTGGTTTTTGGGCTACAAGTCCTACGCAGTGGGGCGTCAGGGATCCATAATGCTGGTGGAATCGGAGCCTGTCAGTGCGAAACGGCTGTCTGATGCGCTGACGGAAAAAGGCTATGAAGTGACAGTTGCCCGTGCGGCAGATCAAGTGCTGAAACAGCTTCGGCTTAATGTTCCAAATATTTTTTTGATGGCGGTGAAACTGCCGGACATGTCCGGTTTTAAGCTGTGTCAGCAATTAAAAGCCGTTCCAGAGGTTGCTCAGATTCCTGTGTTGCTGCTGGGCGAGGTCAACTGCATCCAGGAAAAAGTCCAAGCTTTTGAGTCGGGGGCTGTTGACTACCTCTCGAAACCTATTCAAGTCGAAGAACTCGCCCTGCGCATCACCGCCAGTCGCCAACGGCAAGATCTTCAAAATCAGCTCGTAGAGCAAAATAAAGCGCTCCAACTCGAAGTTCATGAATGTGCATCCATGAAAGAGCATCATCGAAATATTTTTGAAAATGCGGTGATTGGGATGTTCCAATCCACAGCGGCAGGGCGATATCTGCGGGTCAACTCTGCGCTGGCTTTGCTCTATGGCTATAAATCGCCGCAGGCGCTAATTAAAGAAGTGAGCGCGATCGATCTCCAAATCTACGTCGAAGCCGATCGGCGGAATGAATTTACGATCTACATGCGCCATTTTCAGACCGTGACCGCCTTTGAAGCGCAAGTGCGTCGCCGAGATGGATCGGTGCTGTGGGTCTCTGAAAGTGTTCGATCGGTGTTTGATGAGTCGGGGACGTTTTTGTTTTATGAAGGGTCCGTCCAGGACATCACCGATCGTAAACGCATGGAACATCTCCTCCAAACCCAGTCTCGCATTACTGAAATCTTAACCCTGACGCCAACCGTCATGCAGGCGAGTCCTTTGATTCTAACAGCGGTGGGTGAACTGCTAGGGTGGCACCGGGGGGAGCTGTGGCTTCTGCACCAGTCACGCCAAGTCATGCACGAGGTCGATCGATGGATTGCCCCAATGAGTCATACGCCCGTCCCCACCGTTTTCCCGCCTCCCCTAGCCAAAGATCAAGGATTTCCGGGCTTAGTCTGGTCTCATGGTGAACCGCTTTGGG
>JAYVVL010000051.1:0-39672 GCA_043787035.1 Synechococcales cyanobacterium
TGAATGGTGTCTCCTTCCTTGAAATCACCTCGCAAGATTTTTTTCGCGATCGTTGTCTCTAGTTCTCGTTTAATCAAGCGCTTAATGGGACGAGCACCGTAGACGGGATCGTAGCCCGTTTCGGCGATGAAATCGAGGGCGTCCTCCGTGAGATGCAAGCCCAAGCCCCGTCCTAAAAGACGCTGTTTTAGGAATTTAGTATGCGATCGAACGATTTCCCGGATTTCGCTTTTTTGGAGCGCGTGGAAAATAATGGTCTCGTCGATGCGGTTGAGAAATTCGGGACGGAAACTGCTGCGAAGAGCTTCCATAACGCGCGATCGCATTTCTTCGTAGCGGCTGTCGTCACCGACAACATCCAGAATATATTGCGAACCGATGTTGCTCGTCATGATGATAATCGTGTTTTTGCAGTCCACCGTGCGGCCTTGAGAATCCGTAATGCGCCCGTCGTCGAGCACTTGCAGCAGCACATTAAATACATCAGGATGGGCTTTTTCAATTTCGTCAAATAAAATGACTGAATAGGGGCGACGACGGATGGCTTCGGTGAGTTGGCCGCCTTCGTCAAACCCTACATATCCCGGCGGTGCGCCGATCAGGCGAGAGACGGCGTGTTTTTCCATATATTCGGACATGTCTATGCGGACCATGGCTTCTTCGGTGTCGAAAAGGTAGGCAGCAAGCGCTTTGGCGAGTTCGGTTTTGCCGACGCCTGTAGGTCCGAGAAAGATGAAGGAAGCGATCGGTTTGTTGGGGTCGGCGAGTCCCGCGCGCGATCGTTGGATGGAGTCGGATACGGCAGTTACGGCTTCATTTTGACCAATCACCCGCTGGTGGAGTTCGTCTTCGAGCAGCAAGAGCTTTTGCATTTCTGATTCGACGAGTTTACTAATCGGAATCCCCGTCCATTTACTTACAATCTCAGCGATGTCGTCTTCGGTAACTTCTTCGCGCAGCAGCGTCTTGCCAGACGTGTGAGTGTTTGTTAACCGAGTTTCGATCGCGTCTAGTTTCTTTTGTAATTCCGTTAGTGTTCCATATTTTAATTCAGCTGCACGGTTGAGATCGTAATCGCGCTCTGCTTTTTGAATCTCTACCCCGACACGCTCGATTTCTTCTTTAATTTTTTGAAGGTCAGAGATGCCGCCCTTTTCGCTTTGCCATTGTGCATTAAGAACACTCTGATCTTCTTTGAGATCGCCTAGTTCTCGCTCCAGCCGATTCAGCCTATCACGGGACGCCTTGTCGTCTTCTTTTTTTAGCGAGAGTCGTTCCATTTCAAGCTGAAGAATTTTACGATCGATTTCGTCGAGTTCTTCGGGCTTGGACGTAATTTCCATCTTCAGCTTGGCCGCAGATTCATCGACTAAATCAATCGCTTTATCAGGCAAAAACCGATCGCTGATGTAGCGATCGGATAACGTGGCCGCTGCCACAAGCGCACTATCTGAAATCGTTACCCCGTGATGAACTTCATACCGTTCCCGCAATCCCCGCAAAATCGACACCGTATCTTCTACCGTCGGTTGCTCAACTAAAACCTGTTGAAACCGCCGTTCCAATGCAGCATCCTTTTCAATGTATTTACGATATTCATCCAGCGTCGTCGCCCCGATGCAGCGCAGTTCTCCCCTAGCCAACATTGGTTTTAATAAATTCCCGGCATCCATCGATCCTTGCGCAGCCCCCGCTCCTACCACCGTATGAATCTCGTCAATGAACAGGATGATTTGACCTTGCGAATCTGTGACTTCCTTGAGCACTGCTTTAAGCCGTTCTTCAAATTCACCGCGATATTTTGCCCCGGCAATCAGTGCGCCCATATCCAACGAAATTAGCGTCCGATCCTTCAGCGATTCCGGCACATCCCCATTAAAAATTCGCTGAGCCAATCCTTCCGCGATCGCCGTTTTTCCTACACCGGGTTCGCCAATCAAGACAGGATTATTTTTTGTTCTACGCGATAGAATTTGAATTGTGCGACGGATTTCGTCATCGCGTCCGATCACGGGATCAAGCTTGCCATCACGGGCGTACTGAGTCAGATCCCGACCATACTTTTCTAAGACTTCGTACTTATTTTCGGGGGTTTGGTCGGTCACTTTTTGGTTGCCTCGAATCTGGTCGATCGTATTTTTGAGTTTGGATTCAGAAAGTTTAAACTCGCTCAACAGACCTTTGCCAAAGCGTCCGTCTTGAGCGTAGCCTAGGAGAATATGCTCAACTGATATGAAGTCATCGCCGTAGTCTTTTCGTACTTTTTCGGCCCGATCGAGAAGGGTATCTGCCGACCTGCCAAAGTAGATGTTGGAGTTGCTGCCGGAGACTTTAGGCTGTTTGTTGATGAATGCCTCAGTCCGATCGTGCCACTGGGTCGCATTGAGATTGAGCTTAGTAAGGACGTTAGTGACTAGCCCATTCTCTTGATCCAGCAATGCCAGCATGAGATGTTCAGACTCAATCTGTTGCTGCTGGGCATTTTTGGCCAGATCAGGGGTGTGGGCGATCGCTTCCCAGGCTTTTTCAGTAAACTGGTCGGGACTACTTGGCTGCATAACGTTCTCCCTTCTACTCCGGTCTCATCACTCTATTCTAGTGAAATACGAGAGCCGCGAGCGATCGGGTGTCCGAAGGAAAGGATTACTGGTAGCCGAAGGATTGAGAAAACAGACAAATAGTGGAAATTATGGAGATAGTAGACGACCAAATCTTGGCCAGATGGTTGCATCATCTCCTCCTGCTTTAAACAATTCAAGGCTGAACTAAAGAGCGAACTCAATTCGATCGGTCGAGTTTGGAGAGTGACGCGTGAGTTTGGTTCGCTCCTATGGCAGAATGTTATCAACGTTTAACCACCGCACCCACCCCACCCCACGATGAATTCACTTTTTATCCGTTTTCAACCGTCGTTAAATCTACTTAAAGTCGCATTCATCACGCTAGTGGCAATCGTTTCTTTAACCTTACAAAGCTGTTCGGCGGGGGTGCTTGGTGGATTGAGTAGCTACATTGACAGCCTTGATGGCTATCGGTTTTTGTACCCAACGGGCTGGACTCAGTTTAAGAACCTGTCGGAAAATAGCGGCCTAGACATTCTGTTCCACGACATCATTGAGCAGACTAAAAATATTAGCGTCGTGATTAACCCTACGCCAGGGAAACGATCGCTCGATGAACTGGGAACGCCGGGTGAAGTTGGCTACCGTCTAGGCAAGAGTGCCATTGCGCCAGAGGGATCGGGCCGTGTAGCTGAACTCGTCAACGCAGAAGCAGGTCAAGTGGGCGATCGGCTCTACTATCTTCTGGAATATGCGATCAAACTGCCGGATGGTCAGCAGCGCCATACGATCGCCAGTGCCGTGATTTACCGAGGCAAGTTGTACACCCTGAACGCCAGCACTCCAGAACGACGATGGGATTTAATGAAAGAGGTGCTGACCCAATCGGTGAAGTCCTTTACGGTGGACGGTTAGATTTGATGGCCATTCCTTTTGTACTTGCGTCGGCTTCCCCGGCGCGTCGTCGGTTGCTCCAACTGGCGGGGATTGATCCTTTTATTTGTCAAAGTGACTTCGACGAAGATTCGATTCCATTGACCACACCTGCCCAACTGGTCGAAACCTTGGCGGCTAGGAAGCTTGAAGTTAGTTTAGACAAGCTCTGGCAAAACCGAGGCAGCGCACCAGGCGGTTTTTTTACATCGTCGCCGGGAGTGATGCTGGGCTGTGATTCGGTCCTCGCCATCCATGGTGAAATCTACGGCAAGCCTAAGGATCCAGCCCATGCGATCGCCCGGTTAAAGACCATGCGCGGCCATGTTGGCGAGATTTATACGGGCCACGCAGTCTGTGATGGTTACACCGTAAACGGAAAGCTTAGTCCTAAGCAAAGACGGGTGACGCACCAAGTGACGCGGGTGTTTTTCTCAGACGTGACGGATGTAGAAATTGAAGCTTATGTTGCAACGGGCGAGCCGTTGACTTGTGCAGGATGTTTCTCGATGGAGGGAAAGGGAAGTGTATTTGTGGAAAAAATTGAAGGGTGCCACACCAATGTGATTGGTCTATCAATGCCGCTATTGAGAAAGATGGTTCGGGATATTGGGTATGAAATCATGGACTTCTGGCGGTAATGACCAG
This sequence comes from Synechococcales cyanobacterium, assembly GCA_043787035.1. GTDB lineage: Bacteria > Cyanobacteriota > Cyanobacteriia > Leptolyngbyales > Leptolyngbyaceae > JAAFJU01. The sequence continues at coordinate 4,143 of JAYVVL010000051.1, forward strand.
GGATTGACGCACTCCTCGCTTTTCTAATCCCTGGCGACCTGCGCTCGAACTATGGGAGCTTTCGGAGTCATGTTCCCCCAGGATTGGGGGACCTCCGGTCAAGTTCTTTGTCAGGACTCACCTTAAGCATCAAAGCCCTTGAAGACTTCAGGCGTAAAAGTCCCGTGTAACCCGTACGGCACATGATGCTTAAGCCACAGCCGAGCTACTTGCGTCATCGTTTTGACATCGACAACCACGACGCTCGATCGATCGCGTACGCCATCAAAGACCATGGAGAGCAGCCAGCCATCTTCCTCTGCGCCGCCCGGTTTAGGAACGAAAACAGGCTCATTCACAAACCCGTTGGGCGCATAGCTACAAATCGTCTCTTGACCTGTGGTGACATCAACCTTGACCAGGGTTTGGAGCGGCATGTTCCCGGCTATTTCAACCGCTGCACCCATATAGGAATATTGGTATTCCCGACCCACCCGATCGGGATGCACAACGGGAAACTCGCAGCATCGAGCCTCTAACAGCGATCGGTCAACCGTTTTAGCTTCCAAATCCAGCTCAAAGCGCCAAAGTTGACCCGGATCTAATCGACCAAAATTCACGTCGCGGAAATCGCTTCCCGGTTCCACCGACGGCAACGACGCATAGCAAATTGAATCAACGAAAACTTTTCCATCTTTTTCAAAGGCATTGGAATGATGAAAGATAAAGCCTGCTTTGGTTTCTAGGACTTGTGGCTTACTCTTACCGTCCCGCGCTACAAGGATAATCCGCGTCGGTTTCTCGGGTTCAAAATCAATGCTTTCACCTGCACCCTTTGCGCCCAATAGGAACGGCAGTGGATTGAACTTGACCGGATTCTGGAAAAAGATCGCATAGTTCTTCGTAATCGCAAAATCATGAATGAATGCAAATCCCGGAATCACATGATCCTGCTGACGAACAATGTCGCCTGCCTGGTTGAGTTCATAAAGATTCAACGTGAACGACAGTCCGGCCTGAATCGAAAAATTAACGAGACATGCCTCTCCGTCCGGACCTTGAGGATCGATCCAAGGATGGGCTGCAAAGGCCGCTCCCGGTTTCAGCTTGCCGTTGAAGTATTCTAACCCTTGGGTTTCGAGGGTTGCAGGGTCCAGCCGATGCGGTTCTGCCGCTTCCCACAGCGCCAACAGTTTGCCACCCCAGTAGATCACCTGCGTGTTGGCAATGTTTTTTAGCTTCGTATCAAAGGCGTTGCGCCACCATCCACCTTCGCGTGCCGTTCCAAATACGCCACGATAAAGGATCTTGTTTGCAGCTTTCTCAGCGACGTAGCCTTCTGTTCGCACGTAGCGATTGCGAAAGTGTGCGCGGCCTTTATCCAGCGTAATCGCACAAATCATCCCATCGCCGTCAAACGGGTGCTGTACAGAGGTTCCACCGATTTCCAACTTCCCCGGCCCATTGCGGAACAGCGTTCCCGTCAACTCCGCCGGAAGCGTCCCTTCGATTTCATCAATCCAGTAAGCTTGCTCCTCGTCTAGCGATCGATAGCCTTTGGCCCAGGCTGCGCGATCGTATTGGGTAGGAATTTGAGAAGAGGCAACCACCATACTGATTTGTGAAGATGTGTAAAGTATGCTCTTATCATACGATATTTTTACAGCATTTCTCTTGAAGGCGATCGAGGTTACTCCCCGATTACACTAGAGATGCGGGGTATCCGACTAAAGTGACAAGTCACCTTCAAGGCTGTTCAGATTATCGGATGCGATCGACAACCGATATTCTTGTAATCGAAGCCAAGCGTCAAGATTTGGACTGTATCGGGCTGAAAAAAAAGTTTGAACAAGACTTGGAGAGCTATGGATTTCCTCGCGATCTTGATCCGTATAATGCGGATTTTGGTCCAAGCATTAATGACTTAATTACTGATTTCTTGATTACTTTACCTAAGCGGCTCCAACTGCTCCTTCATTCGATCAAGGGTTTTGCGGGTATTGTCAAACATTTGGGCTGGTGTCATTCCGGCTTGGCCCAGTTGGGTTTTAAGTTGTTCCATAGTCATTTGCGCTGAGAAATCTTCTGACAGCTCCATGCGTTTCATCATGATTTGGAAACGTTCCATAATAGATTCCATTTGTTCGATGTACATTACTTTTCCATCACGATCGAACTTACCGTACTGGCTCCCCATTTTGAGCAGTGACTGGTAGGTTGAAAAAATATCTTGTGATTCTTGTTGAACGACTTCAGACTCAAAGAATGACATACTAATTCCTAATTTTCTAACTTTTAAAACACTAGACAACTCGCACGAAGCCATCACCCCAACTTCTATATTCTAAACATTCCGCCCCAATCCCGATAAGTAGTGATCCCACACCCAAAAAAACCAAAAACCCACCTCTGTCCTTTACCCCACCCGCTTGCGCACCCGCTCCAGCAAGACCTGCCACCCAAATAACACTAAAAATGCCGGATTATTAATCACATACCGCCGCCACAACCGCCCTGGTTCCTGAAATAACCGATAAGCCCATTCCAGCCCGATCGCCATCATCCAGCGGGGAGCCTGCGCTAATTCTCCCGTATGGAACCGAAAGGCAGCGCCCACGCCGATCGCAACAGCATCCAATCCCGCTTGCGCCATCCACCATTCCTGCTTCGGGCATCCTAGCGCCACAAATACTACCCTTGCACCCGACGCATTGATCCGATCGCAATCCGCGCGTCTTTCTGCTTCGCTCAAGTTCCCGAATTTCGGCGAATGCGCCCCTGCAATAATCAACGTCGGGAATCGCTCCAGCAATCGCATCTGCAATGTCTCTAGCGTTTTCCAGGATGAGCCGTAAAGATAAATTGGCAGTCCAGTTTTTGAGGCCCGATCGCACCATCGCAGCATTAAATCTGGCCCATAAACCCGACTCTGTTGCGAATTTCCTAGTAATTTCAAACCTAATACCAAAGGCATTCCATCGGGCGTAACTAATATTGCCTGATTCACGATGTTTTGATAGGCCCGGTTCCAGTACGCGGTCATAATGACGTGAACATTTGCGGCGATCACGTATCCGGGCTGGCGTTGCAACACCTGTGATTCAATTCGATTGCACGCCGAATCGTAATCCACTCCATCCACACGACATCCCAGAATCGATCGGCTCTTTAGGGCTAAAGTCATGGGTTTCACCGCAGGCATTTCCACTTGTTGAACTAACTTTTTCTGTATTAGTCGCAATCCAAACTGAACGACTCCCACGATTCTGCCATAGCGCCAGACAAGGTTCAGCATTTCCCGAAATCGCTTGCCTTTCCCAGTACTCGTCAAGTTTTCTCCCGTGACGCGATAGCCTGCTAACCGTTCATTCACCCGCACAAACTCATAGTGCATTGATACTCGAATCCAGTAGTCCCAGTCAAAAACATACCGATCGCTCTGCGAGAGTTGACCGGTTGTTACCATCACTTCCCGCCTTAAAAATGTTGCAGGCTGGGTAATGAAATCATGGGTTTTGAGCTGTGATTGGGAGTAGTTCCGAATGTTGGTAACGGGTTTGAGAACCTGACCCTGTGCGTCGATATAAATTGCTTCACCATAGATGGCATCGATATTCGATCGTGTTTCAAAATAGTTCGCAACGGTTTTGAGTGCATTTGGCAAATAGACATCGTCAGCATTTAGCCACGCAAAAACCTCGCCTGTCCCCATAGCCCAGCCGCGATTAATGGCATCGGCTTGACCGTGGTCTGGCGATCGAATAACTGTAATCTTTTCGTGATTAACATATCTCGCTAATATCTCTTCTGTCCCATCCTCCGAACAATTATCTAAAATAAAGTATTCCAGATCAACCGTCGGACCCGCTTGCATAAGTACGCTCTCAATCGTGCGAGCTAGAAAAGCGCCTTGCTGATAAGACGGCGTAACGATCGTGAATTTCATAGTGTGAACGATATAGATTCAATCAGAATAAAGACTTGAATTTTATCAGAAACAAAAGCCCCCGAACCTAAGTCCTGGGGGCTTTTAATCGCTCTAGTTCCTACACCATTGATGCAGAAGAATCACGGTACTACTTCGTTTCGGTAAAATCTGCGTCAATCACATCATCGGGAGCAGGACTATTGGTCGCTGCGGGATTGGCCTCGGTTGCACCTGTTTCACCACTGGATTGTTGGTAGAGGTTTGTGGTGATTTGGTAGAGCGCTTGTTCGAGTGCCGTCTTCTTTGATGCGATCGCATCAAAGTTTTCAGCTTGAATCTCGTCGCGCAACTCTTTAACCATGCCTTCAATGCGAACTTTGTCCTCCGCACTCACCTTATCGCCGAGGTCATTCATTTGCTTCTCAGATTGATAGGCTAGTGAATCGGCTTGGTTCTTAAGGTCAATTCTTTCGCGCTTATCTTTGTCGCTCGAAGAATTCATTTCAGCATCACGGACCATCTTCTCGACTTCAGTTTTGTCGAGGGTCGAGGCTCCAGTAATGCTAATGGTTTGCTCTTTGCCGGTCCCTTTATCCTTAGCAGTAACGCTCAAAATCCCGTTTGCATCAATGTCAAAGGTCACTTCGACTTGAGGAACGCCGCGAGGAGCTGCTGGGATTCCGTCTAGGCGGAAGGTTCCAAGGCTCTTGTTGTCGCTGGACATTTCGCGTTCGCCCTGAAGGACGTGGATTTCCACGTTGGACTGTCCATCAACGGCGGTGGAGAATGTTTCAGACTTCTTGGTCGGAATCGTTGTGTTACGGGTGATGATTTTGGTCATGACGCCACCTAAGGTTTCGACACCCAAGGAAAGTGGAGTCACATCCAGCAACAGCAAGCCTTCAGTTCCCTTCTCACCCGAAAGCACACCCCCTTGAATTGCTGCGCCCATGGCAACCACTTCATCGGGATTTACACTTTCGTTGGGTTCACGACCCAAGATGCCCTTGACAAGTTGCTTGACCGCAGGAATTCGGATGGAACCGCCCACGAGAACAACTTCGTTAATGCGATCTTTAGGGATGTTGGCATCTTTCAATGCCTTCTCAACCGGGATACGACATCTGTCAATCAAGTCTGCACAAAGTTCTTCAAACTTCGCACGGGTCAAGGTTAGCTCTAAGTGCTTAGGACCATCTTGAGTTGCGGTGATAAAAGGAAGATTAATGTCAGATTGAGTAACGTTAGATAGCTCAATCTTTGCTTTTTCGGCAGCTTCAGTTAAGCGTTGGAGTGCTTGCTTGTCTTTGCGCAAGTCAATGCCTTCAGCTTTCTTAAACTCAGCCGCCATGTAGTCTACAATCTTTTTGTCAAAGTCGTCACCCCCGAGATGAGAGTCACCGGACGTGGACATAACTTCAAAAACACCGTCGCAGATTTCCAAAATCGAGACATCAAACGTACCGCCGCCCAAGTCAAAGACCAAGATGATTTCGGTCGCGTTTTTGTCTAGACCATAGGCCAGCGCTGCTGCGGTTGGCTCGTTAATAATACGTAGAACTTCAAGACCTGCGATTTTTCCAGCATCTTTAGTCGCTTGGCGCTGGGAATCGTTGAAGTAAGCAGGGACGGTGATGACAGCTTGGGTCACTTCCTGTCCGAGATACTTACTTGCATCGTCCTTGAGCTTACGCAGAACCTGAGAGGAAATTTCTTCAGGCGCAAACTGCTTGCCTTGAGCCGTGCAGTCGAGACGGACATTTCCGCCGCTATTGATGACCTTGTACGGAACTTCAGTCGCATCGTTGCTGACTTCATCAAAGCGACGACCGATGAAGCGCTTTACAGAGTAGAACGTATTTTCAGGGTTCATTACCGCTTGGCGCTTGGCAATTTGACCAACCAGACGATCGCCATTTTTTGCAAAGCCGACCACGGAGGGGGTGGTGCGAAGACCTTCTGCATTCGCAATCACAGTGGGCTTACCGCCTTCCATCACCGCGACGCAAGAGTTAGTGGTTCCTAAGTCAATTCCAACTACTTTTCCCATGAGACTTAATCTGACTCCAAATGATTGAAAACGGTATGCATTGAGAGGGTTTTTTCTAGATGCTTATTACGCATCATCTAGATGAGCTGCGTCGCGCCCTCACCTTAATATGGTGTCTGGGAGTGCGATTTTGATGAAGGGGTATTTACCGAACCCTCAACCGCCCATGCTCCGGACGGTTGAGGGGACCAGTCTCTAAATTCATCGCCCTGCACGGTTTTCAACATGATAAACAGTGCAAGAACGATCACTTCATCATTTTCTAGACTGTGACTTTGACAGCGTGATGACGATCGCGAACGAGTTTGGGTAGCGTGAGTGTCAAGATGCCATTTTTAAATTCGGCATGGACATTTTCGTTATCCACTTCGACGGGCAGCGGCACGACTCGGTGGAAGGTCTGCGTCCGGAACTCCGATCGATAAACATGCGGTGCGGTAGTTTTAACGACTGGCTCAACAGGGTTTGTCGTGCCCGTTGAATCGTTGGCTTGACCGTCAGTTTGAGTAGTAGGCTTGACCGTCTGGACCAATACACCTCTGATCGAAACCGCTTCTCGGGTGACTTGAATGTCTAGGTCTTTGCCTTCAAGTCCGGGTAGCTCAACCTTTAAGATAAGGTCGATGTCAGTACCCAGAAGTTCGATGGGTGGGACTCGGAGAGGTCGCTGTTGAACAAAGGTTTCACGAGCGATCGGTGTCATTTCTTCAAAGAGTTGATCTAGTTGGTTCCGAACGTTTTCCACGTCTTGCCAAGGTTGCCATTTAACAAATGAAACGGACATAGCTGTTTCTCCTGAGTGTTGCAAATGATGCGTAGTGAGAGTTGGCATTGAGGTGATGATCTATAACTGGACAGTCACTTCATTTGCCGATGTCATTACTATAAGTTGGGGGCCACCGAAGCAACATTGAGGGCAACCGCAATAAAAATGGGGAAGAACCGATCGAGTAACCCGTTCATTCCTTTTGCCATAAAGCTTTTGGAGTAAGAACCGATAAAATAGGGGAGGAGGACCGATCGATCGTTTTTAGATGGAGAATTCTAATGGGCCTGTTCTCGTGAGGGCCATATCAAGCTTGATGCATTCTCTGTGGGGGCATTTTAATCTAAGAATTGGTAGGGTCAAATTAACAAAAAGTACGAAAAGTGTTGAGTCGGAGATGTAATGTTCCTGCGACTCGAATGTTCCTGCGACTCGATCGTCCCTCTTAAATCGATTTACTCGATCGCCCATCACTTCTGCAAAATCTGCGATCGACTCGAATTAATGACTAAAGATATTAATAATCCTAAAATTCCATTGAAGTCCGTGCTGGAGAACGGAGAATTATTGTATTCGATCGAGCAGATTTGACTTAAATGACATTAGACTTTCGCAACCTCAATACCCTGTGGGCCTCCGTCCTGGTCGAAACGCTTTACCTCTGCGGCTTAAAATACGCGATCGTTTGCCCAGGATCTCGCTCAGCCCCCCTGACGATCGCCTTTGCCCAGCATCCGCACATCGAAGCCATTCCCGTCCTTGATGAACGATCGGCTAGTTTCTTCGCCCTCGGTCTTGCCAAACAAACCGATCGCCCGGTCGCCCTCGTCTGCACCTCCGGCACCGCAGGCGCAAACTTTTATCCCGCCGTGATTGAAGCGCGCGAAAGCCGAGTGCCTTTGCTCGTCCTCACCGCCGATCGGCCTCCCGAGCTGCGCGACTGCAACGCTGGACAAGCGATCGATCAACAAAAACTCTATGGCGATTTCCCAAATTATTATTGTGAAACGGCGATTCCTGAACTGGATATCAGATTGTTGCAATACCTGCGACAACGGGTTGCACAATGCTATCAGCAATGTATTTATCCATTAAAAGGTGCGGTCCATATTAATATCCCATTACGTGATCCCCTCGCACCGATCGAAGATCCTACAACACTAGAGTTTTCAAAAACAATTCCGATCGACTTCTTCGATCACCTAGATTATCAACGCCCTGAGACGTCTAAAATCCTAGACCAATCGACTGTCAATGCGATCGCAGCGCTCAAAGGCAAACGCGGCATCATCATCGCAGGCGTCGCTCAACCGTCCGACCCCAAAGCTCATACTGATGCGATCGCCCAACTCTCGAAGGCGTTAGGCTTTCCGGTGTTGGCTGAAGCCCTCTCGCCTGTGCGCAACATCGCAAACCCCACGGTAATTTCCACCTATGATGCCATTTTGCGAAACGCTAAACGGGCCGATTTTCTAACCCCTGACGTGGTGATCCGAATCGGTGAAATGCCGACTAGCAAAGTTCTTCGGCAATTTCTAGAACAGGTTCAACCTGAGACTTGGATCGTTGACGAGTGCGATCGATCGCTTGATATGCTTCACGGCAGAACCCGTAATCTTTTAGCAACTATTGAAACAATCGCGCACGCATTAGAAACTATGATCGCTACAACAGAACTCACCTATTGCAATTATTGGCTCGCGGCAGAACATTCCACCCGATCGGCTATTGATGTAGCCCTAGATCAAGAGTCCGAATTATTTGAAGGAAAAGCGGCATGGCTCTTGTCCCAATCTCTTCCCGATCGCACGCCACTCTTTGTCGCAAACAGTATGCCCATCCGAGATCTGGAATACTTCTGGAAACCGGGCGACTTACACATTCAGCCTTACGCCAATCGAGGGGCCAATGGCATTGATGGAACCTTATCGACCGCGTTGGGTATCGCCCACCGAAACCAGCCGACCGTCATGCTAACCGGAGATCTATCCCTGTTGCATGACACGAATGGATTTCTCATTCGGCAGCATTTTCAGGGAAGCCTGACTGTTGTGCTCATGAACAACGATGGCGGTGGAATTTTTGGAATGCTGCCCGTCGCCCAATTCAATCCCCCTTTTGAAGAATTTTTCTCGACGCCTCAACATGTCAAGTTCGCCGATCTGTGCAAGACCTATCAGGTAAGCCACGAACTCATTCTCGACTGGAGCACCCTAGCGTCTCGATTGAGCCGTTTGCCCGCATCGGGGATCCGAGTGCTGGAGGTAATCTGCGATCGAACCTTTGATGCGGCATGGCGAAAGAAAAACCTGCGGGAGTTTGCGATCGATCAAGTATGAGTTCAGGTATGAACAGAAACCTTTAATTAAATCTTGCATCATTTCGTATCACAGGATACAAAACTAAGCCGTTCGGTGTTTCTACTATATCAATAGACATAAAAAGGTTCAAATCCGGTTTCAGTTTCGGCTCAAATTTTATTCCTGAATGGGTATTGCTCTAGGGATAGATCTTTGGGCCTATTAGGAACTAATTACGTAGTTTTTGGGAACTAACCCATAAACTCTCAGAGAATCGATTGCTAATCATCTAAAGGAAAAGTAAAAGCTATGAGCGGAAATGAACTACGGTCTCAGGCAATTGCTCAAATCACCGAGCGTGGAGCAATCCTCACCAACTCTCCCAGTCGTCTCGAAGAACTGTGGGCGGTAGACGTATTTACCCTAGGTAAAATGCAGGCTTGCTTGCCTAAGGACGTCTTCAAGTCCCTCAAGAAAACCATTCAAATGGGCAGCAAGCTCGACCTCTCGGTTGCCGGAATCGTGGCCGCCGCTATGAAGGACTGGGCGATTTCTAAGGGAGCACTCTACTACTCCCACGTCTTCTACCCCATGACCAACATCACCGCCGAGAAGCATGATGGCTTTATCTCACCCCAAGGCGACGGCTCGGTAATCACCGAATTTACCGGAAAACTGCTTGTTCAAGGCGAACCCGATGGCTCGTCGTTCCCGAACGGTGGCATCCGTAACACCTCCGCTGCTCGTGGGTACACCGCGTGGGACGTGACCAGCCCTGCCTACGTCATGGAAACCGACAACGGCGTCACCCTTTGCATTCCGACGGTCTTCGTGTCCTGGACAGGCGAAGCGTTGGATAAAAAGACGCCCTTGCTTCGATCGATCGCCGCGATGAACAAGTCAGCCACCCGCCTGCTTAAAGCTATGGGCCACAAAGAAGTTGCCCCAGTCAATTCAAGCTGTGGCGCTGAGCAAGAATATTTCCTCGTCGATTCACACTTTGCCCATAGCCGCCCAGACTTGCTCCTCACCGGACGCACGCTGTTTGGTCGGTCCCCTGCGAAAGGCCAGCAGTTTGAAGACCACTACTTTGGAGCGATTCCAGAGCGGGTTCAGGTCTTCATGCAGGATGTGGAAGAGCGTCTCTATCGCCTCGGCATTCCCGCCAAAACCCGTCACAACGAAGTGGCTCCGGGACAGTTTGAAATTGCGCCCGTGTTTGAAGCGGCAAACGTGGCCAGCGATCATCAACAAATGATCATGACCATCCTGCGCAACACCGCCAAAAAACATGGCCTCATGTGCCTGTTGCATGAGAAACCCTTTGCAGGTATCAACGGATCCGGCAAACATGTCAACTGGTCCGTCGGCAACCCTACCCAAGGCAACTTGCTTGATCCCGGCGACAACCCCCACGACAACCTTCAATTCTTGCTGTTCTGTAGCGCTGTCATTCGGGGCGCGCACAAGTTCGGTCCGCTAATGCGTGCAGTGATCGCCACGGCTAGCAACGATCATCGCCTCGGGGCCAACGAAGCGCCACCTGCAATCATCTCCGTCTACCTCGGATCCCAAATCGAAGACTTGCTGACGGAGATCAAAAACGGCACCGTCAAGGGGTCGTCTCAGGGCGGCACGATGAGACTCGGCGTAGACACCCTGCCTGAGTTTGAAAAAGATCCCGGCGATCGCAACCGTACTTCGCCCTTTGCCTTTACGGGGAACCGCTTTGAGTTCCGGGCTGTGGGTTCTAACCAGTCGGTCTCCGGCCCATTGGTTGCCCTCAACACCATTTTGAGCGACTCCCTGAACTGGATAACGGATCAGTTGGAAGCCGAATTGGCGAAAGGCTTAGACCAGAAGACGGCCACCTATGCGGTCGTCAAATCGGTGATGGATCAGCACAGTGCAGTCGTTTTTGGCGGCAACGGCTACTCTGAAGAGTGGCACAAAATGGCCGTGGAAGAGCGTGGTTTGCTCAACCTGCCCACCACCGCCGATGCGCTTCCGTTCCTGAAAGATCCAGCGATCATGGCGCTTTTTGCCGACTCTGGCGTCTTGTCCAATGCTGAATTGGAGAGTCGCTTTGAAGTCTACGCCGAGCAGTACGTCAAAGTCATTGAGATGGAAGCAACTCTGGTCATCGATATGGCGAAGACCATCATCTACCCGGCTTCGGTGCGCTATCTTTCTGAGCTGTGCAACTCTATTGCAGGGCTTAAGGAAATCGGCATCAGCCTTGATGACGCCACCACGAAAAAGGTCGCCAGCCTCACCGAATCCATGATGGAAACGGCGAGCAAGCTTAACTCGGCCCTAGCGCATGAGTCCAAGGACATCACCGACCACATGCAGTATTCGGCGAAAACCCTGCGTCCTCTAATGGATAAGGTTCGCGAATATGCCGATGAACTCGAAGGTGAAATTGCCGATGACTTGTGGGCCTTGCCGAAGTACCAAGAAATGCTGTTTATCAAATAGTTATATTTTGTAACTAGCGCTGTTTTGTAAACAGGCAGATGAACTTAAAACCGCGATCGATATTCTGATAGTCTCAGCCATCGATCGCGGTTTTTCGTGGTCACATTGTAAAAATTGCATCGGTATAATGCAAAGTCATCATTACCATAGGAGAAACCGATCGATTGGAAGAGGTGAAAAGCAACTGCTTACCTCTAAACTGTGGTAACTATTCGTCAGCCTCAAAAACGAAGTCGTTCTTCTAGGGAAATCCCTTAACAGCCTTTTAATTGCCATACTATGAATGCATCGGCCAAAACTCAATGTCCTTACTGTGGCGTCGGCTGCGGACTCGAAGCGCTGCCCCCTGCGATTCCGGGCAAGACAGTAAGCCGAGACACTAATGGTCGTCCGATGTGGCAGATACGCGGCGATCGCACCCATCCGTCTAGCCTGGGCCAAGTCTGTATCAAGGGGGCCACCGCGACAGAACCCCTAATGAAGGATCGGATGCGCTACCCGATGATTCGACAGGCCCTAGATGAACCCTTTCGCCGGGTGAGCTGGGATGAGGCTCTCACCCTTATTGTGCGCAAAATCCAGGAAACCCTGGGCGCGATCGGCTCAGATGGGGTTTGTCTCTATGGATCCGGCCAGCTTCAGACGGAAGATTACTACATTGCCCAGAAGCTAATGAAAGGCTGCCTCGGCACGAATAACTTTGATACCAATTCTCGCCTGTGCATGTCTTCTGCGGTGTCCGGCTATATTCAGAGCTTTGGGGCCGATGGTCCGCCCTGTTGCTACGAGGATCTCGACGAAACCGACTGCGCTTTTTTAATAGGCACCAACACCGCTGACTGTCATCCCATTTTGTTCAACCGCTTGCGTAAGCACCGAAAAAAGAATACCAACGTCAAAGTCATCGTGGTCGATCCTCGGAGGACGGCGACGGCGGAGGGCTGCGATCTCTACCTCGGAATTCAACCGGGAACCGATATCGATCTGCTCAATGGCATGGCTTATCTTTTGATGAAGTGGGGCAAAACAAACCCAGACTTTATTCGCGATCACACCACAGGTTTTTCAGACTACGCCACCGTTGCAGAGCAGTATTCGCCCGATCGCGTGGCCAAACGCTGTGGAATTACCGTAACCGATCTCGAAACCGCCGCCCGCTACTGGGCACAATCAAAACGAGTCCTGTCTCTATGGTCCATGGGCATTAACCAGTCCCAAGAAGGCACAGCCAAAGTCCGCACGATTATCAATCTGCACCTGATGACCGGACAAATCGGCAGGCCGGGTGCGGGACCGTTTTCATTAACCGGACAGCCCAACGCCATGGGTGGACGTGAAGCGGGCGGGCTGTCCCACTTGTTACCGGGCTACCGGGTCGTGGATGATCCGCAACATCGCGCTGAGGTAGAGCGGTTCTGGAATTTGCCTGATGGACGAATTAAGGCACAACCGGGTCGGACGGCCTGGGACATGATCACGGGACTGGAACAGGGCGAGGTCGGCGTCTACTGGGTGGCTGCGACCAATCCGGTGGTGAGTATGCCGGACTTAGATCGAACCAAAGCGGCCCTTAGAAAATCGCCGTTTACCATCTATCAAGATGCCTACTCGCCGACCGAAATGGTGGACTTTGCCCATGTGCTTCTTCCGGTAGCCCAGTGGACCGAAAAAACGGGCGTTATGACCAATTCTGAACGCCGCATCACCCATTGTCCAAAGTTTCGATCGCCTCCGGGAGAAGCGCGCAGCGATTGGGCTATTTTTGCTGAAGTGGGACGTCGGCTTGGGTTTGGGAAACAGTTTGCGTTCAATACCTCGGATGAAGTTTATGCTGAATTCGTCCGTCTCACTCAAGGGCGTCCCTGCGACCAATCCGGTCTCAGCTACGACTACTTAATTAACCACGGTCCCACCCAATGGCCTCATCCTGCACCGTCCTGTAACCTCGATCGCGCTAACCTCCGGAAGCAAAAACCCGTCGTCGAAGATGATGCGATCGAAGCCGAAATTACCCAGTCCGCCAAGCGTCTCTATACCGACTTCAAGTTTCATACGCCAGACGGACGTGCCCGTTTTGTTGCCTTGCATTCTCGGGGGTTGTTCGAGCCGCCTGACGATGCCTATCCGTTCATTCTGACGACTGGAAGGCTTTACGGTCACTGGCACACCCAATCTCGCACGGGCCGCATCCCAAAAATCCAGAAGATGCATCCCGATCCTTTTATTGAAGTTCATCCTCGGGATGCCGCCAAACTGGGAATCCAAGCGGGTGACTGGCTCGAAATTCAGTCCCGTCGAGGCGGCGCAAAGTTTCCAGTGGTCATTACCAAAAACATTGTGCCAGGAACAGCTTTTATTCCAATGCACTGGGGCGCACTGTGGGCCGACCATGCTGAAGCCAATGCCATGACGCACTCCGCTGCCTGCCCAGATTCTAAGCAGCCTGAACTTAAAGCTTGTGCCGTTCAACTTGTCCCTTGCGCAAGAAACGCTCTTCCGATGGTTTCAGAAGAGCGCCCCACATTGTTTAATAAGCTTTTTACAATGCTGTCTGTCCGTTAATGTTCCTAAATCAAGCCGATACGGGCATCTTCACAATCGGGGATTCAGACGACGATTCAGCCAGGAATTCGGCCCCTTGCTTGTGGTGATCGATCGCAATAATCATTCCTTCTCGGGCTAGGCAAGCGCTCGGACAGAGCGCCTGAACTTGGCGTTCCATCTTGTCTAGAAACTCGTCGTGATGGTCGGGATCATGGTGAAACATGACGGGAACTTTCACATGGGCCGCTTCTGCCAACCGCAGCGCCTCTTGCCAGGTGGAATGTCCCCAGCCGCGCTTAGAATATTCCTCGTCGTGATATTCTTCGTCGGTATAACACGCGTCGTACACTAACACATCGGCGTTTCGACACAAGTGAAGGAGATTTTCGTCCAATCGATCGGGATAATGCTCGGTATCGGTCGCATATACTGCACTGTGACCCTTCCAGTTGACACGGTACCCGAGAGCGGTGTTGGGGTGATTCAGAGAGGCGATTTCGACCGTTACGCCATTGCCGAGATCCAAGATTTCTCCAGGATGCACGTCGTGAAATTGAAGATCCGCCTGCATGATTTGCATTGGAACAGGGAAATTGGGGTGGAGCATCTGATCGCTCAAGCGCTGACGCATGGTGGCCCCATTGGGTGCAACTCCACCATAGACATTAAAGCTATTAGCGGGAACGTAGGCGGGACGAAAGAAGGGGAAGCCCTGGATGTGATCCCAGTGGGAATGACTAAAGAAAATATGACCTTCCATCGGGGTCTTATCCTTCAGAAGATGCTGACCCAAAACCCGTAGCCCTGTGCCCCCATCAAAGATGAGGCGTTTTCCGCCGGCACGCACTTCTACGCAGGACGTGTTGCCCCCGTAGCGTACTGTGGAAAGACCCGGCGTTGCGATGCTCCCGCGTACGCCCCAGAACTGAACCGCAAATTCTTCCGTAGAGTGAATCATTATTCGGACTCGTATCCGCTCCTTCTTGGAAGGGCGGTGATGAACAGATAGTTTGGGTGAGTATGGCATCCTTAAGGGAGCTGTGACCTCTACCATGCGGCTAACCTCTTTTTTCTTCGTAGCTAGAAATTCTAGCGGCTAGGAGGAAGAGTTGCACCGTTTGAAGAATGCGCAGTTTCTACCGAAGTTTTCACTACTAGCCATTCTTGACTCTATGCTACCCAACGATCGTCTTTTTCTCCCATTTCCGGGAAGCGACTGGACGATCGGGTTGTTTTGGCTTTCTCTAATTTTTTCAGATGACTCAGAAAAATCAATTAAAAAAGCGACACAGATAACTCACTGTGCCGCTCATTTGGATACTCGTCTGTGATCTAAAACCGGACGATCGGGTGATCTGCGATCATGCGCTTCACCGCCCCGTTTTCTTTAAGCTACTGAGCTGCCTTGATACATTTTTCGACCAGCGGCAGAACGGAATCGACATCTTTCCAGCCGAGAACTTCGACGGATTTCTTCTCAAGGTTTTTGTAGGTCTTGAAGAATTCCACGATTTCATCGAGACGATGCTGAGGGATGTCCTTCAGGGATTTTACGTGGGCGTAGCGGGGATCTTTATCAGGAACACACAGGATCTTTTCATCCCGATCGCCGCCGTCAATCATTTCCATCATGCCAATGGGACGTGCGGCAATTACGCAGCCTGGGAAGGTGGGTTCGTCCATAATAACCATGCCATCTAGGGGGTCGCCGTCGTCCGCTAGGGTATTGGGGATGAATCCGTAGTCGTAGGGATACATGACGGAGGAGGAGAGGACGCGATCGAGGGCGAAGGCGTTGAGGTCTTTGTCGAACTCATATTTATTTTTGCTTCCCGCTGCGATTTCAATCAGAACGTTGAGCAGGCCGGGTTTGGGCTGGGCGGGAATGCGGGAGAGATCTACCATCTTGCTTAATGCTCGACTGTTGCGGTGAGTTAGACCGACATGAAGTTACCGAAGTCGATTGTAGAGGACTGGGTGTATCTACTAATTTTTATCTTACATCCCTACTCCAATTCTTAATGATTGTTGATTCGACATCTTGGTGCATTTCAGTTCAGTACCATTTTAGGTTTACGTTTGTGAATGTGACAAGCTTCATCATCCAAGACGTTTCGGGATTTTGTTTCGACGCAAGTTCCTACGGTGACAGCCGATCGATCGTCCAGCCCGTCACCTTGTCCAATCGGTACCGCAGACGATCGTGCAACCGACTCGATCGCCCCTGCCAAAACTCAATCACGGTTGGAATAACCCGGAAGCCTCCCCAGTGTTCAGGACGATTGATGTCGCCATCGGGATGCTGGGCTCTGAGGGAGGCTAGGCGATCTTCGAGAATCGTGCGATCGGGGATGACTTGGCTTTGTTCCGAGGCCCATGCGCCTAATCTGCTTCCGGCGGGACGGCTGTAGTAGTATTCGTCTGATTCAGCTGGGGCAATTTTCTCGACGGTGCCCTGAATCCGGACTTGGCGTTCCATTTCGATCCAGAGAAAGACGAGAGCAGTCTGCGGATTGGCGGCGAGTTCTTGAGCTTTGTGGCTGTTGTAGTTGGTAAAAAAAACAAACCCTCGCGCGTCCACTCCTTTGAGTAACACAACGCGTGCTGAGGGAATCCCGTCGGGGGTCGCCGTGGCGATCGTCATGGCGTTGGGTTCGGGGAGTTGGGCCGTGACGGCGGCATCGAACCAGGTTTGGAATTGGATAAAGGGATCAGCGTTGATGTCGGTTTCAAGGAGGGCTTGCTGGGTGTAGTCGATACGGAGATCGGCGATCGATCGGTTCATAGGGATTGCGGAGCCAGGAGCAGACTCATAAACAGTTCTGCTTCATTGTGACATGATGAAGACGGTCATCTTTTATCTTTCCTCCCCTATGACTCTTCTCATTGCTGGTGACATCGGTGGCACCAAAACCATTCTTCGCCTCGTCAATGCAACCTCTGCCATAGTGCAGGTAAATCTCTATGAAGAGCGATTTGTCAGTGCAAGTTTCCCCGATCTCGTGCCGATCGTGAAGCAGTTTCTCCGCAATGCAACTGAAAAATTAGGACCGATCGGGCCGATCGAACGAGCGTGCTTTGGGATTGCAGGTCCGGTTATTGAGAATACGTCAGAGGTCACGAATCTCGGATGGTGTCTCAACGGCAACCGGATTGCGACGGAGTTAAGCATTATTAAAGTGGTGCTCATTAATGATTTTGCGTCGGTGGGCTATGGGGTGTTAGGTTTGGGGGATGTCGATTTACATCGACTCCAGATTGGGGAGTCGGAGGCCCAGGCTCCTATTGCTGTGATTGGGGCGGGGACGGGATTGGGGCAGGGTTTTCTGGTGCATTCCTCGTCGGGGTATCAGGTGTTTAGTTCGGAAGGAGGACATGCGGATTTTGCGCCTCGGACGGAGTTGGAGTTTCAGCTATCGCGATATTTGTTAGACAAGTTTCAGGTGAACCGATTGTCGGTGGAGCGGGTGGTGTCGGGGCAGGGGATTGTGTCGATTTATCAGTTTTTGCGCGATCGCCGATCAGCTAAGGAATCAAGTGCGATCGCAGAGGCGATTCGGCAGTGGGAGTCGGAAATTGGGTTGGCGGCGAAAACAGTGGATCCTGGAGCCGTGATTGCGGCTGGGGCCTTAGAGGACGAGGACGCGCTGTGTCTGCAAACGATGCAGCTATTTGTGGAAGCCTACGGGGCGGAGGCGGGAAATCTGGCGCTGAAGCTGTTGCCCTACGGGGGATTGTACATTGCGGGTGGGATTGCGGCAAAAATACTACCGTTGATTACGGATGGGACATTTCTTCATGCGTTTTTGTATAAGGGAAGAATGCGATCGTTGCTCGAAAAAGTCCCGATTCATGTGGTGCTTAATCCTCAGGTGGGGTTGATCGGGAGTGCAGTGTGTGGGTTACGGTAAACACAATGCCCATTCGTCGTCTGGATATTTGTGACGATCGCGAATAGAAAGCGTTAGAAATTATGGGTGCAGTGCGATCGATACTCCCCAATCTGCTGGACTGAATATGCTTTAAACGATCGATCGGCATCCACCAAAACAAGCGATCGGCCGATCGCTTGGGCAATCAAAATCCGATTCCCTTACAAGACGCTTCGCGAACGAACGGATCTCATGAATCGAATTGGATTGCGATCGCTTTTCCGTGTTGTTCTACAACGCAACTCCCAATCCCGTTTTATTCAACGCTTCTTACCTAATAATCCTCCTGCTTCAACAGATTTAACAAGTACTTACCATAAGTGCTCTTCGCTAATGGCCTCGCCAACGCCTCTAACTGTTCAGCGTTAATGTATCCATTACGATAGGCAATCTCCTCTACGCACGCGACCTTAAAGCCCTGCCGCTCCTCAAGAGTCTGGATAAAACTAGCCGCCTGATGCAATGATTCATGGGTCCCTGTATCGAGCCAAGCAAACCCACGTCCCAATAGCTCTACCTGAAGCTGACTTTGTTCTAGATACACCCGGCTTAGATCGGTAATCTCCAACTCTCCCCTTGGGGATGGCTTCAAGCTAGACGCGATCGCCGATGCCTGAGCATCATAAAAATAGATTCCTGGTACCGCATAATTCGACTTTGGCCTAACAGGCTTCTCCTCCAAACTCAACACCTTCCCATCCGAAGCAAACTCCACCACGCCATAGTGCTGTGGTTCTGATACCCGATAGCCAAAGACAATCGCGCCCTCTGTCAATTTTGCCGATCGTTTCAACACCTCTACTAAACCATGGCCATAAAACAAATTATCACCCAACACTAAACAAGCAGGTTCGCCCTTCAGAAACTCCTTGCCTAAAATAAACGCCTGCGCTAACCCATCCGGACTCGGCTGTTCTATGTAGCTAAACCGCATTCCCCACTTTGATCCATCACCCAACAGTTTCTCAAACAGCGGTAGATGATCCGGCGTCGAAATAATCAACACCTCCCGAATCCCTGCTAACATCAGCGTCGAAAGCGGATAGTAAATCATCGGCTTGTCATAGACAGGCATGAGTTGCTTACTCACCACCTGCGTCAACGGATACAACCGAGTACCCGATCCGCCCGCCAAAATAATTCCTTTCATACCTCAATTCCTCTTTAACTAATTCAAAACTAAATTCAACTAATTTGATTAACTACCGATCGCCATAATTACGACTAAGCCATGTTTGATAAGCTCCCGACTGCACTGCTTCCACCCACTCTGGATGGTCCAAGTACCACTGCACCGTCCGACGAATGCCCGTTTCAAAGCTTTCGGTCGGTTGCCAGCCGAGATCGCGATCGATCTTCCCGCAATCAATGGCATAGCGGCGATCGTGGCCTAGACGGTCTTTGACGTAGGTGATTAAAGAGGTTCGATCAAGACCGGGAGTGGGCACTAGTTCATCTAAGATTTTACAAATTGTGGTCACAACCGAGAGATTGGTCTTTTCATTAATGCCACCAACATTGTAGGTTTCCCCGATCGTTCCTTTGGCCAAAACTAGCGCGATCGCATCACAGTGATCTGTTACATAGAGCCAGTCCCGCACGTTCAATCCATCGCCGTAAATCGGCAGCGGTTTTCCTTGCAGCGCATTCAGAATCACCAGGGGAATCAGCTTTTCAGGGAACTGATACGGGCCATAGTTATTAGAACAATTCGTTGTCAGAACAGGCATTCCATAGGTATGAAAATAAGCGCGAACTAAATGATCGGAGCTGGCTTTGGATGCGGCATAGGGGCTATTTGGTGCATAGGGCGTATCTTCTCGAAAGGCCGGATCTTCTGGATTAAGTGACCCGTAGACTTCATCCGTAGACACATGCAAAAACCGAAACCGATCGCGTTTCTCGCCCGATAGAGTTTGCCAATAGTTCCGGCAGACATCCAAAAGATTCAGTGTCCCGACCACATTAGTCTGGATAAATTCGCCAGGATTCAAAATCGATCGATCGACATGACTCTCTGCCGCAAAATTCACAATGGCATCCGGCTGGTACGTCTCCAGCAAATGCATCACCAACTCCGAATTCCCAATGTCCCCGCGCACCAAAACATGCCCCGCATCATCGGCTAAACTCTCCAGCGTCTGAGGATTTCCGGCATAAGTGAGCTTGTCCAAATTAATAATTTGTGCCAAACCCGTCTGCCTCGATCGCAGTACAAAATTCGCACCAATAAATCCCGCCCCGCCTGTGACCAGGAAAACAGGCTGTTGAGTATCCATAAGACTGTCCATAATATTTCGACTTGTCCTTCAAACCTTACAACCGATCGTCTGACCTTCCGTAAAATTGCGCAAGGGCTTCTAATAATCTTCATAGAAGACTTAAACTTTACCCGTACTGAGGATAGGCGATCGTAAGATGGAGAGAGTCTTAACTACAGTCTTAACTGCGGATTGCTAATGCCTACCTCCTCCGACCACTTTGCTGAACAACTGCTCGACGGCGCAAGACGCTCAGGGGCAGAAGAGGCGGAGGTGTTTCAATCTCGATCGCAGTCTCGCCCCGTCACCTTTGAAGCCAACCGTCTCAAGCAAATCGACAACACCCAAGCCGACGGCATCGCCCTCCGCGTCTGGAGAAATGGCCGCCCTGGACTAGCCGTGGCCTACGGTCATGTGGAACTGCAAACCCTCATCGATCGCGCCCTCAGTCTCAGCGCCCTCAATGACCCAGAAGAACCCGAACTCGCCTCAGGTACCCAAAAACACTTTCCCGACGAGGGCCACTCCGCCGCCGTTGAAACCTTGGTCGAATGGGGAACCGAGGCCGTTGCAAGCATTCGCGATCGCTATGATGACGTCATTTGTGGGGGTGGCTGGGACTGCGAAACTGAGGAAACGCGGATTTTGAATACGCGGGGGTTGGACTATAGCTACCGAGACACGACGCTGAGTGGCTATTTAGAAGCATCGCTGGTGAAGGGCGATGATTTTCTAGCGATTTATGACGGGCAGGCGACCCGAGGCGATCGGTTGGATTTCGATCGGTTGGTGCAGGCGATTTTGAAGCGGCTGGACTGGGCGCAGACGAATACTGACAGTCCGGGTGGGCGGCTTCCGGTCTTACTGACGGCAAAGGCGGCGGAGTTACTGTGGGGCACGTTGCAGTCGGCACTCAATGGAAAACAAGTTTTAGAAGGCTCATCCCCTTGGAGCGATCGAATTGGCGACCCGGTCCTTGCGTCTAATCTTCATCTCTATCAAGATCCAAACCAGGGTCCTTACGGCTGTCCCTTTGATGATGAAGGAACGGAGACGCAG
Source organism: Synechococcales cyanobacterium (assembly GCA_043787035.1). Lineage (GTDB taxonomy): Bacteria > Cyanobacteriota > Cyanobacteriia > Leptolyngbyales > Leptolyngbyaceae > JAAFJU01. The sequence continues at coordinate 25,443 of JAYVVL010000051.1, forward strand.
CGATTGTCCTTTGTCGAAGGCGGACGGCTCGATCGATTTTATTGCGATCGGGCGGCGGGAAAGGCACTTGGGCTTCAGACGACGGGGAACGGCTTTCGAGGACTAGGCAGCAATCCCATTCCGGGACTCTTCAATTTCATAGTGGCACCGGGACCGTCCTCCTTTGAGGATCTCGTGGCCTCTATTGATGAGGGCGTGATTTTGGATCAAGTTTTAGGCGGCGGGCCGGGAATTTCGGGCGATTTTTCCATCAACGTCGATTTGGGCTACCGCATTCAAGGGGGCAAAATCGTCGGACGAATCAAGGACACCATGGTCTCCGGCAACGTCTACCAAAGCCTGCAAGATGCGGTCAGACTAGGCAACGACAGCGAATGGAGTGGATCCTGCTGGACCCCGTCCGTCATCGTAGACGGCTTGTCCGTGGTCGGCAAATCTGAGGGATAGGTTTTAGTAATCTGGAATACGTTGAATTTGATAATTTTTGTAGTACATTGTTTTGAGTCTAGAAATGTAGGTAGTCTGAAATTTTTAGTTATCTGCAAATATAGTCTTGACAGCTCGGTGTGAATAAGGTAAGTGAACATGGCTATTCAATCTTTAAAAATGTTGCTGATTGCGCCTGCGGTGCTGGGCATTGCGATCGTTTCGGCAATCTCTCCCGCAGCGGCGAACGAAGTCTCGGTTGCTTCGTTGACCGAGGGCAAAACCTCTGACTTCGGTCAAGTCACGTCCGTTTCTCAGCTTTCTGATGTCAAGCCGACTGATTGGGCCTTCCAAGCGCTTCAATCGCTGGTTGAGCGCTACGGCTGCATCGCTGGATACCCCGACAAGACCTACCGTGGCAACCGTGCCCTGACTCGATATGAGTTTGCAGCGGGCCTGAACTCCTGCATGGATCGGGTCAACGACTTGATCGCAGCGTCTACCGCTGACATGGTAAAGAAAGAAGATTTAGCAACTTTGCGTAAATTGCAAGAGCAGTTCGCAGCCGAACTCGCAACCCTTCGCGGTCGCGTTGATGGTTTGGAATCCAAAGTTGCAACCCTTGAGAAGCAGCAGTTCTCCACCACCACCAAACTTCGTGGGGAAGTGATTTTCGCTCTTGCAGGTGCTCTAGGCGATACCTACAACACCAACACAACCTTCAGCGATCGCGTTCGCCTCAGTCTGAATACCAGCTTCACTGGAAAAGATACTCTCTTCACTCGCCTTGCTGCTCGTAACGTTCCGAACACTGGAACCTCAATTAACAGCAATATGGGTCGGTTGTCCTTCGGAGACGGTCCTGCAACTTCTGCTGTCACCGACAATGCGATTGCTATCGATAAAGCTTACTACCGTTTTCCATTGGGTAAAGCTCGCGTCACTGTTGATGCAACAGGTGGTGAGTTCTACAACAACGTAGAAAACTTCAACGGTCAGTTGGCAAGCGATTCGACTGGAAGCCTTTCTCGCTTCGGTCGTTTTAACCCCATCTATCGTTCTGCTCAAGGCGGTTCGGGCGCAACGGTCAACTACAGCATCACTCCTCAAATTGGCGTTTCGGCTGGTTTCTTGGCAAAAAACGCTCAAGACCCAACCAACGGTAACGGTTTATTTAACGGTGGTAATGCAATCTTGGCTCAACTTGAGTACAAGGCATCTAAGACCTTCGGTTTAGGCTTCACCTATGTTCGTGGTTACGATCGCAATTCAACTCCAATTCCGGTAGGCTCTCCCGCTGGAACGAATCCAACCGATCGTCCTAACGTTTCCGGTGGTACTGGCAGCACCTTGTCGAATCGTCCTTTTGGCGACGTTGCAACGACTTCAGACAACTTTGGTATCCAAGGTTCGTTTGCCTTCAATCCTGGAATGACTTTGGGTGGCTGGGCTGGTTACACGAGTGCTAACCGTGAAGCTGCACTTGGCGGCAACGCGAGTATTTGGAACTGGGCGGTCAACCTGTCATTCCCTGACCTCGGCAAGAAGGGTAACCTGGCTGCTTTAACTGTAGGTCAACAGCCCAAAGTAACTGGTGGGTCTAATCTTGGTCGGGCACGCGTCACCCCAAGTGAATCTTCCACGAACTTTTTCATTGAAGGTTTGTATCGTTATCAAATGAACGATAAAATTTCCATCACTCCTGGATTAATGGTTATCTTTAATCCTGAAAACATTTCTAGCCGTCCGACTGCATTCGTTGGCACCATCCGCACAACCTTCAGATTCTAAGAATTTGATTCGTGAGTTGATGACTGTTTAGACCTATTTAGAAAGACGAAAGCGTCCTTGAGATAAATCTCTAGGGCGCTTTTGTTTGAGATATATTGGAAAGAGTATTGCAGCAAGGCTTCTTCCGACCATGCGCTTCATCGATCCCAAAACTGACTTTGCCTTTAAGAAAATCTTTGGCTCCGATCGAAGTCATGCCATCTTAATTAGTTTTCTAAACAATCTGGTCTATAACGGCGATGCGATCGTCGCTGAACTTGAAATTCTAAATCCCTATCAGCCACCGCCGATCGCAGGCATCAAAGCGACTTACTTAGACGTGCGCGCCAAACTTAACAGCGGCGAAATCGTCATCATTGAAATGCAAGTGCTGAATGTAGCAGGCTTTGAAAAGCGTGTCCTCTACAATGCCGCCAAAGCGTATTCTGTTCAGCTCGATTCCGGCGCACCCTACACCACGCTCTATCCTGTCATTGCCCTGACCATCACTGATTTCAACATGTTTCCAGACTCTCCAAGTGTGATGTCCAGGTTTGTTCTTAAAGAGCGGACGAGACTCACCGACTATCCGTCTTGCGATATTGAACTGATCTTTGCCGAATTGCCCAAATTCACCCTCTCCCTAGAGCAACTTGCTTCCGTCTCAGACCAATGGCTGTATTTCATCAAAAATGCACCGAGCCTTGAACTTATTCCTACCTCCATGGAGACCGTCCCCGAACTTCAGCAGGCATTTCAAATTGCAAAAGAATCCAATCTTAATCGTGCCGAGCTGGAAGAAATGGAAAGTCAACAACGCTATATTCAAGACCAAAGAGGCAGCATCACAAAAGCCTTAGAGACTGGAATAGAACAAGGACTTCAACAAGGACTTCAGCAAGGACGGCAAGATGAGAAGATCACTATCGCACAGCGATTATTACCCATGATGGATAATGCAACGATCGCCGCGACCACCGGACTCTCGATCGACGAGATTCAATGCCTTCGACTGCTCATCATATAGATTGCCTTCGCCGGTGCTTTCCCCGTATTTTCCCAGAGGCGATCGCCTGTTTTCTCTGCATAATGGTTGAGCAGATTGTTAATCTTAGCGTTTTATTTGTAAGCTACCCGACTTCATGTTCGGAGTTCCGATCGTACTTATCCCACTATTTTCTCATGTGGCCCTAGGATTGAGTCTGGGGTTGAATGTTGTGTTGCTGGCATGGGTGGCCCGTCAGATTGATCGCAACCGTCGGCAAAAAAAACGCGATCGACTGCGGGAGACTCCGATGAGCATTGCCCCAGCCCCAGTCGCCCTCAATCCCATTGCCCCAAAGAACCCGAGTCGCGCCCTCGAACCGTCAATAGATGCCTTAGCGGATCTGAAAACTCGATTTATCTTAATGATCTCCCACGAATACCGGACGCCCCTTACCACCATTCTCACTACCACCGAACTGCTAGAACGCTACGGCAGTAAAATCTCCGAACAGAACAAAGAACGCTACACGCACCGAATTAAGCAATCCGTTCGCCATCTCATCGGTCTGCTCAACGACGTCCTGTTATTCCATCAGCGCGACAACGAACCCCTGATGATTCAGCCTACTGATATTCAGGCCGCGTGCCAAGACGTGATTAATATTTACACCGCTCTCGCGCACGATCGCCTCACCCTCGACGCGCAATTTTTCCAACTGCCCACCCATCCGATCGCCCTCGACGAATCCCTCTTCCAGCAAATCTTAGGCAACCTCCTGTCCAACGCCATCAAATTTTCACCCCACCCCGGCACCATCAAATTTGAACTCCGCTACCAACCCTTACCCACCCCTAGTTCTGTAAACGGTATAAATCCTGATTATCATGACGGGATTTTGGTGATTGGCATTGACGATCAAGGCATCGGAATCCCCGCAAGCGAACAACCGCACATCTTTAATAGTTTTTATCGCGGCACCAACATCGGGACTATCGGTGGTATAGGACTAGGACTTACCCTCGCCCAAGCCACCCTCGATCGCCTCGGTGGCCATCTCAAGCTCACCAGCCGCGAAACTCAAGGCACGACCGTTAAAATTACATTACCCGTTCAGCAATGGAAAAGTTATCCTGTTCCCTCTAAACCAAACTTGTAGCGACTTTGACTTAATCTGTGATAGAACGGAATCATTATTGAATGAATATGCTTGAATGCACACGGGTACGACGCATGGACGCTATCGGAGTCAGCCTTAAATCAATCCGCTCTTTTGACGACGCCATAGAACGTTGCCAAGTTTTAGGAATGCGCCTTAGCCGTCAGCGTCGGTATATTTTAGAACTGCTCTGGCGCGACCAAGAGCACCTTTCTGCCCGTGAAATTTACGACAGACTGAATCGTCAGGGTAAAGACATTGGCCACACTTCGGTCTATCAGAACCTGGAAGCGCTGTCTGATCAGCGTATTATTGAGTGTATCGATCGGGCTGATGGACGGCTGTATGGAAATATTAGCGATGCCCATAGCCACGTGAATTGTTTGGATACACAGCAAATTTTAGATGTCCATGTGGACTTGCCCCCCGATCTGATAGCTCACATTGAGTCGGTGACTGGCGTTAAGATTACCGAGTATCGAATCGACTTTTATGGATACCGTAACGCAGAATAATTCGAGATCATTTCAGAATTACTTTAGGCTCGTCCATAATCAAAAATCCGTGCTTCAATAGGCGAGACTTACTGAATCGCACTTTGCTGAGTTGCCCTTATACTGCATTGAATTTTCTGACTCATCTATCGTGTGTCCTGCTTTTCACGTAAGTCTATTAACTTTGCCCCTTCCACCCCTGTTGTCTGACAGTCCTTCAGCCCACAGACCCCATGTTTCGGAAACCGTCCAAAAATTGGCTTCAATCTTTTATATCTCGCCAAAGTTCAGCGAGTGATGTTCTAGCGCGTTCAAATTCTGATGCCTCCCGAACGTCTTCTAGCCCCGTCGATCAACAGGCTATCGCTGAACGGATTGCCTATGATGCTTACAGCGATAGCCCCTATGACGACCTAAGTGTGTCCCAAGCCACGCCTCGATCGATCACGCTAGAAGCCCAACGAACGTCCAGAATGGAAGAATATCGCTTAGAGGAGCAGCAGCGTCAGGCCGCAGACGAGGCCCGAAAGTTAGCTGCCCAGCCGTTTGAATTGCAAGCCAAATTGATGCGCCTTGAGTGTTCAAATCAAGATAAGTCTCGATTTGAACCTAGCCCAGAATCATCCAATCTAGAACCTGATCCAGGATCTTCTTTGCAGTCTGATATGGGGTCTAGATTGGGCAGTTCCGCTCAAGACAATTGTCCATTACTCCCCTTCACCGACGACGCTTCTAGTGCGCCTATCACCCAAGCACAAACCCAAAACCGCCACGATCGCCGTCGTCAAGCCAAGCGTCGTGCCCGGAGCCGGATGACGGGGGGGCAACGCATCAAACATGGGATTCGGTCCGTGTTCAAACGCTGGGTGAACGGCATTTTCTGGGGACTAAGTAGCCTGGTGAAATTGCTCGGGAAATTGCTCTTAGCCATCGCCCAGTTCTTGATTGTAGCGATTGTGGGGCTATGTCGTTGGATCGCTCCGATCGTGAGGCGACGGTGGTGGACTTTCCTTTCGGGTGGCATCATTGCACTGGCTTTGGGCACAGCAGGAGGTGCGATTTGGTGGCTGACTAAAGCTCCTCCCGCGCCTCAATGTGACAAAATTGCCGCATGGTCAGCAGACTCAGAGCGGCTGTCCTGCGCCCAGATTGCAGCAGACTCAGGAAATCTGGGTGACATTCTCAAGGGCATTGCCTTGGTGCAAGACTGGCAATTGGGACACCCGCTACATAATGAAGCGCAGGGATTGCTCAAACGATGGACAGAGTCGCTACTGCTCCTATCCCGCGAAAAATTGGATCAGCAGGATCTCGACGGGGCGATCGCCATTGCCAAAAAAGTCCCCAAAGACAGTCCGCTCTACACCGAAGTTCAGCAGGAAATAATCGGCTGGCAAGAAGCCAAAAATATCGGCCAAAAAATCTATGACACCTTTCAAGCTGCGTTGAAGAAACAGGCTTGGGATGATGCCTCCGTGGCCCTGTCTAAACTTGCCAACATTAACGATCCGACTTGGCAAGAGCGCCTTGCCGAATTCCGCACGCAACTGAACGCGGAGAAGATGGCCAATGTTACCCTGAAGCAAGCCCGTGACTTCGCCAAAGCTAATCCGCCTGAACAGTGGGGCAGCGCCATTGCCCTGACCGATCCCATCAACCGCAAAACCTTCGTCTGGGAAACCGCACAAAAAGACATTGAACTCTGGCGCACAAAAGTCTTTGATCTGGCGATCGTCTATCTGATGGATCGCAAAAAGCCTGCAATGGCGTTGGCGTTGGTGAAGACGATTCCTAGCAACATCGACCTCAGCCCAGAGCAGAACAACTTTGCCCATTTGGCCCAGGCCAGTGAGATTGTAAGTAGTAATGACAACGCGCCGATGCTTCAGCAACTGGGCCGTATCGCACTGGGCCACCATCTCATCGCGCAAATTCCAGAAGGCAGTCGTTTCTGGACAAAGGCGATCGCCCTTTTGCCCCAACTTGACAGCCAAGGCGAAGATGTGGTTCAGATTGAAATAGCCCGGTCTCTTGCCGAATTGGGTCCATTGCCTTTCATTAATGGAGCCATTGCTCAGGCTGAACAGGTTTCACCTAAGAATCCCCGCCGGATTCAGGCCCAGACTCTGATTGCTCAATGGAAAAAGGAAGTCCAGCGACGAGAAGACGCTCCTCTTCTCGCCCAAGGTCAACTGTTGGCAAAAGGCGGAGGGGTTGCTCAGTTTAGACAAGCCGCAGATCTGATGGATCGGGTTCTATCAGGCCGATCGCTCTACGCCGAAGCCCAGCGCCGGAAGAGCACCTGGATTGCTCAAGCCCAAACCCTCGAAGATCAGCCTATCTTGAACCAAGCTCGCGCCCAAGCCAACTCGGGGAACCTGAGCCAAGCGATGCAGACGGCAAAACGGGTCGCTTCAGGTCGCGCGCTCTATGCCCAAGCCCGTCGTGAGATGGGGGGATGGGGCGATCAGCTCCAAGCCATTAATGATCGAGCGATTATGGACCGTGCTGCTGCTTTAGCGGCCAAAGGTAATCTGACCCAAGCGATCGACACCGCCTCCGAAGTTAGCAGCAGTTCAGTTAGGGGTGAAGCGCAATCGTCCGTTTTCCAGTGGTCCATCGAACGCGAAAGCATTCGTCGATCTCAGGCCCCAGCGCCGCCTGAACCTACCCGATCCGTCGATCCGTCGCCGCCCGCTGCGTCTATAGAACCTTCGCGACCTCTCCCGATGGAACCTGCGATCGCCCCTCCCCTCCCGATTCGCACCGAGTCTGATCCGGCTCCATCACCGCCTGTTCCGAAGCCATAGTGGCCAGATTGTAAGCTAAGGTCGGAAGCCCCTAAGGAAAGAATATGAGACAGAATGTTGCGGGACAAGATGACGATCAAGGGCCTGGAACGGGTCGGGGACCGATTCGTATTCTCGTGATTGAATCAGATGAATCCATTTGCTGGGGATTGAGTTTTCTGCTCCAGAATAGTGGGATATGGCAGATTGTGGGAGAGTTCGATCGTATTGAGATGGGGTTAGCCCGTCTAGAGGCATTGTCGAGTACTTTGCAACCCGTCCAAGTGCTACTTTTGGGTCTCGGTGCGGAAACGCCCGATCGCTTAACGCCGATGTTGCAGTCTATTCGATCCATTGTCCCGACCCTGCCCATTGTGGTCCTAGGACAAATGCCTGCGTCGGCCAAAATGATCAATCGCCTTTCCATTAGTGGCTACTGGTGGAAAGGCGATCGGCCCGAGGCGCTGATAGAGATTTTGGCAAACTTACGGTTCAATGCTCAGTCTAATCCCGCAGCCAAACCGTCTCTTCGCGTCATTACTCCTGATCTGGCCGCCCTCGCCCGACTCTCTAGAGCGTCTGGAGTCTCTGAGAGTTGGTTGTCCGTCGATCCAAGATTTTCGATTTTTGATCGAACACTGGCGGATCTCAACTGGCAACTTCGATCGCAGCCGATGTCCTGGATCGATCGATCGTTGACCGCTGGACGCATCCGCGAACTTCAGACCGCCCGATGGATCGCGCAACAACTCCTCCCAAAGCAAGTCAGCCATCCCCCATCCCTAGCCATCAACAATCCTCAGTCTAGTCGCAACCTCCCCTCGCTAGACGATCGCAAAGAGGCTGACCTAAAGAGGTTAGCCTCGGGACAACGCTCATCCATGTACCCTTCATCCGCTTTGAGCGCCCTTGGAGTTTCGCCTGACTCTCCCCTACTCGCCGAGTTAAATCCTCATATCACTCGACTGTTTGATCTATTTAATTTCAAACTTGCTGTGTTACATCAGCCCGCAGACGCTGGAGATTCAAAGCTCAACAACCAAACTCCGGCCGCCCTTGAACTTGACATTCTCACCCCCGATCGTCGCTACGAACTCCTTATTATTGTTGCCCAAATTCTCCAAGCCGAACTCAACCAAATGCAATGCCAGCAGGTGCGCCTTTCCCAGCTTTACACCGACAAAACCCGTTTTCTAGAAGCCATTTGGGAAACTACCACGACTCAATTCTTCACGTCTCATGCCGCACAACGTTTTAATTCAGCGCAGCGTTTTGAACTGACGCCAACACTGCTTCGATCGCGTCATTTGGTAAGCACTGCCCTCTTAAACCCGATTCCGCTCACCGGAGAATGGCTTGCCTACCTGCTCTTCCAGACCCCGCTCACCCTCGACAATCGTCCTCATCCCGCTGAATCTTCCGAAGCCGAAAGCCGCGCCCTCATGATTCTCGAAAACATCATCCTGCAAGTCGCCAACGCCGTCCTCCAACCGCTAATTAATCAATTCAGTGAAATAGAATCCGTTAAGGAGCGTTTTTTTAGCGCTAAATACAGTTCTAGTCGTGACTTGACGAAATTCCGCAATAACTTATCTTGGCGTTACCGCCGCGATCGGTGGATTGATACGCCCACCTCTATTTTTGAAAGCCAATATCGGCTTCTCTACTTGACCCCGCGCGGCATCCAGAGCACCAGCATCTATGCACCTAGAAGTGCTGAACTTCAAGCTCTTGCGGGCTTCCCCCTCGCTGTAACGCTGGCCCTTGAAACCCGCGACGCCTTTTCCCCTCGGGTTCGATCGGCACTATCATTTATTGGCAGCGGGGTCGTGTACGTGCTGACTGAAGTCGTTGGCCGAGGCATTGGGCTAATCGGACGCGGGATTGCCAAGGGCATCGGCAACGCATGGCAAGGACGGCGTTAGAGGGATAGAGATGAATGAGTAGATAGATAGATGGACAGACCTGTGGCATTGATTTGCACTTATTCCTTCAGTCAGAAACTTTCTTAGAGTGAGATGTGCCATTTTCAGAGGGAGCGTCTACACTGAGTCTTAGTATCATCAATCCATATGTCTAAAGTTGCCAGATAGTTCATCAGCAGGAAAACAATACTATGATTGCGTCGCTACTGGGTGCGATTACATTAATGATTGCAGGCTACTTAATTGGTTCTGTACGAGTTATTGAAGAAGGTGACGAGGGCCTAGTCCAACGCCTAGGGGAGTACAAACGCACGCTAAAGCCTGGACTCAACTTTGTTGTCCCGCTTATGGATACGGTGCTGGTTGATACAGTCCGTGAACAAATTCTCGATATTGATCCACAGAAAGCCGTTACAAAGGATTCGGTGCCGATCGAAGTCGATGCCATTGTTTTCTGGAGAATCAAAGACTTGTATAGTGCTTACTACAAGGTTGAAGATCTCGAAGAAGGCTTAAAAAATATTGTGCTCAGTGCGTTGCGTAATGAAGTGGGTCAGCTCAACCTAGATGAGACCCTCTCGAACATGAACAAAATCAACGAGGCCCTGAAAATCGAACTCCAGAAGCCTGCTGATTCTTGGGGCATTGAGGTGATTCGAGTAGATGTCCAAGAAGTCATCTTGTCTCAGACGGTGCGTGATTCGTTGGAAAAACAAATTGCCGCGAAAACCGACAGCCAAGCGACCATGGCCAAAACCCAAGCAACCGTCAAGTCGATTCAGCAAATCTCAGAAGCGCTGCATTCTTCAGACGATCCGAAAGCTATGTTGAACTATCTGATTGCCAAGGATTACGTGGCCTCCAATGAAGCCGTCAGTAAAAGTGAAAACTCGAAGATTGTCTTCATGAATCCAGGCGCACTGAATGAAGCGGTGACGGATTTGATTAATGGCATGGATGTAAAAAGTAGTCGGAGATCAGGAAATGATGTCGCTTAAGTGTTGAACTGGATGGATAACCTGAGTTTCTAAACATGTAAAGCGATCGAACCTAGCTGTCGATCACTTTACATGTTTTGGCGCGTTTCACAGACTCAAGCTCCAACCGACGATTGCCCCGACTAGCATCAGCCATAGTGAATGGTTGGGATACTTGAGAAGCACGCCCAAACTTACAATGGCTATCATCCAACTGATCCAGCCCGACAACGCAAGCATCATCTGCCCCGTTACAAATGCCATTAATCAACAAGCTGCCGGATTCACGCCCGCCAAAAATTCTTGTAGCCACGGTGAATTTTGGATGCGATCCAACCCCAGACGAAGCACCAGAACGAGCAAAACCCAGGCAGAAAAATGCCCACTGTCCCTGCAACCGCCCCACCATGACCCGCTAGCAAATACCCAATAAATGTCGCCGTCGTAAACAGTGGACCCGGCGTAATCTGACCTATGGACACCGCATCCAACAACTGATGATGGGTGAGCAAGTGCTGCCCTTCGACCAATTCCTGCTGCAAAAAGGCAATCAGCACATAACCCGGAATGAATTGGGCCGTCGCGTACAGTTCGAGCAATCGTTCCCTAGACATTCAGTCTCTACGATCGACCACTTCAGACTGAATCGCCGCAACATGAGCCGCCGGACCCCCAAAAGCCGTCGCCCCTAGCTTAGAAAAAACGATCGCTAATTCTTTGAGAATTGACGTAAGAGTGGACGTTTTGCGAGGATCATTCATGGGTTATTGCCGCCGCGCGTTGACTAAATCTACCGCCCAATCGATCGCTTCGATCATGCTCGTCGCATCGGCAATCCCACGTCCCGCAATATCAAAAGCCGTCCCATGATCCGGAGACGTGCGCACAAACGGCAATCCGATCGTCGTATTCACCGCCCGATCAAACGCCATTAGCTTGACGGGGATGAGTCCTTGATCGTGATACAGCGCCAAAAACCCGTCTGCGACTGTATCCAGATAAGTCCCGCGAAACCAGGCTTGACCCGGCTTGACCCACATCGTGTCTGGCGGCAACAGGCCCACCAGCGTCACTTGAGGAAAACGCGATCGCATCTCGTTGAGCCATCCGTTCAACCAGGACACTTCCTCAGTGCCGATCTGCCCCATCTCACCGCTGTGAGGATTCAAGCCTGCAATGGCGATCGTGGGATGGTCGAGCTTAAAGTCCTGTTTTAAATGCACCACCAATAAATTTAATTTCTGCGTCATCAACTCGGGTGTCAGTGCAGTAGGGACTTGGTTCAGCGGAATGTGCGTTGTAGCCAACAACGCTCTTAAGGTCCAGCCGGAGTAGGGCGATCGCCCTACAAAAGCCATCCCAAAGTCAGTACAGCCCGATCGCTGGGCCAATACTTCCGTCTGACCCGGATAGAGGTGCCCCGCCATCTTCCAGGCTGACTTCGCAATCGGACCCGTCACGATCGCATCAAACTGCCCTGCGATCGCCCTGTCTATGGCCACTTCTAACGCCCGAAAGCCGACTTCACCACTGGCGGCATTTCCCACGCCCATCTGAAGCTGCGAAAGAGTCTTAGCCATCATAGGCGACTCCAATAGGTCAAATTTTGCTGGGTCAGCGACTAAGCAGCCCAACGTCTTTAACATGGTGTAGGCTCGTCCTACCAGCCAGCGATCGCCTGCTAAGGTAATCACCGCGCGATCTCTCCACCGTTTCCCCTCAGCGCGATCGGCTGCCAACGCCTTCAGCACCACTTCCGGTCCAATCCCAGACGGATCCCCCATCGGAATCACCAATCTCGGCAATGTAGACTTCACATCTAACCTCACATCCGACCTCACATCTGATTTCATTTCCCTAACTGGTTTAGAATACTGGATGAATCAACACCGCTATTTTTGAGGGATTTAAGATCATGGGAGAACTATTCAACACCGCTATTCTGGCATTTGTACTGATTCCTGTAGGGCTGGGCTTAGGCTACGTTCTACTCAAGCTCCAAGGCAGCGAAGAATAATCGTCTAGACCGCCCCCCAGCGCCATATGATTTGCTTAAAGCAGGAACCGAGAACAGGATTATTAAATTCCTGTGCTTGATTCCTGATAGAATTGTCAGGAAAGTTAACATTTTGTCATCAAAGCCCTCATGAGCATTTTAGTCGTCGGTGCGACCGGCACGTTGGGAAGACAGGTGGCGCGCCGCGCACTAGATGAAGGACATGAAGTCCGTTGTCTTGTCCGTAACTACAAGCGAGCCGCATTTTTGAGAGAGTGGGGAGCCGAGTTGGTTTATGGAAACCTCATGGAACCTGATACCTTAACGGGCGCGCTAGAGGGTGTGACTGCTGTGATTGACGCGGCTACTGCGAGAGCCTCCGATTCCTTGACCATTCGCCAAGTTGATTGGGATGGAAAGGTCAACCTGATCCAGGCCATTCAAAAATCAAATTGCGATCGCTATGTCTTTTTCTCGATTCTAGATTGCGAGAAATATGACGAGGTTCCGCTTATGCAGATCAAGTCCTGCACTGAAAAGTTTATTAAAGAATCAGGGCTAAACTACACCATTCTTCGACCTTGTGGCTTCATGCAAGGTTTGATTAGTCAGTATGCCATTCCGATTTTGGAAAGCCAGTCGGTGTGGGTCATCGGTAAGACGGCTCCCATGGCCTTCATGGACACCATTGATATTGCAAAATTTGCAGTCCAAGCATTAAAAGTTCCCGAAACGGAAAAGCAGTCCTTTCCCGTCCTTGGATCGCGCGCTTGGGATGGCTATGAAATTATCAAGCTCTGTGAACGGCTATCCGATCGGACCGCGAACGTCACTCAGGTTCCGATTCAGGTCATTCGGGCCACTCGAAGCCTGACCCGCTTTTTCCAATGGAGTTGGAACATTTCAGAGCGCCTTGCCTTCTCCGAAGTCATTGCAACAGGACAATCGCTCACGGGAGATATGAATGGGGTTTACAAAACCTTTGGACTGAATGAGACTGAGATGTCGAGCCTAGACGAGTATATGCAAGAATACTTTAGTCGAATCATGAAAAAGCTGAAAGAAATTGAGTATGCTCAGGAAAAAGCCAACAAGAAAAAAGCTAAGAAAAAAATGTCTTGGTTTTAAGGCTAATCCTTCCTTTCCTGGGATAGAACGTTTTGAAAAGAAGTTTGAGTGATAGTCTAAAGTCTATAACCCAGCGGTTGATTACGTTGGGTTTGATTTTTAGAGTCCAAGAATCTACTCCATTCCAAATAACCGCCGGGGGACTCTATCGTGCCGAAAGCAGGCATCCTCTACAACGACCAAAAGCCAAGCGCCTGTAAAAATGCGATTTATCTCCGAGACCACCTAGAAAAAGCAGGCTGGGAGGTCGTGGTAGCCACTGGCGCAGGTGGAATCTTAGGCTATGCTTCACCGGATGCTCCTGCATGCAGCGTGCCGATCGATCAGTTGGTCCCAGCCGGATTTGACGATCAGGTTCAGTTTGTCGTAGTTTTGGGCGGCGATGGTACCGTTCTGTCGGCCTTCCGACAGCTTGCACCCTGTGGAATTCCGATTCTAGCGGTCAATACCGGGCATCTCGGTTTTCTAACAGAAGTCCTCGCTAGCGACCTCGATCGAGCAGTGGCAGAAGTTATGGCAGGAAACTATCAGGTGGAAGAGCGCACCATGCTGACGGTACAGGTGATTCGATCGGGGGAACT
>JAYVVL010000052.1:0-16369 GCA_043787035.1 Synechococcales cyanobacterium
AAGAAGTTCAACCGCTTCCACTTCTTCAAGTTCTGCTGCGCCTTCTCCCGATAGGACTCGGTCCTCTAAAACTTGATCATAGGACGCATGGTCGCCCCAAGATTGGACAATAAAGACGCGATTTTGTTCCACGATCGTCCTGACAAAGCCTGGAAGTCCTCGAAGCGTGTCAATCGAAACGTCACCCAATCGATGCTGAACCTGAAATCGCTGCATTTCGATCGTGAATTTTTGTTGGAGAATAGCCGTGCGATCGGCCACTCGATCGGGAATGATAAATTCTTCAAGGAGACAAACGGTCCCATGATTCTGCTGATCCACCGCCCGATACATCCACCCAAATTCGATCGGACGCAAGACTCTCAGGACAAAGTAGCGGTCCTGGAGTAAGGTTCCTGGGGTAATTGGCACATTCATGAGGCCCAAGCAATATTCTAAAGTCGTATATATGTACTAGGATAACAAGGAGTTGACATTTGGCAAGTTTTTTATCTGAGACGGGCTTTAGGGTCATTAGGCATTTGGGCAGCAGATAATCATCGAAACTCTTACAACTCATCCCTCTCGTTGGCAACGCCTCTCAGAATACACCCGCATTGAGAGCTTAATGATGGACTACTTCACAGAAATCCCCCTACTTGACTCCAGCGTTGACCGAAGGCTGCATCTTCAGAACAGTTGCCGATCGCGCGTTTAGAGGCTGGGTTTTCAGCGTTTTAGTTTGATCGATCGCTAATTGTTGAGTCATCAAACCTTGAATCATCAAACCTTGGGCCACAACAGACGGCTTCTGCTCGACCTTGAGCGCATTCACCAAACCGCCCATCGCCACCTCCAAAGACTGACCCGCATCGCGCGCCACCCACGATCCATCCGGCAACTGTTGACGCAACTCAAAATGTAGGTGCGGTCCCGTAGAGTTTCCCGTGGTGCCGACTCGACCGATCACCGTGCCCTGCTTCACCTGCTCACCCGGCTTGACAAATAACTCTGAAAGGTGGGCGTAGAGGGTTTGTTGGGTTCCTTGAGCGTGCTCAATGGCCACCACCATCCCATAGCCCCCCAGAAAATCCGCCAGCAATACCCGCCCGGTCATGGCCGCAATCACCGGAGTCCCTAGGGGTGCCGCAATATCGGTGCCTGTGTGGATCCGCTGTTCTCCGGAGATCGGATGGACGCGCCAGCCGAAGAGCGATGTGATCGGCGACGGAATCGCAAGGGGGAACATCAGTTTGAGATCCCCGAAATTTGGCATTTTGGCGAGTTTTAGACTGCCATTAAAATAGGGTTTCAGGGCTGCAGGGGCCGAAAACTGGATACCCGATTGGCCTACACTCACAGGGCCAAGCTGGATGCTGCCTGAATCAGAAGACGGCTCTTCCGGCTCAGGAACCGTCGTTTCGACTGTGGCTTGCTCGATCGCTTCGGGACGAGAGATGACCATCAGCGCTTTGGACTGTTCACGGGCCGCTTGACACAGGGGACTCACGGTCTTGCCCCAGACCATCACAGTGTCGCAGCCTGCCGATCGATCGGAGAACACAATGGATTCAGGCGCTTGATTGGCCGGGGTTTCGACGATGACGGTTGCTGCTGGGACTTCCATGACTTCAGGCGGGGCGATCGCACTTCTTGTCGTCTCAACGGCTTTCGGGGAAGGCGCTTGAACCTTTGATAAGCTCTCCGCATTTAACAATCGGGATGCCTCTACACCATTTGTCTGAGCGTGGGCCGCCGTTACGCCGACTAGCCCGAGTCCACCGAGACAAAGACCGATCGGACGAAGGAATAGGATAGAAGACGAAACAATAGGAGCTTTTTTAGACCGAATCATAGTGAGAAAGGGGGGGAGAGAACGAGAGTGGGGAAGCTAGCCATAAGATGAACCGCAACAATTAGAAAGTAACTAATTGTAGAAAGTAAAATTTAAATAACAGATGGATGTATCGGTAAACACTTAGTCTTAGAGTGACTTCCTGAGCGTCTCAATACAAGCGACCTCGGTACGAACTCAGTACAAACAGTGTCTAGCATAGCGTATCAATCTGAGATCTAGCGGAGGAAATAGTCCGAGGTTAGTTATTCCTTATGATAGAAAGCCAATCGGTTTATTCAGCCTCACACTTTCCCACCGACTTTAGGCGCTACCCGGACAGGATTTAAGAATATCCTATGAAGTCTAGGGTCAGATTAAGGAGTTCCAATAAACTTTACGGCACAACTCGATCGTCCATGGCACAAAAATTCGGGAATAATGGCAGATGAAGTGTACGGGAGGTCATTATGGTGGGCACAGTCGCAAGAGGCATCGCACAGCAAGAAAGAGAAAATTTTGCCAAGTCCCAAGACTATGTGCAAGTGCAATCATTGCCCGAGATGTGGGCAATAGCGGCCCGTAAATTTACCAATACCATAGCCGTCTGCGACCCCCACCGGGAACCCACCGTTCAGATGACTTACGGTGAACTGCACAGCCAAATGCAGCAGTTTGCCGCCGGGTTACAGCATCTAGGTATTGTTCCCGAACCCGCCGCCGCGTATCCAACCCGCGTGGCCCTGTTTTCAGACAATCAACCGCGTTGGCTGGTGGCCGACCAAGGCATTATGCTGGCCGGTGCAATAGATGTGGTGCGCAGCGCTCAAGCCGATCTTACGGAGCTAGACTATGTCTTACGCCACAGCGGAGCCGTCGCGCTGGTGGTGGAAGATGCGGCACTGTTGAAAAAGCTGCGATCGACCCTCCAGGATTTGGCCCTAAAATTTGTGATTTTGCTCTCGGATGAGCGGCTGCCGGAGGATCCAGAATTTAAGATCTACACCTTCTCAGACGTGCTGGCCATCGCCACCGATGCTAAGCTGATCCCCCATGGATTCACTTCGGATAGCCTCGCCACCCTGATGTATACCTCTGGAACGTCCGGAATGCCCAAGGGCGTCATGTTGACCCATGGGAATTTGATGTACGAATTGAATATGGCATCGGGCGTGCTGCTGGTAAATGAGGGCGATCGGGTGATGAGTATTTTGCCGATTTGGCACACCTACGAGCGCACGTTTGAGTATTTCATCTTTTCGCGGGGCTGCACCCAGTTTTATACCAATATTCGCTACGTCAAAAAAGACCTTAAAGACCATCAGCCTCAATATATGGTCGGCGTTCCACGTCTGTGGGAATCAATTTACGAAGGCATTCAAAAGCAGTTCCGCGACCAGCCGCCGGACAAACAAAAGCTCGTCGCTCGGTTTCTCAGCGCCAGTGCTGCCTACATCCAGTCTCGCCGCACCTTTCAGAACCTGGATTTGGAGAACCTCAATCCTTCAACAGCAGCGAAATTCAAAGCCGCTCTCCAGATTCCGTTTCTCTGGGTCATGCACCAAATTGGCGACAAGCTGGTGTACAGCAAAGTTCGATCGGGCATTGGTAATCTCCACTACGTCGTAAGCGGCGGCGGATCGATTGCCGATCACCTCGAAGACTTCTTTGAAATTATTGGCGTTGAAATTATCGGTGGCTATGGCTTGACTGAAACCTCACCCATCACCCATGCCCGTCGGCCTTGGCGCAACCTTCGCGGGGCTGACGGTCAGCCGCTGCTCGGCACCGAAACCCAAATTGTTGATTTGGAAACCCATCAGCCTGTACCCGTGGGCCAAAAAGGCTTAGTTCTCTTGCGCGGACCGCAGATCATGAAGGGCTATTTCAAAAATCCTGAAGCCACGAAAAAATCTATTGATGCTCAAGGCTGGTTTGACTCTGGGGATTTGGGCTACGTGACGCAATGGGATGATCTGGTGCTGACGGGCCGAGCAAAAGATACCATTGTCCTAACCAATGGCGAGAACATTGAACCACTGCCGATCGAGAACTTCCTCCTGCGCAGTCCCTACATTGACCAAATCATGCTGGTAGGACAGGACCAAAAGGTCTTGGGGGCGCTGATTGTTCCTAATTTAGAGGTTCTTGAGCAGTGGTCGGCGGAAAAAGGCTATAGCGGCACTGTGGATTTGGCGAGTCCTGCGGTGCAGGAATTGTTCAAAACGGAGCTAGCGAAACGAGTCAAGGAGCGCCCCGGCTATCGATCGGACGATCGCATTTGCGCATTCCGGCTGCTGGCCGAACCATTTACCATTGAAAATGGCCTGCTGACTCAAACCCTAAAGGTGCGACGAAATGTTGTAACCGATCGGTATGCGGATATCATTAACGGGCTATTTGTCTAAAAGATGCCGTTCCCTAAAGACATCATTTGAAGACATCGTTTATTAACCATACACAGAAGCAAGAGTTGAAGTAAGGGCTTATGGAAGTTTCTAATTTAATGATCCAACGCCAGATTAATATCAAGGCGATCGTGACCCCGCGTTGGAAGGAAGAGGCACAGCAAAATTTGCAGTCTCAGCTCAATAACGTTGATTCGCAACTGCAAAGTCTCGATATGCAGCTTCAGCAAGTGCTATCAGAAATCCAAAAGCAGAGCATTCAGCCGCCCGGTCCTGAAGCGATGCAGCAGATGGAAAATGTAAAAATGCAGTTCAATCAATCCAAAAGCGAACTGCTCGAACAAAAGAATCAAGTCCTACAACAGCTTCAACAGATTCAAGTCTTAGACATGAATCAAGAAGTGGATCAAGGCCAAGTGGTGAGCACGTTCAAAATTCAAGTCGGCGATAACTTGATTTCTAAAATGAACGTTGAACTTCTCCTTCGCGATGGCATTGTGGAAGAAATTCGCGGCGATGTTTAACATCATTTATGAATGACTTGAGTCGGGTTTTGAGTCAGGTTTAAAGTAGGTACTGGTCGATCGATCGGTGCCTTTTTTTTAAAAAACACCCGGCGATTTCAATCGCTAGGGCAAATCATGTTTTTATTAGATCCTCATCCCTAGACCCTGAATCCTGAGTCGCTTGACACAACCATCGGTTTTCCGACTTTGGCGGAATGGCGGACGATCGGTACAATAGAAACCATTAAGTAATCGAAATCCACAGGTCACGGCAAATCCATGATTCCTACCGTTATTGAACAATCGGGTCGCGGAGAGCGCGCCTTTGACATCTACTCTCGCCTATTGCGGGAGCGTATCGTTTTCCTGGGATCGGCTGTGGATGCGGAAGTTGCCAACTTAATCGTGGCGCAACTATTGTTCCTCGAATCCGAAGACCCCGAAAAAGACATCTATCTCTACATCAACTCCCCCGGCGGATCGGTGTCCGCAGGCATGGGAATCTACGACACCATCAAGCAACTGCGCCCTGATGTCTCGACCATCTGCGTAGGCTTTGCGGCTTCCATGGGTGCCTTTTTGCTCAGCGCCGGGACCAAAGGTAAACGTATGAGCCTGCCGCACTCGCGGATTATGATTCACCAGCCCCTCGGCGGCGCATCGGGTCAAGCCACGGATATTGCAATCCAAGCGAAGGAAATTCTTTACATTAAAGGCCGTCTTAACGGACTCCTCGCCGAGCACACTAGCCAGCCTTTGAGCAAGATTGAAGAAGACACCGATCGTGATTTCTTCATGTCAGCCGAAGAAGCGACCGAATACGGGCTTATTGATCAAGTCATCCGCCGTCGTCCATCGGATTCAAACCCACCCTCAGCGGAATAGACTTAAATTAATTTGGGTGAGCCAGGGCCGCATCGTGATGAAGTTGCCCTGGTTTTTGCGTTAAAAATAGAATGATTCACCCCTGTGGAAGGTCGCATCAATCATGACACTCGTCACAACCCCTTCATCACAAACGCTGCAACCTGAACCCATAACCGAGTATCCAACCGATCGCTGGATTGATGTCACCTGGGAAGAATTTGTTGCGATTTCAGATGATCCCAAATCTGAAAAGGCGTCTTGCTACTACTACAACCATCAAATGCGGATTGAAACTATGGGCGTTGGACCAGATCGCGCAGTTGACACGATCGATCGCCAATGGAGTCTGACTAAAAACCATCGTTAATTTCACGACCTTGGACCATTGGATTCAGTGGCTCGATCGGACTCAGACCATCTCCGAATTGCCCATTCGACGTGCGGCCTCACGCAAGATTGCAGACTCATGGACTAATGCAAACCGGACGTACCCTTCTCCCCGAGAGCCGAAGCCGATGCCGGGAGACGCAACGACTCCGGTCTTTTCCATTAGATCTAGACAAAATTTCATGGAATCGGTGTGACCTTCAGGGAGCTTGGCCCAGACGTACATCCCCGCGTTAGGCTTTGTGACTGGCCACCCGATCGCATTCATTGCATCCACAAAGGTATTCACACGGTCTTGAAAGGTCTCGACTGTCTTGCGCACACACGCTTGATCGCCTGTTAAAGCAACACTTGCAGCGTTGAGAATGCCGAGGTATTGATTGAAATCTACAGTGGCTTTGATTTGACGCAAGGCAGCAATCAGCTTTGCATTGCCGATCGCATATCCGATTCTGAATCCTCCCATGTTGTAACTCTTGGACATCGTGAAGAATTCTATGGTGCAGGATTTGGTTGGATCAGCCTGGAAAATCGACGGCACAGGTTCAGGCTGAAACACGAGATCAAGATAGGGAAAATCATGAGCTAAAACAATATCGTGAGTTTTGCAAAACGCCACGGCGTCCTGGAAAAATTTTAGCGGTGCAATAGCGCCTGTGGGGTTATGCGGATAACTCAGCACCATCAACTTTGCACGACTCAATACATCTGAGGGAATATCGCTTAGGACCGGAAGAAATTCAGTGTTTTCTGCGATCGGCATCCCGTAAATCTGTCCATCGGCTAGATGCACGCCGCCTGAATGGGATGGATATCCAGGGTCAAGTAGCAGCGCATAGTCTCCCGGATTAAGCAATGCAAGGGGCAGATGCGCGGTCCCTTCTTGGGACCCAATGAGGGGCAATACTTCGGTCTCTGGGTCAACAGCAATGCCAAACCTTTTTTCATACCAAGCAGCGATCGATTGACGAAAGGGTTGGGTGCCGTTGAAGAGGAGGTAACCGTGGGTGCTAGGGTCGGTGAGTGACTGGGCGATCGCCTTTAAAATGTGCGGGCTGGTGGGCAAGTCAGAGGATCCCAAAGACAGATCAATCATAGACTGGCCTTTGGCCCGGAGCTTAGACTTAGCGCGATCGATATCGGCGAAGACGTTGTGTTTGAGGGGCGAGATGCGATCGGCGAACTGCATAATGAAGAGGGTTGAACCTAAGGCGGGTCGTGCGATGACGTATCATGCCTTTAAGAATAAGTTAAATTCGAGTCCCATGAACTATCTTTTACCGTCTGTGGTTTCCATGACTTCAACGATCATCCGCCCGATCGTCATCGCACGATTGACGCTTGCATTGAGTTTAGCGTTGGGATTAGCGGCTTGTGGAGCTGATACGGAAGGCGATGCGAGTGGCAGTGCGACTGGGCCTAAATCCAACAAGCTAGGGCAGGTCTTGCAGCGGGGTGAGTTGCAGTGCGGGGTAAGTGGGGAGCTGCCGGGGTTTAGTTTTGTGGAAAAGAATGGGGACTATAAGGGACTAGATGTTGATATTTGTCGGGCTTTAGCGGCGGCTCTCTTTAATGATGCGAAGGCGGTTGAGTATCGCAATCTGAATGCTAAAGAGCGTTTCACGGCGGTGCAAACGGGAGAAATTGATATTTTGAGTCGGAATACAACGTGGAGTACGAGTCGGGATTCGTCGGTGGGTTTAGAATTTGCACCGGTGGTTTTTTATGATAGTCAGGCGATTATGGTACGAGGAAATTCGGGATTTAAAAAATTAGAAGATCTAAAAAATAAGTCTATTTGTATTCAAATTGGCACCACAACGGAGCAGAATCTGACGGACCAAATGCGTAAGCGCGGAATTCCATTTAAGCCTATTGTATTTGAGGAAATCAATACGGTTTTCAGTGCGTATTCTGAGGGGCGATGTGAGGGGGTAACGGCAGATCGATCGCAGTTAATTTCCCGTCGTACGACGCTGGGTAAACCAACGGATCATGTTCTATTGCCTGAGGCATTATCGAAGGAACCACTTGCGCCTGCGGTGGCGGATGGAGACTCTAAGTGGCAGGATGTGGTGAGGTGGGTGGTGTATGGTTTGATTGAGGCGGAGGAGTTAGGAATTACGTCTAAAAATCTGGATCAGCAATTGCAAAGTAAAGATCCGACGGTAAGGCGGTTATTAGGCGTTGAGGGTGATTTGGGGAAGGGGTTAGGTTTGTCGAATGATTTTGTGGCGCGGATGATTCGGCAGGTGGGGAACTATGGTGAAATCTACGATCGAAATCTCGGTGCGCAGACGCCGCTGAATCTTCCACGCGGTCAAAACGATCTCTGGAACAAGGGCGGATTGATGTATTCGCCTCCGTTCCGTTAAGCTCTCACAACACTTGAGTTAGGTATTGGCCCCCGAGTTGTAATAGGATCGTGATAAATTTAGGATGGCGTGCGTTTTGGGGAGTTAGGGATGAAAGCTCAGGTGTTTCGTGGGGTTAATGATTTACGATATGAAGATGTGCCGATGCCAGAAATGGCGGCGGATGAGCTTTTAGTGCAGGTGAAAGTGGTTGGGCTGTGTCAGTCTGATATCAAAAAAATTAAATATCCACTCTATGAACCCCCTCGAATTTTTGGCCACGAAACCGCTGGGACGATCGCACAGGTCGGTGCAGACGTGACGGATTGGCAGGTGGGGGAACGGGTGGTGGTGATGCATCATGTACCCTGCATGAAGTGTGGCTACTGCGACACCGGAAGCTTTTCCATGTGCGACACCTACAAAAATGTGACCACCACCGCAGGTTTCAATCCCAGCGGCGGCGGGTTTGCTGAGTATGTGAAAGTGCCGGGACATATTGTACGCAGCGGTGGATTGATTCTGATTCCTAACGATGTGACCTTTGAGCAAGCAAGCTTTGTCGAACCCACAAATTGCTGTTTGAAAGCCGTGAAGAAAGCACAAATTCGGGAAGGGCAGACCGTATTGGTTACGGGCGCAGGTCCGATCGGGCTGATGATTATGATGCTTGTCAAACACTTCGGCGCAAAAGCGATCGCAACGGATTTGTTGCCGTCTAGGATTGAGAAGGCATTGTCCATTGGTGCAGATGCGGCCTTTGATGCGCGGGATCCGGAATTGGTGAAGAAGATTCAGGATTTGACGGGCGGGTATGGCGTGGACGTCAGTATCCTAGCGGTTCCGAGCGATCGGGCCTTCTTCCAAGCGATGGACTGTACCCGAAAAGGCGGGAAGGTGTTGTTCTTCGCAGAGTTCCCCGACGAAATTAGCATTCCTATTAATCCAAACTTGATCTATCGTCGCGAAATTGACTTAATGGGAAGCTATAGTTCAGCCTTTCCACTTCAGGCATTGTCCGCCCAACTTGTGTTTGAAAAGAAGATTGATGTCGATGCTTTGATTAGTGACAAGTATCCGCTGAGTGAATTAGGAGCGGCAGTAGAGCAAGCCGTAAAACCGACGGCTGAGACCTATAAGATTTTGCTGTATCCGTAAGCTTTGGAGAAAGAATTGAGGTGAGGTTCAGAGAATAGGGTAGTGTGTTAGATACTAGACTGTCTTGTACTCGCGCTGGATCGAATTTTCCCTATGAACTTCATGAACTTTAGCCTACTGTTGGCCGCCAGCGCGTCTAGTGTCATTGGACAATTTTTCTTGAAGTCTGGAGCAGAAAAATTCGGGAAAGTTGAATTCACGAGCCTTGATAGTCTCGTCATGACGGTCTTAAATATTCTATTCATTCCCCAGATAATGGCTGGCATTGCCGCCTACGCGATCGGGCTATTTGCCTATATTTTTGCCCTATCTCGGATGCCCATTAGCATCGTAAGTCCATCGATCGCCATGAGCTACGTCTTTGCCGTTTTAATGGGACGATTCATCTTCGGTGAAGTTGTCCCCGTCACGCGATACATCGGAATGGCCATGATTGTCTGTGGCGTTGTTTTCATTATGAAGGACAAGTAATCTCCGTCCCACAGCCATAAAAGTGAGACAGCACTTATCTGGTCCTTTGTAAACAATCACAACGTCTCAACCCAAAAACCGATCGCGCATCCTAAAGTAAGTCCAAGCCAAATCATAGCACTTTGGCTTAGATCCAGACTAAACACATCACTGAGGTCTCTTAATTATGCGTATTACCAAAACTTTTACTAGCGTCATCACTTACGTCTCCGATGCTGTTAGCCGTATTTTCGGTCTTAGTGACGACGACTATCCCGCCACCGGAACTCAACCCTTTACTGGTGATTTCAACGACAAAAAACGTAAGCCAAAGACGTAATTTATTCTAAATTAGGCAAAATTTGACTCTCCGATCGCCCAAACATAGCTCACAATATTAGGGTGACTTTAACAGCTAGGAAAAGCACTGACCTATGAGAGAAATCCTCATCAGCTTGGGCGTTATGGTTGTCTGTGTCGCGGTAATCCTTATCGCACAGTTCACAGGCCCCAAGAGTGAAGCGATCGCCGCCGACCTCTTGATCACACCGCCCACCATGGCTGATATTGTTGCAAATGTTGTGGTTGCAGAAGCTGAAAAGCTCATGCAGCCCGTTTCTGGGAAAAAACCAATGTCTGAAGAAATTATTACAAACCCGTCCGGACTTCAATACGTTGAAATCCTGGAAGGCACAGGTGCGCAGCCTCAAGCTGGCCAAACCGTCGTCGTTCACTATACTGGAACCCTGACGGACGGCAGCAAATTTGATAGCTCCCGCGATCGGAACCAACCGTTTTCCTTCCGCCTTGGTGCGGGTCAGGTAATTAAAGGGTGGGACGAAGGGCTAGCTACGATGAAAATTGGCGGCAAACGTAAGCTGATCGTTCCCCCTCAGTTGGGATACGGCGATCGGGGAGTGGGTCCGATTCCGGGCGGTGCGACGTTGAATTTTGATGTTGAATTGTTGAAGATTGTTCCTTAATTTTTAACGCTTGATTTTGATGGCGCTTAATTTTGACGGCGATGTGGGGATGCGTTGGGGGTTGGGATGGTTGGTCTGTTGCTTTGTGGGCGATGGGCTGATTCGTTGCTTCGCTTAACGCATCCTACGTTTATTCTCGGGTTGCTATGACTTGATTGGAGTGAGAATATCCAGCACTGTAATTCCAAAATCGAAGTTGTTACAGGAGCGATCGGACGATCGCCCATCTGACCAATGCCCAACAACAGAAGGACTAATGCACTTTGCCAAAGGAGGAACGATCGCTAGACAAAGACAATCGGTTTGACTTGGAAGCGATCGGCTAAAGCTTTGACTTGGGTGATGGTGAGATCCTGGTCGCCTTTTAGAACGGCGTTAACTTCGGATTCGGAGTTGAAAATAGGGAGGAGATCGGTGTGGGTGAGGTCTTGTTGGTCCATGAGAAATTCCAACATGGAGTGCGGGGTTGAAGCTGCACCGCAGGGGTAAAATTCAGTTTCAAAGCGTTCGATCAAGGCGACGAGTAGATTGAGGAGTTCGTCTTCTTCAGGAGTGAGATTTTTTCGATACATGAGTTCTTCCACGATCGCAAGGGCACGATCGTTTTCGGCTTCGGTTTTTATGAGTTTGGGTTGGTGATGGGAGAGGAGGGCGCTGTAGTGGGTTTCGTTAAAAGTAGGGGTCATTTTTCCATTGCTCCTTGTCATATTCAGTGTGGGTAAAAATGTATTTTACGTAGATTAGTTGACGTTCATATTCGATCGCGGTGATGAGTCGATATCGATTGCCTCGAATGTTGAAGAGGGTGAAATTTTCGACGGCTTCGGCGGTGGGGAAGAGGCTTTGCACGTTGATTAGGTTTTGCCAGGTGGCGTGGCTGGCGAGTTTGTACCAGTTATCTAAGGGGGCGTGGGCATCGGCATGATCTCGATAGAATTAGCGAAGGTGTTTGTAGCTGATGACGTGCATGAAACGATCGATCGACTGGAGTAATAGTTTTATTGTAATTGCTTTCGCGGATTGATCTCACTTCAAAATTCTCACTTCACCATTCTGCGGCGCAGGAACTTGAGGCTTTACCGCAGTCCAACCAATGCCCAACAACAGAAGGACTAATGCACTTTGCCAAAGGGGGAACGATTCCCGTTTCGGGAGGCTTTGCCAACGCTTTTTCTTGCGAGGGGTGATGTCGTCTATGGTTAGACTGATGATTTAAAGTTATGTGTGTCGATCGAACTGGAGCAATTAACGACCACGGCGGCACAGGCGATTCTGGAGCAGTTACCCAATCGCATTCGAGCGGCTTATGTGGAACGGGCGACGCGATTGAATTATCCCGTTGAGGCGGTGTTAGAGATGGCGTTGGCGGGGTATTTGGATGGGGAAGCGATGACCTACGGTCGGTCGTAGACCATCGGCTTTGTGGATTGTAAGCCGATGAGAGGCAAATAATTTAAGCGACGAGGCTTGTGTTGCCTAGGAGTTTTCGGAGTGCTTCATTGACAGCTTGCTCGGTCGGAAATGCGGCGGCAATGTCGGGATCGAGTTTGATAAGGTTGGTCCCTTGACGATAACGATCGACGTATTTACCGCGTATGCCGTTTTTTAGAAGTGCTCTGAGTGTGGCTTCGTCATACTCAGGCAGTAAGTCATCGTCTAGATCTTCAGGATGAATGGGGTCAAGATTTTTGTTATTCATAGGGATTCTTCCTCGTAAATTCGCTTTTCGGAACGGGTGACTTCGCGGGCGCTGATGATACGGGTTGTCATGTTTCGATCGACGTGGGAGATAAAGAGCAGACGACCGCTTTTGGATTGCCCAATGATGATCAGGCGTTCTTCTTCGATCGAATGAGCGGGATCGGGAAAGGTGACGGAAAGCGGATCATCAAATGCACTCGCTGCTTCTTGGAAGGAGACGTTGTGATTGTGTTGGTTGCGCTCTGCTTTGGTAGGGTTCCAATCAAATTTCATCTTATGATTATGTCACAAAAAATCTCGTCGTATTTAACGATCGTCCTTCTCCCCGTTCTCACTTCAAAATTCTCACTTCACCATTCTGCGGTGCAGGAACTTGAGGCTTTACCGCAGTCCAACCAATGCCCAACAACAAAAGGACGATCGCATTATTTCAGTAAGCTTTCGTATTCATCATGATCGCCGACCCAAAACCAATAGTAATCGTCTCCTTTTTTCAAAGCTAACGCTCGATGACCGCCGCTAATCCGGCTAGACCATAGATTTTTACCAACCTTCTTGAAATGAACGGAAGGATGCGCTTGATCGTTTTGCCAAAGCCTATAAGCTTTCTTGGTTTTTGCTTTTATGTCGGGTGATAAAGCAGCGTATGCCTGCCAAAATCAGGTGTTGTGAAGGACTTCATCAAGATCTCTCACCGTGTTGTTATTGATCGCGGCTTCTGCTTTTGCGATGAGCCGATCGAATTTTCCAGATGCTAAATCAGATTCAATTTGTTGATCCCAGCGATCGTCTAAATAGTTTTGTAACCAATTTGCAAGTTCACGGACGTTGGCTTCCGGCAATTGCGTGATGGCAGATTCAATGTCTGTCAGAGAAGTCATTGGGAGAATCTCCAGAACGGTGAATTATACTAGTGTACGTCATAGTTCCATCTTCCGTCCTCCGCCCTCCGTCTCATCACACGCTTTTTCTTGCGGGGAGTGCGATCGTCTATGATTGAACGGACGATTTAAAGTTATGTATGTCGATCGAACTGGAACAATTAACGACGACGGCGGCAGGTGGCGATTTTGGAGCAGTTACCCGATCGGATTCGGGCGGCTTATGTGAAGCGGGCGACGCGATTGAATTATCCCGTTGAGGCGGTGTTGGAGATGGCGCTGGCGGGATATTTGGATGGGGAAGCGATTGGGTTTGTGGATTGTAAGCCGATGAGAGGCAAATAACAGACCTAAAAACCGATCGTGAGATCAAGGCAACGATCGTAATTCCAAAAGTCATTTTCTTTGATTCTGCTCAACTGGAGTTATCACTGGAACTTGAGGCTTCATCGCCATCCAACCAATGCCCACCAACAGAAGGACGATCGCACTTTGCCAAAGGGGGAACGATCGTTTTTTCTTGCGGGGAGTACGATCGTTACCAATCTGAGGTGCTCTGACTAGGGTGTCGGAGCGAGTTGATTGACCGATCGTGGCAATGGCGTTGTCGCAGTCTTGCACGTCGTTGGTGAGATTGAGTTGCTGGTAGAGGGCTTTGGCGTTTTGGTAGCTGGTGCGGGCGGTGGGGTTTCCGAGTTTGGCTTGAGTGATGCCTAGGTTAAACCAGGTTTGTGCTTCACCATGAATGTCGCCGATCGTGCGCTTTGTTTCTAAGGATTGTTGGTAGCAATCGATCGCGTCGTCCCATTTCCCTTGGGCTTGGTAAACATTGCCGAGATTATTCATTGTTTGGGCGATACCCTGTTGGTCGCCGATCGCGCGCATTGTTTCTAAGGATTGTTGGCAGCAGTCGATCGCGTCGTCCCATTTCCCTTGGGCTTGGTAGACACCGCCGAGATTATTCATTGTTTGGGCGATGCCCTGTTGGTCGCCGATCGCGCGCTTTGTTTCTAAGGATTGTTGGTAACAGTCGATCGCCGCCGCCCATTTCCCTTGATCTCGGTAGACTACGCCGAGATTACCGATCGCTTGGGCGATGCCCTGTTGGTCCCCGATCGCGCGCATTGTTTCTAAAGATTGTTGGTAGCAGTCGATCGCCTCCTCCCATGTCCCTTGGCCTTGGTAGACATTGCCAATATTCATCATCGTAGTTGCGATGCCGTGTTGGTCGCCGATCGCGCGCTTTGTTTCTAAAGATTGTTGGTAGCAGTCGATCGCGTCGTCCCATTTCCCTTGGGCTTGGTAGACAGCGCCGAGATTATTCATCGTTACAGCGATGCCATGTTGGTCGCCGATCGCGCGCTTTGTTTCTAAGGATTGTTGGTAGCAGTCGATCGCGTCGTCCCATTTCCCTTGGTCTTTGTAGACTACGCCGAGATTATTCATTGTTTGGGCGATGCCATGTTGGTCGCCGATTGCCCTTGCCGACTTCAGCGCGACTTGATGCGTCGTCACCCAATCATTCCAAAGGCTTCGACGCTGAAAGAACATCCCCAAATTCGCCGTGAGTTTCACCGCTATGTTGTGCTCACCCAAATCCTGTGCCCAGTTCACCGCTTCGGTCAAATTATCATGCTCCACCCGAAACCAGTTCACAGCCATTGAATCTAACGCAGACTCGATCGTTTCTAACGGTTGCTCCCATTCGCTGACCAAGCCTTCTGCGATCGATCGTCGGCGCGTCGGTGTTAGAAAAATATCAAAGGTATTGGCGTTATCGTCATACCATTCCAATGCCCGCCTCGTCAGCAATTCCTCCCGTTCAGGCTCAAGCTTCTCCCGCCCAAACTCCCGCATCAAATCATGCAAGCTATGGCGCCCCACGGTCTCATCTGACATTTGCACGATCGCCAACGACACCAATTGATCGAGCCGCCGTTGTACCTGCGTCTCCTTTATCTCCCCCAGCACCGCCGCCAACTCAACCCCAAAGTCCACTCCCCGCAACACAGAAACCGCCGCAAATACCTGCTGCTGCTCCGGCAACAACTGCCGATAGCTCAGATTAAAACTCGCCTCCACATCCAACTTCGGATCAATTTCATCTTTGGTATTCCGATACTTTAACAATCGTAACCTCGATCGCTCTTCCCCCAACTCTGCAATCAACTTCACTAACGTCAATGAAGCCGTCCCAAACAATAATTTTCCTACGATCGTCAACGCTAACGGCAACGATCCACATAATTTCACTAACTTTGTCGTCAACGCGCG
The DNA here is from genome assembly GCA_043787035.1 of Synechococcales cyanobacterium. Lineage (GTDB taxonomy): Bacteria > Cyanobacteriota > Cyanobacteriia > Leptolyngbyales > Leptolyngbyaceae > JAAFJU01. The sequence continues at coordinate 15,783 of JAYVVL010000052.1, forward strand.
AGTCGCTGCGGGAGAGGCTTCGCCAACACGAGTCTTATCACCACACAACCGATCGAGCAACGCGATTGCTTCATCGATCGTCATCACATTCAACGACACAAAGCTATCCCGCCCAATGCCAGAAAGATCCACCAGCTTCTCTCGACTGGTAACAAGTGCCCCACAGCCATTCACCCGTGGCAACAACGGCTCCACCTGAAGGGCATCCGCCGCATTATCCAACACCACCAAAATCTTTCGACCCGTCAGCCGATCGTTAAACAGATTTTGCAACCGATCGAGTTCGATCGGCAAGTTCTGCGGATCATCCCCAAAGCCATCGACCAGAAACTCGCTCAAGACTGCGATCGGCTCCCTCGGCGACTTCGACTGCCCTCGCAAATCCACATAAAGCTGACCATCGGGATATTGCCCCTTCAGCCGATTCCCGATCGCCTTTGCCAACGTCGATTTCCCCACACCACCCATCCCCGACACCGCCGAAATGAGTGCCGTCGGATTTTCGCTCGTTAGAATGGCTTCGATTTTGTCGATTTCGATCGATCGTCCGGTGAAGTTTGGGTCCGTTGCGGGGAGTTGAAAGAGAC
>JAYVVL010000053.1:0-6161 GCA_043787035.1 Synechococcales cyanobacterium
CCATCGACGATACAGCCGTTCCCATAGCAACACTAACGCCAACCCCGACACGCTCAACCCCTGCCAGAGATTGCCCCCCGACACCGACACAAACCAGCCGATCGTCAACAACAACGCTCCGATCGGCACCCAAATCCCCGCCTGAGGGTCTCGGTCTCGATGTTCCCAACAGAGTAATGCGCCACAAATCCCGATCGCCAGTCCCAACATAGATAGCGGGATTCCGGCGGAAAGGGTCGATCGGGCGATAAGCAACAACGTCCCAAACGCCGCAACGGATTGGATGACGACGGGCCTGACGATGGGTGATTGCGGGATATTCTGGCGAACCGGGTCAATGCCATTGCCCCCTACGTCGGTTCGTTGCATTGATTTCACTTGTACAATAGCCGTCCCGATCGTCCCCACATACGTCGCCACCAGCGCCAGCCCCGGCAGCCCCCATCCCAACTGCAACGCGCTTAACCCCACCAAATTCCCCACCATCCATCCCGAAATTTCTTCTTCTTCCTTCAGCAATCGCCACTGCAACCCCATCAACACAACAGCAGCAATTAGCCCAACGACCCATCCAATGGCGCTACCAAAAATCCTAAACCCATCCATCATCCAAAAATTCACAGGTACAATCAACAACGTCGTCGCCGCCAACATCCGACTCGTTAGCCGCAAATTTTCCTGCTTCCCACTCCACAACGCCGCAACCCCAAAGGCCACCGTATAGGCAAACAAAATTCCGTACTGCCCGATCGCATCCACATTCTGCCACTGCGAAGCCGCCAAAACCGCCGACGACACCACCACCAAAAACACGCCTAGAAACAGCAGCCACACCACACTAATCTCAGCCATAAAACTGGCTAAAATTCGGGAAATAAGCGATCGATCGCGCGGCACAGATACGCTTAGCGGCGTCACTCTTGTTGGTTCTGGATCAGCCATAAATTGACCCGTAGCGATCGGCTGGGGGTTCGTGTCAGACTGAATTTTAGGAACGATCGGCCTCTCTGATTGCAGATACTTTCGCGCCCAGTGCTTCACCTGCTGGTCTGAAATCAAACCCAATTTGACCCAGGTATCGAGACCCTCTAGCAATTGCGGATGTTCGATCGGAAGCATCGCTTCAAAGGATACAAGGCGGCTCTTTGAGATTGGAGGTTTAGGTGGGATATTGGGCGTGTTAGACATGACGATCGTTCCTCAGAATAACGGCTCTTGCGAAGTAGCATTAGGAACCTATGCCGCCATAATGCCGACTTTCACCCAAACAAAACAAAACCGACGTGAAACTTCTCACATCGGCACAATGCATTAAAATCTGAAACGTTGAAAACTAAATATATTCGACCACATCTTCAGTCGTATATCTCACCTTCGCTCGACCCGCCGACTTATCCTCCGACGATCGATATCCCGCCACACATGCCACTAACGTCTCATACCCTTGCGCCGTGATGCCTAAGATTTCGTTATACGTGGCTAGACTAATTCCTTCTAGGGCACAGGTATCCACGCCCATCATGGCCGCCGTCGTCATAAACTGTCCCAGCGCAAGGTAGAGCTGCTTGGCTGACCACGCATCTATATCACCCGAAGATTTTACAAAGCCCTTAATCACCCCACCATATCCAGCAAGCGCCTCTATTGGAGTGCCTTGGACTTCGGAAGTTTTGGCGAGATATCGATCGACATCTGCCTCACCAATATCTTTTTTGATGGCAAACACAACCAAATGAGACGCATCCACGATTTGCGGCTGCTTCCAGGAATGAGCTAGAAGCTGCGATCGAATTTCTGGATTTTTTACCACAAAGAACTTCCACGGCTGCAACCCAAAGGACGACGGAGCCAAGACCAAGCTCTGTTCCAACGTTTTCCAATCACTGTCGGAAATGTGCTGGGTTGGATCAAATTTTTTGGTGGCATAGCGCCATTGCAATTGTTCTAAAGCAGAGTTTGCAGAGAGAGTAGAGTTCGACATGACGTAGACCGTTGCTTAAAATCCAGACCGATCGTACAACATAAATCCATCGATAAAACCATCTGTTGAGCCGATGGCTTGGTAGAATGGTCAGATTCTAGAGTAAAGAGAATTCCTATGCCCAGCGCGATCGCCCTTGATGTTGTAGCTCTTGAAGCTGAGTTGGCGAAAAAGAGTCCTCAGGCCATCCTTGAGAAGGCGTTGAGTTTGATAAACAACATTTATATTTCCTTCAGCGGCGCTGAAGATGTCGTGCTGATTGACATGGCGCATAAAATCAAAAAAGACATTAAGGTTTTTAGCCTAGACACAGGACGATTACATCCTGAAACATATCAGTACATCGATCGGGTACGGAAGCATTATGGGATTACAATTGAGGTCATGTCACCTAACACTGAAGCACTAGAGAAATTCACACAAGAGAAAGGCTTTTATAGCTTTTACGACGATGGCCATAAAGAATGCTGCAATGTTCGTAAAGTGGAGCCGCTCCGTCGCAAACTAGCTATACTTGATGGCTGGATCACAGGTCAACGTCAGGACCAAAACCCGTCCACGCGCGGCCAAGTTCCGGTCGTTCAGGAGGACAAGTTTTTCTCGGGTCCAGGGAAGAATCTAGTTAAGTTCAATCCCTTATCAAATTGGACGTCGGCGGAGACTTGGATGTACATTCGGACTTACGACGTGCCGTTCAATCCGCTGCATGAAAAAGGATTTATTAGCATTGGTTGCGAACCCTGTACGCGTGCGGTGTTGCCGAACCAGCATGAGCGGGAAGGCCGTTGGTGGTGGGAAGATGCGACCAAGAAAGAATGTGGATTACACGCGATCAATATTGATGAGAAAGGGTGATCTCGCAAGGGCGTTGGCAAATACTAATGCCCCTACGAACGATCGATTTATTCCCCCATTTTTGGCGAACCATGAATCTTATTCTTTACAGCAAACCGGGTTGTCATCTGTGCGAAGGACTCGAAGAAAAACTTCGGGCCATCGAGTCCATAGACGTTTCCCTCGACATTCGCGACATCACCCAAGACGATCGAGCCTTTGAAAAATACCAATACGAAATCCCCGTTTTGTATGTTCAACAAGACGATGGTAATCTCGTAAAGGTTCCGCGCTCCTCCCCGCGCAGTTCAAGCAGTCAAATTGAAAAAATGCTGCAATCCTATCTGTAACATCATCTGTAAATTGTGAATAGCCTAAAGTCCAACGCACAAAGGAATGACCGATTATGCTGCTAAAAGACCTCCTTGCCGCCGCCGAAATTGCCGTAGTCTCAAATCACCCTCATCTCGATGTTGAAGTCATCGGTCTCACCAGCAATTCTCAAGTGGTCAAACCGGGCTATCTCTTCATCGGAATGCCTGGAACTCGCGTAGATGGCGGTGAATTTTGGCAGGGGGCTATTGTTCAAGGGGCGATCGCTGCCGTCGTTTCAATGAATGCGATCGCAAAACATCCCCCCGTCGATCAATTGGTCATCGCAGTGAAGGACATGTCCATCACCTGCGGACGTCTAGCGGCAGCGTTTTATCATCGCCCTTCCGATCGACTCAAAATGGTCGGCGTGACCGGAACAAATGGCAAAACAACAACCTCACATTTGATCGAATTTTTGCTCGATCGAGCGGGGAAGACCCACATGATGATCGGGACGCTCTACACGCGGTGGAAAGGCTTTGAACAAATTGCCACCCACACCACGCCGTTCCCAATAGATCTGCAACGACAACTCGATCAAGCCATCCAAGCAGGCTGCGACACGAGCGTGATGGAGGTCAGCTCTCATGCCTTGGCTCAGGGACGGGTGTTGAGCTGTCAATATGATGTGGCAGTCTTCACCAATCTGACCCAAGATCATCTTGATTATCACCACAACATGACTGACTACTTCGAGGCGAAGGCGTTGCTGTTTAGCCCGCAATACCTCCGTGGACGGGCAATCGTCAATCTTGATGACACCTACGGAAAACAATTGATTCATCGCCTCGGAAACACACCGGATAAAGTCTGGACTTACAGCACAACGCAAAACGCCGATCTCCACATTACCGACGTTATTTACACCGGAACGGGCGTTAGTGGACAATTGCATACGCCGTTGGGCACCGTTGCGTTTCAGTCGCCGCTAGTCGGACAGTTTAACATTGCAAATCTGTTGGCGGCGATCGGGGCCGGACTGTCCCTAGGGCTGGACTTGACGCAAATGGTGAGCGCGATTCCAGAGTTTGTTGGGGTGCCGGGGCGCATGGAACGGGTGCAAATCCAGTCGGATCAAGATGTCAGCGTCATTGTAGACTACGCGCATACGCCGGACAGTTTGGAAAATCTGCTGAAGGCGGCACGGCCCTTTATTTCGGGCCAAATGATCTGCGTCTTCGGCTGTGGGGGCGATCGCGATCGAACCAAGCGTCCATTGATGGGGGAAATTGTGGCAAGACTGGCCGATGTTGCGGTCGTTACGTCCGACAATCCTCGCACCGAAGACCCCAATCATATTCTCAAAGATGTGTTAGCAGGCATTCCGTCTAGCGTTACACCCATTGTAAACGTCGATCGCGCCCTAGCAATCCAGGAAGCAATCTTGGCTGCCAAACCGGGCGATGGTATTTTGATTGCGGGTAAGGGGCATGAGGACTATCAGATCATTGGCACCGAAAAGATTCATTTTGACGATCGAGAGCAGGCCCGATCGGCGTTGACGATCAAGTATTCATAATCTCGAAGCACTTCAGCCGCGTGCGTTATTTAACGGCTGAAGTGTTCCAGCGTCGAGGATTTTGGGTGGGCAATCGATTTATTAATAAATGAGGTTTGAAAACTGCGATCGCCATAACAGAACAAATAACCGACAGTGTTGTCTTCGCGTAAAAGTTGCAACCATCTTGCAGTCTCTCAATCGAATTCTTGGTTATTCTAACGCACCACCTCTAAGCCGCGATCGCAACACCGAGGTTGGCAGGATCCATATTTGGATTCAGCACTTCGCCATCTTTGAACAAAATAACGCGCTTGGTTCGGTGGGCAACTTCAGCTTCATGAGTGACCATCACGACCGTCATGCCGTTGGCGTTGAGATCGCCAAAAATATCGAGAATTTCTTTCGTCGTCGTGGAGTCAAGAGCACCCGTCGGTTCATCAGCGAGCAACAACACCGGACGGTTGACAATGGCTCGGGCAATAGCAACCCGCTGCTGTTGCCCGCCGGAAAGCTGGGTGGGTTTGTTTTGCATTCTCTGTTCTAGACCCACGCGGATTAATGCCTCACGAGCACGATCGCGGCGTTCGGCTTGTGAAACTCCGGCATACACCATCGGAAGCATCACATTCTCTAGGGCAGAAAGTTGGGACAGCAAGTGAAACTGTTGGAACACAAAGCCAAGCTTTTGGTTCCGGATTTTGGCGAGACTGTCGTCCGGCATGGTCGCCACTTCAAGTTCATCCAGGTAATATCTGCCGCTAGTCGGGCGATCGAGACAGCCAATAATATTCATCATCGTGGATTTCCCAGAGCCGGATGCACCCATGATGGAACAGTATTCGCCCTTAGAAATCGTGATATTCACCCCTGCGAGTGCATTTACAATCACGTCGCCTATTCCATAAACCTTCGTTATTTGTTCGAGACGGATAATAGTTGACATAATGAATGTTAGGTTCAATCGATTGAGGGTCTGACTCTATTGTATGAGATTATCGCCGATCGTTCGATTACGGAAAATGCTGGAATCCCCGATCGATCGCCAAAACCCTGTCTTCCGCTCCGTCTGGCAAATTTATAATCCGAACCTCAAGGTCTTCAGTCACAATTCCAATTCTATAGCTTCCTGTAATCGCACAAAACTCAGCGGCTGACTCGGGGTTCATACACAAAACCAATTCAAAATCTTCACCGCCATAGAGCACCCAGTCGATCGCTTTTTCACTACCCACAGCATTCCTAATCGCAATCACATCAGCATGATTAAAAATCGCAGATCCCTCTAATCGAGCACCGACCCTGCTCGATCGACAAATCTGCACCACCGCATCCGCCAAACCATCACTCGAATCCATTCCAGCCGGGATAAGGAGCGGTAAATAGGGCAAAAGATCCAATCGAGGGTTCGGATATTGGTGAGCGCAAATGCAGGCCGATCGAACCACCGGGTCCAACCCTAAATCGTGGCCT
>JAYVVL010000054.1:0-16363 GCA_043787035.1 Synechococcales cyanobacterium
CGATCGACCCGTTTACGATCGCAGTTTTCCGCGCAGTTCTTCCTTAATCCGGGACAGAATCGAGTCTTCATCTAGAGAGTCCAAAATTCTCGTGACGACCGCCTTGGGTCCGGCATCGCCCCACGTTGCGCCGTTAGCAAAATAGGTCTTTGCCACTTGCCCAATGCCGTAGGTCGAGACTCCTGCCACGCCTGCTTGAGTGATGGCGACGGAGATGTAGGGAGCTAGGGAGAGACCCCCAGTTGCAGGGGCTGCGACGCCTAGGATGCTTTTAAGGGTTCCGAGTCCTAGGGTGGCTAGAAGTTCGCCTGCGGTGATGCCGCCCATGGCAAGGGCGATCGTTTTCAGGAGTCCTAAGGCTCCTTTTTCTGTCATCGCAATGCCATAAAGCTTCGACAAACTCACAATCAACGCTATGTCAACAGCGGCACTGCTCACAATATCAAGCACCGTAATCGGGTTTAGCGCCACCGCAAGAGACTTTGCAATGACCCCGTTCCAAATCACCCGGTCAGCTCCTCGATTGCGGATTTTTAGTTTGCGATGGACGATTTGCTCATTTACTTCGTCAGCGTAAAGCATCGAATTCAACGCGACGAGAGCTTTCCCTTCCCGATCGAGAATTTCCAAAATCTTCAGCTTCAGGTCCGTGACCTGCGACGGTCCTGGGGTCAGAGTGACGTTGAGGCGACCGTCGGGAGTGCGGTTTGCAATGGGTATTAATGGCGAGGCCGAGGCCATGACAATTTCGTCAGGAGAGAGGAGCGTTTTCACCCGATCGTCGCGGATTTTCTCGTAGATGCTTTGGCGATCGGCGTCGGGGTATTGATCGATTTTATTGAACACTAAAATGATGGGTTTTCCCACGTCTCGCAATGCCGACAGCGCTTGATGCTCGACTTGGGTGATGTCGCCCGACACGACGAAGAGCAAGAGATCCGATCGGGCGGCAACCATTTGCGCCAGTGCCGATCGCTCTTCCCCTTGAACTTCATCAATGCCGGGAGTATCAATTAACTGAATGTGGGAACTAGGATTATGAGTCCTTAAGGTTTCCCAATCGGCAATTTGTTCGGTTTGAGTGATGCCATGGATAGCTCCGGTCTGAAAGGCGTTTCGGCCTAACAATGCATTGAGCAACGATGATTTTCCGCGCCCTACCATTCCGAAAGCTGCAATATGAATCACGGACTGGTCCAGCTTGTCGAGCATGGACGTCAATCCTGCGATCGACTGTTCCAATCCACTACGTTCGAGATCATTCAAGTCCACGCGATCGACGAGATCTTGCAGAGCAACTTTGGCCTGTCGGTAATTCAATTCAGCCTGAATCTCATTAAAATCCATCTCGTTAGAACCGGGTCGATCGGGGTTGGAAGAGTCAGGGGAGTAGGGCGTTAACGTCATTACAAACCTTGTGCCATCGCGTCATATCGTTATCTATGAGTATAACGATATGAAACCATGGATTGGCTTGGTCCTCTATAATTTTAGAATGCTTTTTCAAGTCCTGAGTCATGACACAAATCACAAATGACGAATTTCCCCGTTTCAAACGTTTTCGGATAAAAATCCGGACCGACTGGACATTGATTTTAGAATTCTAGAAGTTCCTTTCACTCCTAGGTCAAGCAGTTCCAGTTCTAACGCTGCCTTTGAGGAGATTGCTGACATTAACTGCATACTCAATCTTCATTTTTTGATGCGATCGGCTACAGACTTCTAGCAGAATCGGCGAAATTAATGCTTCTCGACGAGCGATTTCACTGCTGAGATCCACGAGTTTCAACGACTGCTCAATGCGGTAAAGGAGTCCCGCGATCGCTGCGGCATCTTGGGGCAGGCTCGGGATCTGAAGCGGTTGGCTGACAAGACGGCAATCTAATTCTGCGAAGATCTCTTCTGGGTCAGCCGTCAACTCAACATAGCAATCGAAGGTATAGCTCTGAATTCGATCGATAATCCATTGAAGACGACCTCTCTAAAGACTTGAAATGTTATCTGATAATCATAGACTCAACCTTCGCCAATTCGATCGCTAACCTGCCAAAACGCCTGTTTAGAATTTACTCCTTCCAAGCATCTAACACCTGCGCTGCTGTTAGTTTCAACGCTGGAAACAACGGAGATACTATAGTCTCACCCCCTCGAAATATCCGCTCCTGATACCGTCGTCCCACCAACGTGTAAATCGTTAACGCTGGACGCTTCGGACTTCCCAGAAATCGCTCTCCCCCGATCGCTGCATAATCCGCAATCCAATACTCTGGAATCTCTAGCGCCGCATAATCTTCGACCTTACGGGCATAGTCATTTTGCCAATTGCTACTAACCACTTCCGCCACTAATTTCACCGAAGAACCCAACGTAATCACAGGTTCTCGTCGCCATAGGGTTTCTGCCGCTAACGCCGCCTTATCCAACACAATGACATCCGGTCGAAATCCTGTACCTGTCCTTAATGGCTTAATCAAGCAGCGGTGAGGCAACACATACTTCACCCCCAGCCGTAAAATCTCAGCGTTCAAATACTGCCCAATAAACGCAGCCACTTCTTCATGCGGTCCGGTGGGTTCCAAATCAAATAGCTCTCCGTCAATTAATTCAAACCCTTCATCATCTCCATATCGCGCCAAAAATTCATCAAACGTCAGGACAGTTTGAGTCAGCGTCATAGCCATAATTCGATCGCTCCCTCACTGAGTAGATCATGCCCTATTATAATCGATCGGTTCTTGGTCCTAATTCAGCTTCGTGGGTTGTCGCGCGATCGGCTGAGTAGACGCGTTGGGCGAGGGCGCGATCGCACCCATGCTGTAATACCCCCGATGCAATGTGGCAGAAACTTGTCGAGAGTCATTAATTACTACGCCCAGCACCCGAGTGGGCAATTGCCGAAGATCATCCATCACGCGATCGAAGGCTTCCCGTTTGGTTTTTTTGAGGCGGGTGACGATGATTAACCCGTCGGAGTGGGCGGCGATGAGGTGCGCATCGGATAGGCCACAGAGCGGCGGCGCATCGTAGATAACCAGATCGTAAGACTGAGAGACTTCGATCATCACGTCTTTCATTTTCTGTGACGACAGCAACGTGATGGGATCAGACGGCACGGGTCCAGCCGTCAACACCTGCACATTGGGATTGAACGGCCAAGACTGGATGAACTCGTGGATAGAGGCAGAACTGAGCAGGGCTTGGGTAAGACCTTGCTGATTAGGAACCCCCAGCCGATCGTGTTGCTGAGGAATCCGCAGGTCGGCGTCCACAATTAAGACCCGTTGACCCATGGACGCGGCAGCTTGAGCAAGATAGGTGACGACGGTGGATTTGCCATCTTCCGGCAGGGCGGAGGTAATCACGACCGATCGAACGGGCTGCGCGGCGTGGCTCAGTCGAAGATTGGTCGTTAGCATCCGAAAGGCTTCGAGGAAAGGCATCATGCCAAACTTGATCGGTCGGAGTGTTGGGGTGGTGAGAGTTTGATTAGTGGGGCGGCTGGTGAATACTCCCTGGGGCAGTTCGCGGTTGTAGGGAATGATGCCAAGGGTGGGGAGCTTGCTGGCGCGTTTGACTTCATCAGCGCTATAGAACACATTGACCAACCGATCGAGCAGCAGCGCACTTCCGAGACCGAGGAGCAACCCCAAAACGCTGCCTAAAAGCGCATTCGACCGCAGGCTAATAAGCTGGGGCGGCGCGGGATTGGTGATATTTTGCCACGGCGTGACTTGCTGGCCATAGTTGAGTTGAAGCGTGGATTTTTTGGCCATGAACTGGTTGAGGTTTTCCGTGGCGATGACCAGTTCGCTCTGGATAGCGGTATAGCGTCGGGCAACGCCGGAAAGATCCTTAAGACGCTGGCTGAGTCCATCTTCGGTCCGACCAAGGGCTTCATTTTTGGCTTCTAAATCGCGGACTTGGCTCCCTACTTCATCCTTTGCACGGGTCGCTTCACGCTCAATTAAGGCGACAATCTGCGATCGTTCATTCTGCAAGATTTTAATATTTTCACTTTCGGGCAAATAGATAGCCGCATCCTGAGCCAGTTTGCCCTCCACGGCGAGGAGCTGATCGAGCAGCTTTTGGTAGCCAGGACTCTGGCGCAGAGCCGTTCCCGCCGTGCGTTCGTCTCGTTTGGCCGCGATTTCTTGCTGGAGATCGCCGTAGACGGCGCGCGCTTGCTGGAGTTGGACTTCGGCATCTAGTCGCTGTTTGCGAAAGGTCGTGAGCTGGTCGGCGATTTCCTTGTTTTGAGACTCGGGATCGAAGAAGGTGGATTCCTGACGAAAGTCCTGAAGTTGCTGCTGGAGTTTGCGGACTTTGTTTTGCAGTTCCGGTAGTTGCGAGTCGATAAACTTCAACCCTTGATCGGTATCTGCACGGCGCTCTTCAAGCGAATAGTTCACATAGCGATCGCTCAACACCTTCAACACCTGGGTCACTCGACCTTGGTCCGTATCGCTATATTTGACCGTTACGATTTCGGTTTCAGGAACGGCTTTGATGTCAATATTTTTAGTCAGGTCATTATAGTTGAACCCTGGATACTGAGCTGCTATTTGGTCAAAAACTGGATTCAGAACCGCCGGACTGTAAAGCATCCGCGCTTTTGTCCCGTCAAACCCCTTTCCGGTGGTGGTCGTGGTCACTTTTTTGTCGATCGATTGATTGAGCGACGACACGACCTCAGCTTCGACCGTGACGGGTTTTGTCAAAAGTTGAAACTCCCCCTGATAAACGGGTTTGACTTTACCCAAGGAGCCACCTAAAACCCCGCCCAGAACCGTCGCACCAATGACCACGATCGCCCGCCTCCGAAACACCGACAAAAAATTTCCCACATCCAAAATGTCCGGTTCCGTACCACTCCGAAAAGGAATGACAGCCGAACTGTTGGGGGTTGCTGAACTGTGATTGCCGCTATTCATAAACTGCTCACCATCGACCAAAAATTGCACGGAAAACTGAAACAATGCCACTTAATGGGCTAAACACCTGATTCGACTCCTCAAAGGTCGAAAGACCCGATCGCCGCACCACAATCACATCCTCATTTCTAAGGGAAGGATTACTCGCCTCATCGACCGCAGCGGCAAAGTTAACCGGAAGATCGCGTTTTTGGACCGATCCGTCCGGGTTTAGCCGAATAAATTCTACTGTACTGCGATCGGCCCGCTTGTTAAATCCGCCCGCTGCAATAATGGCACGGGTCAAGGGCACATTCGGCGGCAGTTCCAGCAGGCCAGGTCGATCGACTTCTCCCACGACGCTGACCCGAATGCGATCAGGTGAAAAACTAGCCGACGCCAGGGTAGACAACTCTAATTTGTCCTGAGTGGCGGCCAGAGGAACCACAATCACATCCCGATCTTGCAGAATCAAATCCTGTTTTTGATCGCCATTTTTAAGCAAAGCCCACAGATCGATTTTGAACGTTTGCTCTGCCCCGCTTTGGGTCACGCGGCGAATCTGAATGTCGCGAATATTCGCCGTAGACTTAATGCCTCCTGCCGTCTGCAACGCCCGCGTCACTGTCGGAAAAATGCGCGCTTGGTTAAAACTGTCACGGGCTTCACCCGGAATTCCCGCCAGCGGAGTCTTGACGCTACTTTCGACGGTGTGAGTCCCAGGCCGATAGATTTCGCCCACCACCGTGATATTCAGCGGCTGAACTTTTTCGGCGCTAAAACTCGTGGTCGCTAACTGGTACGACTCATTCAGGTCAAGGTTTCTCGCCGTGGGAATAAAGATTGAATCGCCATCCCGCAGAATCACATCTTGACGGTTATCGCCGCTGCGCAAGAAGCTCCAGAGGTTAACGTTAATCGATCGAACCCCGCCATTTCGACCTAGGCGTTGGATTTGGATGCGGTTGAGATCGGCTGCTTGTGTGATGCCCCCTGCAACCTTGAGAGCGCGCGTTAGCGTCGGGAACGGCGTCGGATTGGCGTTGCCCTCGGGTCCAGATCCAGTCAAATCGTAGGATCCCCGACGGCTGACTTCACCTGTGACCGCCACTTTGATCGGACGCGGCGACACTAGCGTCAACGTCACCACGGGATAGCGCAAAATCGAGCCGTAGAGACGCGACGCCTGTTCTTGCGCTTCCACCAGGGTCAGGCCCTGCACCGAAAGACGCCCCACTTGAATCAATCCCAAGGTGCCATCCACCAGAACGGCGGTGTCGAGGGCATACTGCGGCGCTTTGAGAACGTCTACTTTAAGCCGATCGCCGGGACCCAAAGTGTAATCTTCCTGAACGAAGGTTTGGGCGGGAGCTTGAGATGGACTAGTCAATTGCGGACTAGTCAATTGCGGCGGGAAGTCTGTGGTCGCTGCGATCGCCTGATTGGGAAGGCTCCCCCACGGCAGAATCCAAGACGCTAGGAGAAAAAGCGTAATCGGGCGATCGGGTTGGCGTCGAAGCTGAATCATGGGCAGACACGGGGAAAATTTGAAACTATTGAGTTTAAGTCGATCGTGACTTGAGGAAACCGCGACAGACGAGATCTAGAGGCAGAACGGTCCACACCATCGGCAACGCACCCAATCCCCAACAGAATCCCCACTTGGTCAAACTAAATCCAGATACTGAGGTGGTGAGTGTCATCGCAAACAAGAGTATCAGCAATCCTACTGTCATCATGAACCCAATCTGGATCCAAATCATGTGCCAAACAGAAGATCGACTCCAAGGCAACGACACTAGCGTAAATACACGTAGGACTAGAATACCCAAGGGCAGCGACCAAATTGCATAAAAGACGATCGGATAAAATCTAGACTCAAGCCAGCGTTGATTCACTTCGTCCAAACCAACATGATTGCCATGATCGGGCAGGATGTATTGAAAAAAGGTAAATTCGGGTTTGAGAATGAGTTCGTCTAAAGTTGAATCTAACGTCAGCGCTGAGCTGTTCGACGCATTACAAAGCCGAAGTCGGCCTTCTCGGTAAGTGACTACGATTCGATAGGGTCTGATTTCAAGCGATCGGCGGGCCGTTGGGATAAGGTGAGCGTCGTTGTAGCCTGTAATGGGCGATCGCACCGTCACAATGAGCCGATCGCCTTCCTGAAGCAGCGCCACGTTACGCTGATATTTATCTAACGAAATAGTGATAATCCGAGGATGGTCGGATGGATCAATATCCTTAACGTCAATGATCGTGGATAGGGTAAATTGCTGGCTCCGCAAAATGGCCGCGATCGCATCCTGAGGAGGCTGATCTTGTGTGAACCTGCGACCCTTAAAGTTGGATTCAACCTTGAGTTCAACCTTCAGGTCATCGTTCAATTTAGCTGCTGTCAGAGCCGGAAACGTCGGCGACTGAAAGAGGGTAGACACTTCGGCTTCATTCAAGGCCCGACTCCCCATCGACAGCCCCGAAACCGTCCCCGACCACGGAAACTCGCCTGTCACCTCCTGCGCGATCGCCAGCCGAAACTCCGTACTCCAATTCGTCAAGTCCGTCATGCTTTGCAGCGTCAACGCCACACCATTCATCAATCCGACTCACAGCAGCAGCACTCCCACCACCACACCTGTCTAAGACCATCCCGCCTGAAGCACCCCTAGAACTTGACGGGCGTAGCGCCGCCAGCCAAACAGAACATAGAGACCGCTGAGAGTTCCGCCGATCGTATTTGTGAAGATATCAATAGCACTACTCGCCCTTGATGGCAGAAACAGTTGCAGCACTTCCACCGTCACCGTCAACCCAAAACTCAATCCCACCAAGCTCACCAGCTTCATCCACAAGGGCACCACTCGGCCCTTCAGCAGCAGGCCCAACCCCAACCCATAGGGAAAAAATAAGACAATATTGCCGTAAAAATCAAACCAATCGTTCGGATGCTGAAAAAACGATCGAAGTGCTTCTTTTTTACCCATGGACAACAGCGTAAAGTTAAACGGAGCCAGGGTTCCCAGCAGAATCAGCAGCAAGCCACACACCCACCAGAGCAGTGCAATTTAGGATGAAGACGATCCGATGAAACTGCATGAGGAAAGTCGATGAAGGTTAGACTGAGCAGGCTTGCAAACTGAACCTGTATCCCTAAACCTGTATAACCTAATTTCTAGAAGTCCTGCTCAAAGGCAGATCCCTTTTTCAGACATACGGATCAATATTGATACATGATTGATACATACTCATAATATGCTCTCAGTCTTACATTCGATCACACAGCGGTCAGGAATAGCATATGGGTGGGTACCTATCCAAATTTTTATACGTCCTATCCGGGAAACGGCAACAGCTTGCTTTACTAATGGGATTTGCCGTCTTTTCCTCTGTGCTAGAAGCCTTTGGGATTGGCATGGTCGGTCCGTTCATTGCTGTCGCCACTGAGGCCGATCGAAATCGTCCTCTCATCAACTGGATTAAACGTCTCATTGGCGGATTAGGATTGGGCCAAATCAGCGATCTTCAAGTGTTGATTATCTTAGGATCCACGGTGATTGTGGCTTTTTATGTCAAGTCCTTTTTGAGCTTTAGCGTTCAGCGCTACATCCATCAATTTGGAGCGATGCAGCGCCGATGGATTGCTGCCCGATTAATGTATGCCTACTCCCGTGCGCCCTACACTTACCACCTCCAGCATAATTCAGCCGAACTGGTGCAGACGGTGGTCAATGAGACCGAAGTGTTTGCTCAGATGGCGCTGTTGCCGCTGCTATTTGCGGTGTCGAATGTTCTAATCATCATAGCGATCGTCACCCTTCTGATCTGGACCAATGTTTTTGCTGTTTTTGCCGTGGCGGGGATTATTGCCGTATCGGTGGGGCTGTTGCAGCGGTTCAAAACTCGCATTGGGCAGTGGGGGCGCGATCGCAGTGAGTCTTTTGAAACCTCCATTCGGCTGCTGAATGACAGCTTTGGTGGGGTGAAGGAGATTCGGGTGATTGGCTGCGAACCGTATTTTGAAGAAAAGGTCGATCGTGAATTCAAACGCTATGCCATTTCCGGGTCGTCCTACTTCGCGTTTTCTAATTTGCCTCGCTACATGATGGAGTCTTTTCTAATTACCTTTTTGGTGGTGTTCACTTGGGTGTTTTTGGCTTGGGGGGACAAGACGGCGGGAAGCTTAAATTCGGTGCTGGGGATTTTTGCGATGGCGTCCATTCGGATGTTGCCCTGCGTCGGTACCGTCGTCAATGGCACCAGCCAGGTCCGCTATGCCACTTCCGCCCTCGATAAGATTTACATTGCGTTAAAAGAATTAGAATCGCTCCCCAATGCCAACGTGATGGCCCTGCGATCGGACCCTGAGACTTGGATGGGAACTCGCCCAGTGATTGCGCCGATGCTGTTTCAAGGTCAAGTAGAAATTTCCGGCATCACCTACCGCTACCCGTCGATTCAAGACCCGGCCCTCAAGAATATTTCGTTCACGGTGAAGCAGGGAGAGGCGATCGCCTTAATCGGTCGATCGGGCGCTGGAAAAACCACGTTAGTAGACCTGCTATTGGGGTTACTGACCCCAGAATCGGGAGATATTAAGGTCGATGGCGTCTCGGTCTATGAAGCAATCGCCTCGTGGCAACAGCTCATCGGCTACGTCCCTCAGATGATCTATCTCACCGAAGACACCTTGGCCAAAAATGTAGCCTTCGGCGTACCGGACCACTTGATCAACTATCAACAGCTCCAGCAGGCGATTGAACTGGCCCAGCTCGCAGAAATGGTAGAACGCTTACCCCAGGGCATTCACACCGTGGTCGGAGAGCGGGGAATGCGCCTCTCTGGCGGACAGCGGCAACGAGTCGGGATTGCACGGGCGCTCTACCACGATCGGCAGATTCTTGTCTTGGATGAAGCCACCGCCGCCCTTGATAACGAGACAGAAAGCCTGATTAGCGATGCCATTCAAGCCCTCGGTGGGCACAAGACATTGGTTATTATTGCCCACCGACTCAGCACGGTGGAACATTGTGATCGTATTTATTTGATAGAGAATGGGCAGATTCAACGATCGGGCAATTATGAAGAAGTTGTGTTGAATTTCCCTGAGGCATCGTCTCTCGAAGCAGATGCCATCAATATGCAATAGTCTAATATGCAACAGGTCAACCTCAAATGGGTCAACCTGAAAAAAGCAGGTTCTTCAGAGGGATCAAACAACTCGGGGGCTTTTATCAGAATGAATGGGCACATGGATGATCACGGTAGTCAAATTGATAGCCAGATCGGTGATCAATGTCATGTCTCGTCCCATGTCCCATCTCAGAGACGAACGGTTATTTTGATATCCGGGCATGTCCTGACTTCACCCCGGCGGGCAGGATTTCACTGGTTAGCAGAAGCTCTGTGGGAACAGGACTGGAACGTGATTTTCATGACCACTGGCCTGAGTCATTTGTCTCGAATGAAGGGGCATATCGATCGTTTAGCTCTCCTCAGGACCACGCCCCTCAATCAAATGGTCTGGCATCAAGAGCACTTCGCCAGCTTTGCCTGGTACACGCCATGGCATCCCGTCAAGTTCAAATCAAATTGGATGAATGCTTTAACTGAACCCTTTGTCAAGCACTATAGCAGATTTTCATTGTATGCCATGGATGCTTACGTCAAACAGGCAGATCTCATCATTTTTGAAAGTACGTCGGGATTGATACTGTTCGATCGCATCCGTCAACTCAATCCCAAGGCAACGTTTGTCTATCGGGTCTCCGACAACCTTCGCTTGATCAATTCACATCCACTTTTGTTGGAGGTCGAACAACGAATTGCCCCAAAGTTTGATCTCATTAGTTTACCCAGCGAACATCTTCGACAACTTTTCCCGCCCATGGATTCAGTGGCCGTTCATCCTCAAGGCATTAAGCATCAATTATTTGACCAAACGTCTCGCAATCCCTACTCCACCGATGGAACGATTCATGCCGTTTCCGTTGGGACGATGCTGTTTGATCGCAAGTTTTTTATTTATGCCAGTCAGGCATTTCCAAAGATACATTTTCACATCATCGGCGGAATAGAGCCATTTTTGGATGTATCCAACGTCACATTTTACGGGGAAATCCCCTTTGAGAAGACGATTCCCTATGTGCAATGGGCAGATCTCGGATTAGCGATCTATCAACCGACCCGATGTGCAGCGGCGTATCTATCCCAAAGTAGTAATAAGATGATTCAATACACCTACTGTCAATTGCCCATTGTTGCGCCGCACTTTGCCTGTGAGAATCGGTCCCATGCTTTTGCCTATCATCCCGATCGTCCTGACACTATCTCCTCAGCCATTCAATCGGCCCTAGCGTTCGATCGGGGATTGATCTCCATTCAAGATATTCCCTCATGGAGCCAACTGGGGACGGCCATCGGTGGGGTCCATAACGATCGGACCTCTTCTGCCATGTTTTGTACGCACCCATGACAATTCATTTCTATCTAAAACATTTTCCGCTTCACGCGTCTCCTTTCTCAGAAGGGGTCACTAAGGCTGTTCATGGATTGTCGAGCGGGCTAGTTGCGCAGGGGCGATCGGTCACAATCCTCGGCGAAGGTCCGGAGTCGGGGGTTCGCAAAAGTGAATATGGCTATGAGATTCGGGTCTTTCCGGCGACGAATACCCATGCCAGTTTTCAGATTGCGCCAGAGTTGACGACATTTTTAGCAACGAGCTTAACATCAACCGATCGGGTGATTTTGAATGGGATCTTTCACCGGAGTGTCTATACGGTTTCAACACAATTGAAACGCTTAGGGATTCCTTACGTGGTGGCACCGCATGATCCGTATCATCCCGCTATTTTTCAAAAAAATAAGTTGATCAAATCCGTCTATTGGCATTTAAAAGAAGCGCCCATGTTGCGATCGGCAGCGGCGGTCCAAATTCTAGATGCGCGTCATGCTCAATGGCTCCAAAAGCGTGGAATTAATACGCCAACGATCGCCCTGCCTAATGGATTTGAATCGCAGGATGTTATTCCCGAGGAGTTGCTCACCTGGCAAACTAACCCCATTCCAACCCTCTATTTTTTAGGGCGACTTGATGCCTACAATAAAGGGCTGGATCTACTTCTAGAGGCGATCGCACAAATCAAACAAATTGTCCCCCCGATTCCATTAAAGTTAGTCCTACAAGGACCCGATTGGGGCGATCGGGAAACCTTAAAAGCACAGACAGTCAAGCTTGGCATTGAGGAATATGTGACCTTTTTAGATCCAGATTTTACTGCCCGATCGGCGGAGTTGGCGATGCAGTACGATGTATTTTGTATTCCATCTCGGTTTGAAGGCTTTAGTCTATCGGCGTTAGAAGCAATGCTAGCAGCGAGAGTGATCCTAATTTCGACAGTGGCGGGACTCGCTCCCCATGTTGAAATTAGTGGATGCGGACTGACCATCGAGCCAACGGTGGAAGGCATTCGATCGGGAATTCTAGCGTTACTCCAGCGCCGAGAGCAATGGTTCGCGATGGGGCGATCGGGCCGGGAGTACGCACTGACACATCTCCGCTGGGAGTCGATCGCGGCTCAAGCGCTGCCGTTTTATCGATCGTTGGGTGAGTGTTCGTTAGGGCAATGTTCGGAAGATCAGGAAAGGACGGGTTTGCGATGAAGATTTTGATTTCGGCGTATGCCTGTGAACCGAATAAGGGATCGGAGCCGGGGGTGGGGTGGGAGACGGCCTGCGCGGTGGATCGAGTGGGTCATGAGGTGTGGGTATTGACTACTGCAACCCATCGATCGGGCATTGAAGCTGAACTTACCCATCGATCGGAATTGAATATTCATTGGGTTTATCTCGATCCGTTTAATTGGGTCTATAACTGGACGACGGGCGGAAAAGGCATTCAGTGGGACGTGCATTTGCATCACTATTTGTGGCAAATCAAGGCGTATTTTGTGGCGAAACGGCTGCATCGGACGATCGGATTTGACCTCATCCATCATGCAACGTACGCTCGGTATTCGGCCCCGAGTTTCTTGGCACTGTTACCGATTCCTTTTGTGTGGGGTCCGGTGGGTGGGGCTGAGTCTGCGCCGTTGAGCTTTTGGCGTGATTTTGGGTGGCGAGGCAAAGTCTATGAGTTTTTGCGGCAGGTGGCCAGGTTTTCTGGCGAGTGGGATCCGTTTGTTCACCTCACGGCCCGACGAAGCGCTCTAGCCCTCGCTTGTACTCCCGAGACTGCCGATCGGCTCAGAGTACTCCAGGTGACTCGTCTGGAAGTTTTACCCGGACTTACGGCGGTGAGTGAGGCCGATTGGCAACTGCTTGAGCCGCTTCGATTTAGACGTCAGGCCAATCGTGAGGCCAGCCCTGAAGAGCCTCCCGTGCGATTTTTGAGCGTTGGGCGACTCATTCATTGGAAGGGGTATCACTTGGGAATTCGGGCGTTTTTGGCGGCGAAGCTGGAGAATGCGGAGTATTGGATTGTGGGCAATGGATCTGAACTGGAGGGACTTCAAGGCATTGCGGCGGGCGATCGTCGAATCCAGTTTCTAGGCAATCTTCCGAGGTCTCAGGCGTTGCAGGTGATGGCCGACTGTGATGTGTTTGTGCATCCCAGTTTGCATGATTTTTCGCCCACGGTGTGTATTGAGGCGATGGCGGCAGGATTGCCAGTGGTTTGTTTAGATTTGGGGGGGCCGAATGTTCAAGTTACATCTGAGACGGGCATTCGGGTAAAGGCGATCGAGCCGCCTCAAGCTATTCAGGACTTGGCTGAGGCAATGACGGCGTTGGCACAGGGCGGCGATCGACGGCAGGTAATGGGGGTCGCTGGGCAGGCGCGCGTACGGGAATTTTATCGATGGGAGGTTCGGGGGCAGATTTACAGTCGCCTTTATGAGACGCTGGATCAGATACATCCGTAAAGTGATTGCTGACCTAGATTGCTGAACTTTTAACCTGAAGCCCAACCGTCATGCTTTTCCCGTCTAAAATTGGCCTTCGAGAAATTTTGATCACCAGCATTTTGATCCTATGCGGGTTAACGGATGGGGTGCGGCGGTTATCGTTGGGACCCGTTACTGCTCTGGCTGGAGTGACGATCGTCGCGAATATTGGCTGCGTTTTACTGCTCCTAAATTCTCGCCAGTTCCCCAAAAAATTAATGTTAAGTGGGCTGGGATATCTGGTGTTCCTGGCCCTAGGACTTTATTCTTTAGTCGCAAATCTCCCCTTCTCGGGCGTTAGTTTTCAAAACAGTGTGCAAAATTTGCTGAGCTATGGCGTGTTTATTGGGCTAATGCTGTTAAGTGCTTGCGTGGTGCTGGAAAATCCAGTTCTGCCTTGGTTTGTGCGTCATGGATTCTTGAGTACAGTCGCGATCGCGACGGCGGTTTATGGCATCAGCATTATGGTCAAGGGACCAGGGTCCGATTTTATGATGGGGCCACGGGCGTTTGCGGCCTTTGTGGTAGCCATGTTGCCCTTTGCGCTGTCGGCTTGGCGCTATAAGGTTCCTTGTGCGGGGGCGATCGCCATTGCCATGACCCTTTGTGTGGCGTTGAGTTTTTCACGGACGGCGACGGTGATTGCCCTGATTTTGTACCCTCTGTCTCGGTTTTCGCCCCATAAGCCTGAGGGTTGGCTGCGGTTAGGGCTGTGGGTCGGGATGATTTCGCTGGTGGCTTATTTGAGCTTTACCTATGTGCAACCGATTCGCGATCGATTTACGGAGAAGGGCGACAGTGGAAGCATTGGCGGACTAAAAGTGAATACCGCAGGGCGCGATCAAATGTGGATAGCCGTGCAAAATTCCATTGAACTGGCCCCGCTTTTAGGCCATGGTCCGGGTTCGGTGGAAATTCCCATTGGGCGAGTGAATAAGACGGCTGGGGGACATCCACACAATGATTATTTGCGGCTGACTCATGATTTCGGCTATGTGGGTGCGGCGGTGTGGCTGACGAGCTTTTTTAGCCTGGTGGGGCTGACGTTTCGCAATTGGCTGTGGGCGGATACTCACGATCGGGCCATGGCGCATTACCATTTGGGCGCGATGTTGGGTATTTTGTCGGTGGCGCAGTTGATGTTGACGGACAATGTTATTGTGTACATTTTTGCAATGGCTCCACTTGCGACGTTAATTGGAAGCTCCATCAGTTTAGATGTCGTCCGTCGATCGCAGTTCCGAAACTTGAAACAGGCGGAGATGAATGCGGGATGAATCGCAACCAACAGACTTATGAAACCGCTAGCATCGTCAACTACTACACGCAGCTCAATGCACTTCATCCTGCCGAACAGATGATGCTCGATCGCTGGTCTGAACACCTTCCCTGCTTCAGAATGCTGGACATCGGAGTGGGCGCTGGACGAACGACCCAACATTTTCAGCCCCGTGTTGCAGAGTACGTCGGGATTGACGTGTCAGCCGAAATGATCGACGCGTGCCAGAACCGTTTTCCGCAGCTTACCGCATCGACCTTTCAAGTGTGTGATGCACGGGATCTGAGTGTTTTTAAAGATGATTCATTTGATTTTATTTTATTTAGCTTCAACGGCATTGATTATGTGTCCCACGACGATCGCCTTCGCATTCTTACCGAAGTCCATCGCGTAGGGGTAAGCGGTGCAGTCTTCTATTTTTCTAGTCATAATCTCCAAGGCTTCGATCGCGCATTTGATTTCAAATCGCAGTGGTCCTTTAATCCGATCGCAACTTATACAAATCTCGTCATGCTAGCGATTCTTCGAGTGCTCAACCAACCGTTGAGTCCTAAACAAATCAAGGGGTTAAATTATGCGATCGTCAAAGATGAATCCCACAATTTCAGCCTAGAGACTTACTACATCCGCCCCCAAGAACAACTCAATCAGCTTAGAGAAAACTTTAAAGATATTCAAGTCTATTCTTGGCGCAATGACGTGGAACTGATGACAGAATCCGATCGTGCAAACAATATCGATCAGTGGCTTTACTATAGCTGTACGAATAATGCTTAAAAGAGGCAATTTATCAAGGTGAGGTCACGTAAGACATTAATCGGTCGAAAACGGACACGCTCATGTTGAGAATTTAGTAAGCCAAAATTCAAAAGCCCCAAAAATACAGATCGTAATGGATGGCTTGACTACTTATCAGTCCGAAGGCCCCAAAAGATGTTGGTGCAAGATATCGTGAATTAAGGTAATCTCAGTCATGAGAGGTTCCTAGGTTGTGTAGATATTTTTAGGAACCTCTCATGAGGACTCTCAACCTTTTTGTCCTGTACTAAGCCGGAGTTTATTATGAGTGACTTGATAAGTGTTGGTCTGAACGATGATGGAAGTATTGGTAAAAGCGTTAGTCAAACAGTAGGTGAGAGCGATCGATTTAATCTTTCGCCGTTGATTCGTATTACGCTACTGAGCCTGTATTTTGCATTGACGTTACCGTTACCCTATTTGGCTGATGCGACCCA
>JAYVVL010000055.1:0-16353 GCA_043787035.1 Synechococcales cyanobacterium
GATGCTGACGCCTGCGAAGCTAAAGGAAGTCAAGTCGATCGCGCCTCTCTACACATTTATTGATGAGATTTATAAAGAGGCGCCGCTGGATGAGGCGCATCGTGAGGCGATGGCAAGCACTTTGGAGCGCGATCGAACGTCGGAGTTTTGGACATCTGAAACGTGCGATCGGACGTTGACGCCGGAGGAGTTTTTACCTTGGTTACAGGGGTGCTTTCTCGCTGAGGAATGTTACGAGGATGATGGGTATGGGGCGCAATGTTTGAGGGTGACGGAGTTTGCCGATCGGGTGCGGCCTGAATTGTTTGGGGAGTCAGTGACGGTGCATTCGTTAACGGATGGGGAAAATGAAAATACGCCTTATGGGGTGTATGTGGCGATCGGTCTTGTGAAGACGTTGGTGGTGGTGACGGGTTGGATTTTGTGATGGATGCGGGTGGGATTTTGGCTTCGCTTAACGCATCCTACGTTGGATTTTGGTTATCCGCCGATTTGGGACATCGATCGGGCGTAACCGATGCTGGTGCCGGATTCTCGGAGCTTATAATTGATTTCGGGTTTCCATTGGACGAGCTGGATGACTCGATCGCGAATCTCTTGGATTGGAACGCCCGATCGGAGTTCATGTTTTAAATTAATTTGTCCGGTTTCATTGAGCAAACAAGGTCGCAGAATGCCATCGGCTGACAGTCGCATTCGATTACAGCGATCGCAAAAGCATTCAGACATCTGACTGATAAAGCCTAAGGTTCCTTTTGCTCCAGGGATTCTAAAAATATCCGCAGGACCGTTGCCAACGACCACACTCTCTTCAATTCCATAGCATTGCCGAATCTGTCCGCGCAGTTTTTTAGAATCAATCCAGCCCGACTTCTCAAACAAATCTCCATTTCCGATCGGCATGAATTCAATAAACCGCACATGCCATTCTTTGTTAATACTCAACGCAGCAAGTTCTAGAATCTCCCCATCATTCACGCCAGGAATTACCACTACGTTAAGCTTCAGCGGATTAAACCCAACTGCATAGGCCATCTGAATTCCTGCCCACACACGACTCCAATTACTTCTTGACTGCGGCGACGGACGGCCTATCAACTGATCAAATGTCTCTGAATCAAGCGAATCCAAACTAATATTGACCCGTCGCAACCCCGCATCATAAAGAGCCTGAGCTTTATCCGCAAGCAAAAAACCATTCGTCGTCATCGAAACATCTTGCGTTTCCGGCAGCGTCGAAATTGCACGCACAATCTCCACCACATCCGATCGAATTAACGGTTCCCCACCCGTGAGCCGAAACCGCGAAAACCCTGCCGGAATAAAGACATCTTTCAACAGGGTAATCAGTTCCGACTGGGTCAGCAAATCTTGCCGAGACACATAGTCAATCTCCTGATCGTCCGGCATACAGTATGTGCAGCGAAAGTTACAGCGATCGATTAGGCTAATTCGCAGATAATCAATACGCGGTAGCATAGAAGTCCCCATAAAATAAAGATTATAAACCCTTACACCCATGAACCCCACCGATCTCGCTTTCACCTCCGCCCTCGAACAAGCCCGCCTCATCCGCGAAAAAATTATCTCCCCCCTCGAACTCACTCAGATCTCCCTCGATCGCATCGAAGCCCACAACCCAACCCTCGGCGCATTTTTCCACATCGCTGCCGAAGCCGCCCTCAATGATGCCAGCCAAAAAACCGAAGCTCTTACACACCTCCAAACCTTTCCCCCCTTCTACGGCGTCCCCACCGCCATCAAAGACCTTAACCCCGTCGCTGAAATGCCCTGTTCCTACGGCATCAAATACGCTAAAAACCGCATCGCCGATCGAGACGATCATGTGACCCAACGCATCAAAGCCGCCGGATTTACCCTCCTAGGCAAAACCGCCACCTCCCAACTCGGCTCCCTCCCCTATGTCGAACCGAGCGGATTCGCTCCCGTCCGCAACCCCTGGAACCTTGACTACCTCGCAGGGGGATCAAGCGGCGGTGCAGCGGCAGCCGTGGCATCAGGAATGTGTGCGATCGCCCAAGGATCGGACGGAGCCGGATCAATCCGAATTCCAGCCGCCTGCTGCGGACTTGTGGGCCTCAAACCCGCGCGTGGGAGAGTTTCCAATGCACCTGTTGATGAGTATTTTAGTGGTTGCGTTGTCAATGGCAGCATGGCTCGCACTGTTGCAGATGTCGCGGCATTTCTGGATGCGATCGCAGGGTATGAACTGGGTGACGCCTATTGGTTAGATCATCCCAAAACTAGTTTTCTAGAATTATCAAAGCAAATCCCAACTCAACTTAAAATTGGTTTCGCAACTCATATCCCAAACATTGGCGAATGTGACATCGAGACGAAAGCAGCCATACTGAAAACGGCCAAAACCTTGGAATCTTTGGGCCACAGTGTCGAATCCGTTGACTTTGGTGATTTTGATTTTAGTGATCTGATTGAACCGTTCTTCATCGCATGGCAAACCCAGACGGACGTTGGAATTCCCGGTTTCTTGCTCGATCGAATCAACCGAGAACTCTGGTTTAGAGCGCAGTTTTATCGGGCCGGAAAGTATATCAAGGCCAGACAAAAGCTATACCAGTTTGGTCGCCGAGTCGTGACGTTGTTTCAACCTTATGATGTGGTTTTACTTCCTACGCTGATGACTCCGGCGATAAAGGTGGGTGAATTTAAGCGATTAGGATTAAACTCATTACTCGATCGCGTCACTCAGTGGTTTGCACCTTGCCCAGCGTTCAACGTCAGTGGTCAACCTGCAATGGCGCTTCCGTGCGGGATTAGTCAGTCTGGCATTCCCCTTAGTGTTCAACTCGTGGGCCGTCCTGCCGATGAGAAAACCATTCTCCAACTTGCAACTCAGCTTGAAATAGCACAGCCTTTTACAGAGAAATTACAGGGTTATTTATAGATTATTAGTGAGATTATTTGTCGGTGACAATTTGTTTGTGACAGTCCCTTCAAGATCACTCATCGTATTGCAATTCAAAAACAGGTATCGATCGCTCCATTCCAATTCCTGCACTAACGGCGCAACCGATTCCTGTGCAAGCCACCGTTGAAACGATCGCCCACCTGATGCGACAAACTGCTCTAGTAATGGCCCCGCACTGACATGATAAAACCCACAGAGTGGCTCCCAACCCTCGTCTGATTTCGGCAAATAGGCAATTGTCTTATCCGGCAATGTTGGCAATCGCTTAACCCAAGCCTCCACCGCGCCCATCGACAAGTTCGGCAAATCACAAGCCAATGCCAATACCCAATCATCCTTTAAAAATTGTGGATTATTTTGATTATGAGGGAACAGATTAATCATGGCGTCTGACAATGCAACAAGTGGCCCCTCTAACACACGATCGATCATCTGTTTGCAACCACTAGGCATAATGTCCGAGTAATCTTGATCGGATCCCGCCACAACATAAACGCGATTACTAACCGATAAGCCGATTCTGCAAATTTGCATCACTAACGGAAACTCTAGAACAACAAGTCTCGCCTTGTCTTGTCCCATCCGGCGACTCATTCCGCCCGCTAAAATAACTGTCGTGACCGTCACCCTAGTTCACCCCTGTCTAAAGTCTATACCTGATCGATCCTGCGTCCCATGCCTCGCGCCAGATAAAGCTCGATGACTAAAAAGTGTTAATTAGACTGATACCATTCAGACTCATCATACCGGAATTCTTGAGATGAAATCTTTAGTCTTCTTCAGCACAACTCTTGCGATCGTCCTTCTGCTTATTGAAGTCCGCAGCAGCTTCTCTCGCCGTCACCATCTCCTCCTTTGGCATCAACCAAGGCGTGGGCAGTGAAAGTCTGTCGGAATTCTTTCGAGCGGTGCGCTTAGATCGGCAGGTGGGAAGTTCGAGTAAATATGTTCAGTGACGATCGCAATCCCTCAAGCCCAAACCGATCGTCCTAACTCAAACCAACACACCTGTGATCGGCCTTACCTGTTGTGCCCAATGGTTAGCCGCAGTCGCAATGGACTGCCGATCCTGTTCTCCTTATAACCCGACGAGTTCCCGAGATTCGATGCCGACAATGCGTTGAGCTATTGAATTTTGAAATTCGAGTTTGGCAATTGTAAATTCATTGCGTAGATGTTCTAGGCGAGCAGTGGCATTAGCTTTGTCTGCGGTAAGACGATTGATATAAGTGAGGGCTTTGTCGTATTCAGGATTGACTTGAAGCACTTCAAAACGACGAGCGCGACGTTGGTTGTCATTCTTGAGCGCAACTTCAAATGCTACGATCATCTCAGCATTGCCTTCTAATCGGGCAATATGTTGACGAGTTTCGCCCATTTTAAAATCGATTTCGCTCAGGGATTGGGCCGCAGTGGCGATCGCAGCGGGGTATTGGGTGAGGGTGAGGCGCATGGGGATAACCTGTGTAAGTAGTGAACGGTGAATTGCGAACGGTGAATGGACGACTGACTGAATTAGGCGACTTCAGCGAAGGCGGGGGTACGATCGATCGATCGAGTCAGACGAGGGGCGACTGAGTTTACGATTGGGTGATTCCCGTTCCGGGAGGCTTCGGCTAAGGCAGAGGCTTCGGCAACGGTTGGGACTACAACTGGGCTGGCAACTGGTTCAGTGGCGGTCGCTTCGAGGACGGTGACTTCAATGTTGACGGCGATGAGGTAAGAGCCAGATTTTGGGGTTCCGGCAATTTGGTGGGTGAGGTCCGCCGCTAGAAGCTGGGCTAAATCAGGCTGTTCTGCCGTGATTGGATGAATCAAGGCGCAGCGTTCCCACTCAAATTGAGCGTGGGGATTTAGATTAAGCACGAAGTGTTTGAGCATGATGGGATTCTCTGGGGGAACGAAGAAGAAATAGCTAGCGAGGATGAAATGAGGCTTGACGTGGATGGCTGGAAATCAGACTTGATGATGAGTTGGGTGAGTGGTTTTACGATCGGTATGGCGATCGTTGTAGGCAAGTGTTTGAAGTAACGATCGGGTCAAGGTAGACTATTTCGTGATTCGGATCTCGTAGGGATGACTGGTCCACCCATTTTGCTTCAGTTCAAAGGTTAAATTGCGATAAGCTAAATACCCTGCAAACTTAGCCGCCTGCCGGCGTTCGTCAAATCCCAAAACGTGAATATCAGCTATTCTCCGAAATGGATGACGGATGATCAAGACGCGAGGAGAAAGGTATTGCCCAACGCGTCCCTGTTGAAGTGAGAAAAATTGTCCGATGCGAGGAGTTGTTTTTGGCATAGGAGTGGGTGAATTAGACCACGTTAGTAATAACCACAGACATTCGTTTCCTAAAATATTTCGGACGCTTTCGGCGCGGTCGATCGCGGTTTTCTTTCTCCACGATGCGCCAGTATAGTCGCAGCCGTCTGTAAGCTTTGCCGCTATCTTGGCCACGCTTGAGCTTTAGAGGATAGAGGATAGTAAAGCTCTTCTTCCAGAGAACGATAGATCATAAGGTTATCTTTAATCTCCTGTTATAGGAAAAAATGAATACTGTGGTTTGCACCTCATGTACACTATAATAACACTGCACGCTCAGTTCTGACAACTGTAGTTTACAAAATAAGTGTCTCTATTATGCAAAGAAGGAGGAGTAAAGGATGGAAAGCATGAGCGATCGTCCAGATCTAAATACAGACTCAGTGCGGTTTGGCGGTATGGTTCGCGATCGTCGTCGGGCGGAGAAGCTGAGTCAGAGCGAGCTTGCGGGGCAGGTAGAAATTTCGCGCAACTATCTATCTCAAATCGAGCGAGGGGAGGCAACGAATCTGTCCTGGAATGTGCGGATTCGATTGTGCAATATTTTAGGGATTCAAGACGATGGAGAAGTTTGCAAGCCGCTTCCAGTAAGTTTGCAAGCCTTTGCCACCCGATCGAACATCCCGCCTAACGATCTTCAGATGCTGGCCAACCTCAAATATCGCGGCAAGCAACCCGATACGCCAGAGAAATGGGAAATGCTCTATAACGTAATCAAATTGACGATCGGTAAATAATCTGAGGCTTAGCGTAATCAGTATGCTGGCGTATTAGAGAATACTATCAGAGATGTTGCAACTTACTGTTATTCAACTCCTGATTAAAGCTGATTAAATGTTCAGGATATGGGTTTAGAAGCTTCGACAATTTTGCGTTACGTTGCCTAATCTGTTGGCATCTTTAATCATAGGCTTGCATACTCTATTCCATAGACCCGGCATTTCTGCCAGAGCTAACCCCTTCGTCATCCATTTTCCTAGAGGTCTCGGCGACGGAGACCCACAACGGGTCGTGCTTTGAAATCAGGAATATTGGGAAAAAGGTAGAGTAACTATCAACAATACTTCCTCCCAACCCACTGAGTGCTCAATTGCATCCTAACTTTAGAAAATTTCGCATCAAATTTGCACAAAGCCCGCAACGAGTTGTTGGACATTGCGCGTCAATTGCTCCGATCGAAGGTGAAGTTTTTGAGTCAGGTGCGGATGCAATTTCAGGATCGATCGCAGACTTGGGCTTTGTTGACGCGGCAGGGAGTGTCAAAATAGGGAGAACTCTTTTTGAAATCCCCATGAACCCAACTGTGCTGAATTCCTCGGTAGTGCCATTTTATGAAGGACAGAGAAAAATAGTGTTTGCTGGGTAGATGCTTGTGGCAAAGCTTCTAGAGCTAGCCTATTATTCTTCATCCTGTACATAATGGCACTACCGAAATGCAGATTCCTTACGATCGCCATTGCATTGATTTAGCGATTGATCAAGCAAGCCAAGAGCGATATTACGCTTGGCTTTCGGCAGATGAGTGCGATCGCGCTCAGCGATTTAAATACTCGCAGCATCGACGAGATTTTGTGGCGGCGCGGGGAGCATTGCGATCGCACTTAGCTCAATATCTCAATTGCCATCCCAAAGAGATTCGTTTCGACTACGGCGATCATGGCAAACCCAAACTCGCGAATTGTCCAAACTTGCATTTCAATTTAGCCCATTCCCACGAACGGGCCATAATTGTGGTGTGCAAGACGGCAGCGATCGGCGTTGACCTAGAAAAAGTGCGCCCTGTGCCTGAATTGCTCGCATTAGCCAAACGCTTTTTTAAGGTCTCTGAGTATGAGTCGATCGCGGCATTGCCGGAGGCATTACAACCAGAAAAATTCTTCGCTTATTGGACCTGTAAAGAAGCCTATCTCAAAGCGACAGGCACAGGATTAAGTCAAATTTCTAAACTAGAACTAAGCCTTGAGCAATCTGTCAAAATTCTAAAAAGCCCTTGCGATCGGCGTTTTAGCCTAGCTCAGATTTTGGATTCAGAGATTGTAGACCGAAGTTTTAGCAATCAATCAGAAGATTCGTTTTTCATGGGTGCAGTTGCGATCGAAATTTCTTAAGAGGGTATTTTTATCGGCTCTGCGTCGCATAATTTCCAAACCAGCCCTTCTTCCAAAAAATGGTGATTATTCCGATCGCAATGATCGCCATCACTCCCGCAACCAGCTGTGGGTCTCCGTCGCCGAGACCTTCAGGAAAATGGATAACGAAGGGGTTTGAGCTGTGAGCCTCGGAATTCATTCTGAGGTGGATAAGCAACGAAGCCGGAGCAGCTTTCAGACCCTTTAGCTCTTGACTTTCTTCGATTGACGGGTCGATTGGCGAGTGGTTTTGGGCGATCGGGCCTTTTCTTCAACTTCAGGCAGGTCTGGGGTTTGGCCCGATCGGATGTGGGCCGCTTGTTGGAGGAGTGATTCCGCGAAGTCTATGGCCACTTTTGCACCTTCAGCTTCGCCCGTAACGACTTCGCCGCTAGCAATTTGGGCGAGTTCGACTTTACGTTCTTCTAAATCTAACGAATGAATTCGCACAACCGTTCGCAAAGTGGATTCATCGACGGGTTTAGATTTTTTGCCGCTAGCTTTGCCGTTTGCATTGGGGTCTATGATTTCTTTACTCACGCGATAGTGTTGGTCGGCCATGGCGGCCACGATCGGTTGGTGGGTAACGCAGAGAACTTGATGGTGTTCGCTAAGTTGATACAGTTTCTGTGCGATCGCCCCAGCAACGCGGCCCGAGACCCCGGCATCGATTTCGTCAAAGATCAGAGTTCCGGCAGAATCAACCTGGGAAAAGCAGGATTGAAGGGCGAGGAGGAAGCGGCTCATTTCACCACCGGATGCAATTTCCGTCAGAGGTTGGAGCGGTTCGCCTGGATTGGGGCTGATGAGGTAGGTGATGCGATCGCTCCCTGAGGGCGTGGGGGCGATGTGGGTGATGCCGACTTGGAACTGGACTTTTTCCATGGCCAGTGGTTTGAGTTCTTTGACGAGCTGGGTTTCAAGTCTTTCGGCGGACTGCTGGCGGCGCTTGGTCAGAGTGGTACAGGCTTCGACGAGGGCGGTTTTGCACTCTTGGGCGATGTATTCGAGGTCTTCGAGGGATTGACCGCCGCCTGTGAGGATTTCGAGTTCGGCTTGGAGATTGTCGCGCATTTCGATCGCGTCGCCGAGGCTGGGGCCATATTTACGACAAATTGCTTTGAGGGCTGTGATGCGTTCTTGGACTTCTTGAAGACGAGTCGGGTCTGCTTCGATGCCTTCACCGTAGAAGTTGATATCTCGTCCGGCTTGTTCGACTTGAGCAAGGGCATCCGCGACAGCATCAAGAATGGGTTGGATATTGGTATCGACGCTTGCCATGTCAATGAGCAGCGTTTCGGCTTGTCCTAGAAGGTCGGCGCAGGCTTTAAATTCTCCGGTCTCGTTTTGGTAGAGGAGTTGGTAGAGTTGGTAACTTTGGTTTTGGAGTTCGACGCTGTGGCTGAGGCGGTTTCGCTCGTTGTCAAGCTGTTCAAGTTCGTCGCCTTCGGTGAGTCCTGCCGCGTTCAGTTCTTTGAGTTGGTATTCAAACAGATCAAGTTGCTGTAAGCGTTGGGCTTCCGATTGGCGACGCTGTTGGAGTAACTTATCTGCTGCTTGATATTGCGAAAACTTCTCTGCGACGATTTCTTTTTGTTTTAGTAATTTTGCACCGCCAAAACTATCGAGCCAGTCGCGTTGGACGCCCGGTTGGCCGATTTGGACGGTTTGGCCTTGGGCGGTGATTTCGACGAGGCGATCGCGGAGGGATTCGAGCTGTTGTTTATTGACGGGGGTGCCGTTGATGCGGGATTTGTTGCGGGCACCCCCTGAACTGGCAATTTCGCGAACGCAGACTAGAGTCTCGTCGTCGGTGAGATCGATTTTTTCAGCCCCGCACCACTCCTTCAAGGTCTCGGTGAGGCGAAAGTTGCCTTCGAGAAATGCGCGTTCTTCTCCGGTTCGGACAGCGCGGCCTGAGGTTTTTCCGCCCAGCAATGCATCAATTGCGTCTAAAATGATGGACTTCCCAGCTCCCGTTTCCCCCGTCAAAACATTCAGCCCGGAGTTGAAATCCAGGTGTAGGCGATCGATGAGTGCAAAATTTTCGATTCTCAGGGAACGCAACATGGGCAAAACGGGGCAACTTAAAGGGCATGGGTATCCGTAATTCTATCCGCTATTGCTATGTTGACTCCACTCAAAGCTACGAATGATGCCTACGAAGCCCTAAGACAAGGCGATCTCGATCGCGCAGATTGGCTTGCACGGCAGGTCTTGGAGCGAAATGGCAATGATGTTGGGATGCTGAAATTGTTGGGGGCGGTCTACGCTGGACGGATGAATTGGCCTGAATCGTTGGTGTACTACCTGGCGGCGATCGAGGTGGATCCTAATGATTTTGAGGCGTGGAATAATGGAGCGGTGGTGTGGCAGAAGTTGGGGAAGCTGGATGACGCGCGGAAGTTTTTGAACCGGGCGATCGTGCTGAACCCGGAGTATTCGCAGGCGTTTTTCAATCTGGGAAACCTCGCGGGGATGCAGGGAGAGCCTGACATGGCCGCTGCCGCCTACAAGAAGTCGATCGAGCTGAATCCTGGCCATACGCCTTCCTACAGCAACCTCGGACGGCTGATGGCCGCAGGCGGCGACGTAAGTGGGGCGGCGAAAGTGTTTCGGCAGGTGCTGAAGCTGGTTCCGAATGATGGAGATGCGCATCTCAATTTGGGCAATGCGTTGCAGTCGATGGGGAACTTTGAACAGGCGTTATCCCATTACCAGCAGGCGATCGAGTTATTTCCTTACGATCCTAGGCTGGCCCACAATTTGGGATCGCTGTATCTAGCAATGGGCGACTTGGAGACGGCAAAGGTGCATTATCTATTGGCGTTGAAGCTCGATGGAACGTCGGCGGCAAGTCAT
This sequence comes from Synechococcales cyanobacterium, assembly GCA_043787035.1. Taxonomy (GTDB): domain Bacteria; phylum Cyanobacteriota; class Cyanobacteriia; order Leptolyngbyales; family Leptolyngbyaceae; genus JAAFJU01. The sequence continues at coordinate 10,264 of JAYVVL010000055.1, forward strand.
CATCAGTTGGGCAAACTTTTGCAACGCGAGGGGCAGTTGAGTTTGGCGATCGCCCATCTTCAGCAGGCGGTTTCCTACGAGGAAAATAATCCGGCAGCATGGCAGACTCTTGGACAGCTTTGGCAGGCGACAGGAGCACTTGAGGGGGCTGTCGCTTGTTTTGAGCGGGCGATCGCGCTGGCTCCGGGATTTGCAGAGGCCCATTGGGATTTGGGGCGAGTATTACTGGAGCTAGAGCTATGGGCGCGGGGTTGGCAAGAAACGGAATGGCGGTGGGAAGCGCTGAGCTATCTGGCTCGGCAGTTGCCTCAACATCGTAAAGTTAATCGGTGGGATGGGTCAGAATTGAAGGGTCGATCGCTGTTGGTTTGGTCGGAGGGCGATGTGGCGACGGTCGTCAAGTTTGCTAGATTTTTACCGTTATTAAGTCCGTTATCAAATGATGCGATCGTCATTGTGGAATGTGATGCGAGCATTGCAGATTGGATGTCAGAGATTCCGGGAGTGTCAAAAGTGATCGCAAAAGGCGAGAAAGTGACGGCTGATTTTCAGATTGCGATCGGGTCTCTTCCAGCTTTGCTGAAGTGTGAAAACGGGGGAGAAGCAATGACGTGTCCTGAGACTGTCGCGATGGAGGACGATTCTCTTGCAGAGAGGGTTCCCCAACGTTTTTGGGGATTGGATTGAGTGCGATCGAAATTGTTTTAGAACATATGATGAGGCGGCTGACTGACGCATGAATCACACGCCAGCCGATCGCTACTTTTCTCTATTTATCACGCTTCTGACGGATTAGGGTTTTGCTGCTGCTAGCAAAGAGGACGATCGAGGTATTGAGAAGGTGGGCTTGTTCGGGGGTGAGGTTGGGTTGGGTGCTGAGGTAGAGGCAATTGCTGCCGGAGAGAAGGGCGATCGTGAGAGCGGCGATGTTGGCAAAGTTGTTTTTCATGAAGTTGGTTGGGTTGGGTTGACAATTCCTACCGTCCCAAAAGCTTGTTGTCGTACTGCTGTATGAGTTGTCGGAGTTGTATGATTTAAGACATCGATCGATCGTTTCCTGAGGTTCGCCATGCCCGTGCAATCCCGTCGTTTGTCCAAAGACGGAATCAAAGTGCTGAAACAGGCGATCAAGCGCAACGGCTGGACTCAGACGGATTTAGTAAAGGCAGTGGAAATCAGTCGTAGTACGCTACATCAGTTGCTTAAAGAACAACCTGTTAAGTTCGATACGATCGAAAATCTGTGTGATTTGTTGGAGTTAGAAATCGGACAACTTTTGGAACCGATCGCGCCTTCGGATGATCTAGAGGCGCTGGTGAGACGGTTACGATCGCAGGGATCGGCTAGTATCCAGAAACGCTGTGGGGAAATGCGGGTGTTGGATATGACAACTCCGATCGGATTGGGTTCAATTTATACGGATGTGAATATTTTGGAGGGGCTGGCGAGTAAGACTCGACGAGATTTGGGTGAGTTGATGGACTGTGGGCCGGAGGAGTTCGATCGGTTTGGTTTGGGGAAAGTGCGTGAGGCTCGGGTAGATGGGTTAGAGGCAGTGGAACGGGTGCAGCAGTTGATGATCTTGGGACGACCGGGGGCGGGGAAGACAACGTTTATGAAGCGGTTGGCGACGGTTTGTAATGGTGGGACGTTTTTGGCGGGGCAGGTTCCTATTTTTGTGACGTTGAAGGAGTGGGCGGAAACGACGGGAAAACCGGGATTATTGGAGTTTGTTGGCCGATCGTTTTCGGAACCGATCGTATCTGTCACACAAGCTCTGGAAGCGGGGCGGGGATTGGTGTTGCTGGATGGGTTGGATGAGGTTTTGGAGGGGGATCACGATCGGGTTTTGACTGAGATTCGGAGCTTTGCTGAGAATTATAATGACAACCATGTTGTAATTACTTGTCGGATTGCTGCGTGGGAATATATTTTTCAGCAATTTACGGAAGTGGAGGTGGCGGATTTTAGTGATGAGCAGATTCAGGAGTTTGCGAATCGGTGGTTTTTAGTGCGGGAGCCAGAAGCTATAGATGATGAAGGTCGATCGACCGTTGGGCAATTATTTTGGGATGCGTTGAGCGATCGTGAACCTGTTAAAGAGTTAGCAGCTAATCCGTTGCTGTTGACGTTGTTATGTTTGGAGTTTGAGAATTCGGCGGAGTTTCCGAAGAGTCGGGCGGAATTGTATGAACGAGGGCTGCATGTGTTGCTGAGCAAGTGGGATGGGCAACGGCGGATTCGGCGGGAGTCGGCTTATGGGAAGCTGTCGGTGAGGCGGAAGGAGAGTTTGTTAGCGCAGTTGGCGATCGCGACGTTTGCGCGGGGAGAGTATTTCTTTAAGGAGCGAGTGGCGATACAGGAGATTGGGAAATATATTGAGAATTTGCCGGATGCGCGATCGGATGAGGATTTGTTGGTGGATAGTCGATCGGTGTTGCGGGATATTGTGGCGCAGCACGGATTACTGACGGAACGGGCGACGGGGATTTATTCGTTTTCCCATTTGACATTCCATGAGTATTTTGTGGCGCGTAGCATTGTGGATATTTCTAATCCAGTGAAGTATGAAGCGGCGTTAAGTTTATTGATGGAACATGTGGCAGATAAGCGGTGGCGGGAGGTGTTTTTGCTGGTTGTGGAAAGGTCTGAGGATGCGGGATACGTGTTGACGAGGGTGAAGCGAGAAATTGATGAGATGTTAGCAGATGATGAGAGTCTGCAAAAATTTTTGGTTTGGGTAAAGACGAAGACAGATGAAGTAAACATAACTTATAAACCTGCGGCTGTTCGGGCTTTTTACTTTTTTAATGCCCTAGCCCGCGCTGGCACAACCGATCTCCTCAATCGCTTCGTCTTTATTATCAACCACGCCCTAGCCCGTTCCCTAGGTCTAGCCCCAAACCTAAACCTAGACCCTGGCTTTGCCCTCGATCTAGCTCTCTGCCTTGCCTTCGATCAAACTCTCAACTTCAACTACTACCTCAGCCTAGACCGTCGCGAAGCCTTCGATGTTGCCTTCGACCGCGCGCGTGATCTCGCTGATCGTGCATTAGTGCAACAGTTACAACAACTCTGCAATCATATGCCGAACGGTTTTGATGATTTAAAAGAATGGTTCAAATCTAATGGTCAGGATTGGATAAGACAACTACGTAAAGTTATGATCGAACATCGAAATATTAGTCATGATTGGCAATTCAGTCAATCACAAAAGGAACTCCTTCGTAAATACTATGACGCAAACAAACTTCTCGTCGATTGCTTAAAGAGCGAATGCTATGCAAATCGCCAAGTCCTTCAGCACATCGAAGACACATTGCTCTTACCCTTTGAGAATTGAGAGGTGAAAATGTTGAAGTGAGAAGAAATTTCTTTCAATACTCCTGTTTCCTTTTTTCAAGGGGGTCAAGGCGATCGGGCTTATGCAACAACCGATCGACCTTCAATATCAGATCAAACTTGTCCTATGTTCGATCGATCGCCTCTGATGAAGATTCCTCCACTAATGCGCGATGACCTCCGGTCGGTCGTAGATCATCGAAATCACGATCGCGATCGATCGACTCAAGATGAACCCCCATTTCTGTACTCAGGCATCGCTCCACAATTCCCGTTCCGAGAGGCTTTCTGCCAAGGCAGAGGCTTTGCCAACGCCAACGCCTTGGTCAATTGTTTGAGAATTCCATTCTCACCCATTAAATCCTGTGGATCTTTGTACTCCTTAAGTAACTGATCTAAAAGTTGTGGATTGATATTTAGCATGGTTTAGGGTCTTGGGTTGATTAGTTCATTAGATCTCATTTCTCGACCGTTGACAAAACCTACTTTACAATCCCCAATACCGACCATTCATGAGAACTGTTTATTCTGTTTTATTGCTGGTCGATATTTTACCTTTTATCTAATCTATATTCCTGATTAAAATAGTTAATCAAAACTCACTAAGAAGTAAATTGATATGATTCATGAATGTAAAGATTACTTGTTGGGATGAGGGATCGTTATCTACATCGCTTCATGCTCGGCTATTTTGCCAAAAATCTCACTGTACTAAGATTAGAACAAAGCTTCAGCTACTGCCCAATCCAACCCTCGTCGAACCATTTCCGGAACATCCCCCGTCAAATCAATAATGGTAGACATTTGCCCTGACGCCTCTGCATCCACATCAATAATAATATCCACCAATCCCTCATAACAATCAAATAACTCAAAGCGCGAATCCGCCATATGCACTGACTCAAACTCTTCTTCCAACGCCAATGCATAGGCACTCGTTGAAATAATTGGATTCCCTAAGGCTTCCATCAACGCCACCGAAATGACATGATCCGGCACCCGAATTCCTGTCGTCTTCCGCTGCGGATGCATGACTAACTTCGGCACCAGCTTTGTGGTCGGTAACACAAACGTGTAAGGACCTGGAACCAACTTCCGCATCAATCGATAAGCCCCATCACTGACTTTTGCATACTGGGCAATATCAGAAAGCGACGGACACAAAAACGTCAGCGGCTTATCGTTGGACATCTGCTTAATGCGCCGCACCCGTTCTACTGCACTCTTGGAATTCAAATCACATCCGATCGCATACACCGTATCTGTCGGATACAGCATGACCGCCCCGCCTCGCAAGGCATCCCGGATTTGGTCGATCGATCGCTGCTGTGGATTTACTGGATGTAACGAATAAGTTTTTGCCATCACGATTCAGTCACTAAAGCGCCACACCCATTATGGCAGATATCTTAATCTTTAATGATTTATAACGATGTAACTCAGTTGCGCTGTTCTGCGGAAGATTTGTTCTGGATCCTTTAAAAAAATGATGCATTATGAAAACGGATTGAAGTGATCTAGCGATCGGATTCAGCATTAAGCCGATCGCGCGCTTCTTTTAAAACTACTCCGTGTTCTGGATTTACAGTAGGATATTTTAAGTCCAACTCTTCTAATCGCTTGATTATGATTTCAGCCACGACTAAGCGAGTGTACCATTTATGATCTGCTGGAATGATGAACCACGGGGCAGCGACCGTACTGGTGTGATTGAAAATATCTTCGTAGGCTATTTGATATTGGTCCCAGTATTGACGTTCCTCAATATCACTCATAGAAAATTTCCAGTTTTTCTCAGGCGTATCTAGCCGTTTTAGAAATCGCTTCTTTTGCTCTAATTTAGAAACATTTAAGAAGAATTTCAAGATCACAACGCCATTATTCGTCAAGTATTGCTCATAGTGATTAATATCTTGAAAGCGCTGTTGCCAGATCCGATCGCCTTTGGGCTGATGAGGCAACTTTTGACTAGCCAAAATATGAGGATGGACTCGTGCAATTAAGACCTCTTCATAATAAGACCGATTAAAAATCCCAATGCGTCCACGTTCCGGCAGGCATCGGGACGATCGCCACAGATAATCATGATCGAGTTCTTCGGTGCTAGGTGTTTTGAAGTTATACACCTGACATCCTTGGGGGTTTATTCCGGACATGACGTGTTTGATCGTACTGTCCTTACCTGCGGCATCCATGGCTTGAAAAATAATCAAGATGCTATAGCTGTTTTGAGCGTAAAGTTTATTCTGGAGTTGGGCGAGGCGTTCAATTCCAGCCTGAAGCTGGGCGGCTGATTGGGGTTTATCTAAATTATTAGGTAAAAGTGACGGGTCGAAATCCTTCTGAAGTGAAATATTTTTGTTCACTGGGACTTGGAAAATTTTAGAGTCCATAGATACGATCGCCTAAGCAAACTAGCTTTATAAGTGAGCGAATTATACAATCATAGCTTGCAACAAGGGTGAAAAACTCGATCGGTTGCTGACTTTAAAAACTGCCTAGCCGATCGAAGGGATAGTAGCGAACCCACGCACGACCGATTATGTTTTCCCGTAGAACAAAGCCCTAATAATGACTATCATAGCTATTATTACGATTGTCCCTTAGCATTAGGTATTGGTGGTCGGGAACAATAACCGCCGGCATGTCATAGTATCGTTGATTTCGATCGTGGGTTCCATGGATCCTGTAGGAACATAGCGAGCTTCGGCCACATAGGTCCGAATGCCAAATGCGAGGAACAGACTG
>JAYVVL010000056.1:0-2098 GCA_043787035.1 Synechococcales cyanobacterium
TTGGAACTGGACCCAGAGTGCGTTGTTTCAGGCAACAGGATTGATTACTGGAAATCGTCCACTCATTCGTCAACCCAATTTTCCGGTACCGATGCTTCCGATCGTAACTGTGACAACCGGAATGATTCATTTTCTATTGGCGCTACCTGCATTGGCCGTAATTATGACGATCGATCGCGTGTCCATCAGCCCGACAATCTTAATGTTACCCATTCTGTTAGGCTTACAGTTTGCGCTAACGCTAAGTTTTGCATACCCACTAGCCGCTTTAAACGTAACCTTTCGCGATACTCAACATACGCTGGGCGTGATTTTGCAGTTGATGTTTTATTTGCTCCCTGTATTCTATAGTCTAGACGATCGGTTGATTCCAGCGTTTATCCGTCCGGTTTATGAATACAATCCCTTTGTGATTTTGATTGAAGCCTATCGATCGATTTTGTTGAAGTCGGCGATGCCTAGTGCGTCGGGGCTATTGGTGTTGGGAGTCATCATCTTAACGTTGCTTCCGGTGGGCTACCGAATTTTTAGACGTCAGAGTGAACGATTTGTGGAGGAAGTTTAATTCATGAAACCTGCGATCGTGGTTGAAAATTTGGGCAAATGCTATAGGCGCACCAACACGCATCGTCCTAGAACGTTCATGGAAGCGGCGCTCCAGGGCTTTCGAGGATTACGGAACGACTACCCGTTTTGGGCGCTGGAGGACGTGAATTTTGCGGTGTTGCCGGGGCAAATGTTGGGTGTACTCGGTCATAATGGGGCAGGAAAATCGACATTGCTTCAACTCGTGAGCGGCATGGTGCGTCCAAGCGTCGGGTCTGTTCACGTTGCCGGAAGACTAGGGGCACTCCTCGATATTGGGGCGGGGTTTCATCCGGATTTGACGGGTCGCGAAAATGCTCAAGTGAGTGCAATAGTGGGCGGATTGACTCGGCGTGAGGCGCAGAAAACCTTTGCAGAAATTGTCGAGTTTGCGGAACTCGAAGAATTTATTGATAACCCATTACGCACCTATAGTACGGGAATGCAAATGCGGCTAGGATTTTCAGTTGCGATTCATACGATGCCGGATGTTTTGTTAGTGGACGAGTTTTTGTCCGTTGGGGACTTAGCGTTCCAATCCAAATGCCTCGATCGCATTATGAGCTTAAAAAATAATGGCTGTGCGATCGTGCTCATTTCCCATAATCCTGATCAGGTCAAAACTCTCTGTGACCAGGCGCTGTGGCTCGAAAAGGGACAGGTAAAGTCCTATGGCGATCCGGATCTAATCAGCACTCGCTACACCGGGAAAATGGATCTCAAAAGTCAAGCTCAAAAACTCCATACCTATTCTCAAGAACTCAAAATTGAATCCGTGAAAGCGATTAAAGTCCCTCAAGAAACCGATCGATATGACTACACTGAATCCATTGATAGCGGATCAGGCGTGAGGTTTATTATTCGCTATGATTCGACGCAAATCATTGAGAATGTGGCGTTTGCGTTGAGTCTTTGTAATGCAGATGGACAGATTGTATTTAATACCCAGACTGGAACGGCGAAGTTTGATGTAGCAGTTTGGGAGGGCATTGGGGAAATTGCCTTGACGATCGATCGTCTAGACCTAGCGGGGGGCCAGTATTCTATTAGCGTGGGAGCCTTTGCTCCGGACTGGAGTAAGACCTACGATTACCACTGGAAGCGTTATCCGTTTAGCATTCACTGGACGCCGCCAGAAGATAGCCTTTTGACTCCGCCGTTGCGTTGGACCCGAATTTAGGCAATGTTCGATCGGCATTAAATACAAGTTTCAAGCAAATTGTTCGACTATTTCCTCCAATGAACTGATGTAGTAACGATTCTCAGGCTTTTTAATCTGAATATATTTACCTTTCAACGGGTGGCGATAACTCGTGACTCGAATGATGCTCTGCCGGGGTTGCCCACTCGTCCGTGGCCTGTTTCAACCGTATGAATATGAGATTCTGATTTAAAGGTCTTCTGAATTTGCTCATGAAAATGGCTATGATTCCCTCTCAACGCCCCGAGATAGTCATTGCCAGACTCGATCATCAGCTCACAGTTTTTTTGAGTATCCAACGGGATTGGGGCG
>JAYVVL010000057.1:0-6090 GCA_043787035.1 Synechococcales cyanobacterium
CTTCTTCCCCCTGCGGTGCCCTTTGGGTTGCTGAGTGCGCTTTATGCTGGGTTTTCCCTTGCCTTGGGCGTGGCTCTTGCGATGATTCATATCTATGTCAAAGTCCTCCACAGGGCGTTACAGGTGTTTTGGGCGATCGGCACTCTAGTCGCGGTAGTTCTCGCAACGATCGCATTTCAAAATCACCAATCGTTAGCCTTGTACGTTGCCCAGCATCCGACCAGTATTTTAGGGATTGGATTTACTTTTGTGGCCCTGAATGGCATCTTTTTCAAAGAAGCTTTTTGCTTTAATCGGTTGGAAACAAAGTTCCTAGTGGCGATCGTCCCGTCTTTACTGTTAGGACATCTTTTAGGGATTTTGCCAGTTGAGATTGAGAAATTTTTGCTTATTGCTTGGTCGGTATTGTTTGCTATCTTTGCCCTGCGTAAGTGTGTTCAAACTATTCCCGATGACATTGGAGACAAGTCTGTTTTTGAGTATTTAGAGCGCGAAGCAAGTCAGAAAAGGGAGGACTCTCATGGCACTGCCTCCTAAATTGGTCATCCAGTCGGCCAAATTTATCTGGACGACACTGTGGAAAACAATGATGCAAAGTCTCGCTCCGGGCGATCGATCGGGCGCGTATCAACGACCCGAAAGTCAGTTTCGGGCCTGGATTAACCAGAATGAAACCAACCTTTATCCACCGGAAGCCGATCGCTACAGCCTCTATGTGGGCTACGGTTGTCCGTGGGCACATCGGACATTAGTTATGAGGGCGCTTAAGGGCTTGGAGTCGGTGATTGCTGTTGAGGTTGCGATTCCGTCCAATGATCAGGGAATTTGGCTGCTCGAAACGCCTTCTGAATCTTGTGCAACGATTCCAGAGCTTTATCAATGCGCACGTCCGGGCTATCAGGGTCGATCGACAGTGCCTATCCTTTGGGATCGAAAAACAAAGACCATTGTTAACAATGAAAGTGGCGATATTATTCAAATTTTAAACTCAGCTTTTAATGAGTTTACATCTGATTCAAGTCAAGATTTCTATCCTAAAAACTTGAAGTCTATGATTGATCATTGGAATGAAAAAATCTATCATGCAGTTAACAATGGCGTGTATCGATGTGGATTTGCGCAGACCCAAGCGGCTTATAATGAAGCTTGCGACGAATTGTTTTTAATGTTGGATACGATCGATACTGTTTTATCGACGCAACGCTATCTGTGCGGCGATCAGTTGACTTTGGCGGATATTCGATTGTTTACTACGTTGTTTCGGTTTGATGTGGTGTACTACAGTTTATTTAAGTGCGATCGGCAACGGATTTCAGACTATGTGAACTTAGGGAGTTATTTGAGAGATCTGTATCAGATTCCAGGGATTGCCGAAACGTGCAAGCTTGAGGATATTAAACGAGATTACTACGGCAATCTTTTCCCGCTCAATCCCGGTGGCATTATCCCGTCCACACCCAATGTTTCTCGGTTACTCATTCCGCACGATCGCGATCGATTTTATGGCTGATCTATAGATCAATATTCCAGACATTCTTAACCTAAGTAAAACGGCTAAAATCGGTAAATCGACTTTACCGTCCTATTTGCGGCGTGCGCCTCTTGCTTTCTGCTCTCCTTCAAATAGATCGAGAATCTCATGGCGATCGCTATATGGATAGCTTCCTTGTCTATTTTCCTCTCTGAGAAATGTCTGGACTATTGTTGTATCTTGTGGGTATCTTAATTGAAATTGTTATCCAACTTGCATTTCTACCATGGCAAATCCTCCTCGCATTTACGATTTGATTGTTTACGGTGACGAAGTTCCGGGAGTCTTGGCGCTAGTGTCAGCCTCGCGTGAATACAAACGTCAGACCGGATTGACGTTGAAAACGCTGCTCCTGATCAAATCGAACGCTCAACTCGGCATCGGCGGCCATCTGGTGCGAGGCGGGCTAGCGTATCTCGATCGCAGCAACGTTCCAGGGGATTTGCGATCGACCGTGGGCAATGTGACCTTTGGCTATCCGGTTGCGATTTATCAAGAGTTTCTTCAGCAGTCAGGCGTTGTCGAAATTGCGTTAGACGCGAAGAAAGCTAATCTAGCTCTGCGGAAAATGCTGTCGGAGGTTGGTGCGGAAGTCTTGAGCCAGGTGAGTGTGAGTGTGGCCGACGTTCAGGGCGATCGGCTTGCTCAAATCACCTTAACCAACGGCGAAACCTGCATCGCCAAACAATTCATTGATTCCACCGTCAACGGTGAACTGGCCCAAGTTGCAGGCGCGCGTTGGATGTCCGGGTTTGGGACCTTTGGTCTATCCGATGCTGAGCTGCCCGTCACCTTGGTGATCGAAACCCAAGGACTCACTCCGCAAACTTTACGAGAGGTGGAACTGGCGTATATCAAACGGTTTATCAATGTGAATGATACCGAAGCGCAACGCTACATTGCGATCGCGGCGGGTCATGATGTAGCGCGTATCAACCAACTCCGCGCTAGCCTAGTCGAACTCAATGGCAACCCAAAAAGCCTTTATATCGGCAAAGATTACATTGATGTTCGCTGTCGGGCGCTCTCGATTTTGTATCATGCCTTCCGGGGAAAAATGATGGATCTCGATCGGGGCATGATGTTTGACCAAGCCAATATTGCGATTCTTCCCGATGACCGAATGTCTTGGAATGCGCTAATGTTTGCGGTTAGTGGTGCCCAAGCCAATGCGTTGGCTAAAAATGGCGGTAAACCCACGGCTGAGATGTTGACTGAGATCCCCTTTCTAGACCGATGGTTCAGATCCCTCGGGGCGAAAAGTGTCACCGCCATGCCTGAACTTTATATTCGTCATGCTGGGAATATTTCGGGAGTTGTAGAACCGTTAAGCGGCGCAATGATGATGGCCGGCGGCGTCCCTGGACCTGAAGCAATCGGGACTTTTGCCTACCATTTGGACGTCCGGGGCGGCATTGTGGGCCTAGGAAAACGGGCCAATGCGCTCGGTATTAACAATATTTCCTTTCACTACCCGCCTATCTACAATATCGGCATCCGTCACACGCTCCTCAAAAAAATACGCAATCTCGCCGTGGTGAGTCCCGGATCTGGATTTGATGGCTATGCTTGCGCATCGGGTCGAATCGTGGAATATAACGTTGGAGTGGGCCAAGGGGTAGGCATTGCAGCAACGATCGCCATCAACAGCAAAAATAAACGGACGCTAGCTGATGTCGGAAATTGGGAAGTTCGAGAATGTCTGGTGCAATCGAACAAGCTGAGCAAAATCTTTGGCTGTCCTCACCCCACAGAGTCCGCTCGGCTTAAAACGTTTGAAATTGCACTCTGTCCTTCAGACGATGTATCTGCGATCGCCTAAAATCCCGATCGCCTAAACGTCGGTCACGCGCCAGTTGAGCTTGAGGTTCATCCAAAAGTTCCAAAGCGTGACGATGGCGATCGCAATGAAGTTCGCTAGATAACGATTGATGTGGAAGGTGTTGAATAAGGTATTGAGAATCAGAACATTTAGAATCACGCCCATTAAGCAAACGAGATTAAACTTAATGAACCGTTTTAAGACCTGTCGTTTCTGGTTTTGACCTTTTGCAAGGTCTTTAAATGTCCACCTGTCGTTCCATAGGAAATTATTAACAATCGCCACTTCCGACGCCATGATTTTACTCCGCGTCAATCCAAGATTCAGCATACTGGGATCGCTCAAGAGATAGAGCATCAACATATCTACGGCAACCCCGCTGAGACCCACCACTAGGAACCTGGACAAACGTGCGATTGGGAACGGAATTTTGCTGCGCAGGCGAGCGACTCGGCCCCGCGATCGAAGTTTAAGCAAGTGCAAAAGATAGTCTACATACTGCTTGCGCGTGACCTTACTTTCGCCTTCTTGGCGTTCTTGGAAAACATAGCCCACTTCTTCGATGCGATCGACCCGGCCTCGGCCCAAGATTTCCAGCGAAATTTTGTAGCCTAACGGGTCTAGCACCACGCCTGAAATAGCCGACCGCTGCACCATAAAGCAACCGCTCATAGGATCCGTGACCCGACCCACAACGCTAGGCAAAATAATCAAGCCCAAAATCTGCGCGCCCCGTGAGAGCATTCGTCGCAGCAATCCCCAATCGCTACACCCTCCGCCTTCCACATGACGACTCGCGATCGCAAAATCGGCCCCTGCTTTCATTTGGGCGAGCAACCCCAACAAGACCTCTGGGGGATGCTGCAAATCCCCATCAATTACGCCTAGAATCTCACCCGTTGCGGCCTGCCATCCCCGAATGACGGCAGTGGAAAGTCCTCGCTCCGTTTGGCGACGCATGACGCGAAGCTGGGGATAGGTCGGCATAATGGACTGCGCGACATCCCAGGTCCCGTCAGGACTGTTGTCATCGACGATAATGATTTCGTAGTTGCTGGGATAAATCGGGTCCAGCAGCGTCGTAATGCGATCGACTAAGACCGACACATTTTTAGCTTCGTTGTAGGTCGGGACGACGAGAGAAAAGGCAATCGGGTCGATCGTAGGGCTGCGATCGTCGATGCAGAGCCGACCTTGAGGAGGGTTGAGCAACAGGGTTGAAAAAGAGGAAGACGCCATAAATTTCATTAAAAATACACATCGTGAAGCTTAGAGAAACCAGTTAAATTCTCGGGCTAGACCGCAGATTAACGTCTTGGATAAAGGCTCGCTAAACCAATGTCTACGATCAGCAAAGGTGTAGAAGAAATCCGAATTTGGACTAACACCCACCGCGTGTTTTATGTCGCCAAGTTCGAGGAAGCGGAAACTCCATGACTATCGATACGATCGGGCGCTGCCATTGTATGAATCCGCAGTAAATATCACTGAAAAAATCTTAGGATTTGACGATCTGAATCCTAAAGTAGTGCAGGAGACTTTGCGATCGCTGCGGGAGAAGTTAGAGATTTAGAATTGCTGGTCCTAGAGTCCCAAAAACCAAATCCCTCAGAATTTCAACAACTCTGAGAGACTCAACTAGGCTACCCATGCTACAAAAGCGATCGGACTCTTGCTCCCTCTCCTTTTGGGAGAGGGTTGGGGAAACCCGTCCCCTACCTGAACTTCGACTTGATGAACGCCAAAATCTGCGCCTGTTGTTTCTTCAGCGCATCCACTTCTGCCTGCAACTTAGCCACCTTCGCAGAGAGAGCCGCCACATCGCCGCCACCTATTGAGACCGCCGGAGCCGCACTGCCCGCCGCCATTGCAGGACGACGTTTTGCCTTCACCATGGCAAGCTTGATGGCCTCGATCAACTGCTTCTGGTCAAAGGGTTTCTGGACAAACTCAAAATACTCAAACGGCTCTTTAATTTTCTCCGTCACCTCTTCCTTGCGCCCGGACATCAGGACCAACGGAATCGACTGGAGATCCGCCTGCGCCTGAATCTGCTGAAACACCTCCCAACCACTCATGCGCGGCAAGAGGAAATCCAGCATAATTAACGTCGGACGCTCCTGGCGCACTAATGTAATGCCCTGAACGCCATCCTTTGCTTCGAGGACTTCAAAATTACCCTTCGGCAGCATGTCGCGCACCATATTTCGGATGACCGCGCTATCGTCGATTACTAAGACTTTATGACTGGCCACAACTAAATCCCTCTCGCGGATGACTTCACTCGGTAATTAAGGTTCAATATAAGAGAACTCACGGCGAACCTTAAATGCACTCATTGACTTGAGTATTATAGTGATCGGACCTTAACCATCACACCCCAATATTGTGCCCTAATCTTCTCTCGTTAAAACCTCACCCGTGCAAAAAACCATGGCAATGTCCCCAAAAACAGAATTTCTACCGATGCCAGACTGGTTGCGGGGACCCACGATCGGGAGAGCCAGCGAGATTTCCGATGTCCAGAGGATTATCAAACAACGCAATATCCATACCATCTGCGAAGAAGGTCGCTGTCCCAACCGAGGCGAGTGCTACAGCCAAAAGACCGCAACGTTTTTGTTGATGGGACCGATTTGCACGCGGAGCTGTGGGTTTTGTCAAGTGGATAAGGGTCATGCGCCGATGCCATTGGACCCAGATGAGCCGCAAAAGGTGGCGGAGTCGGTACTATTGT
>JAYVVL010000058.1:0-2082 GCA_043787035.1 Synechococcales cyanobacterium
GTGGAGACTCCGATCGGTTTTTGCATATCATTAAGGGCGTACTCCACAATCGTTTTATCTTTGGACTTGCAGATGATAAGGCCAATGGTTGGCTCATCCCCTGATCGCCGTAGGAGATTATCTACCGCCGTCACATAGAAGTTCATCTTTCCTGAATACTCAGGTTCAAATTCACCCATCTTAAGATCGATTACAACATAGCAATGCAAGTGGGTATGGTAGAACAGCAAATCTAGTCTGTAGTCTCTGTTGCTGACTGCGATCGGATACTGGCTACCCATGAATGCGAAGCCCATGCTGAGTTCAAGTAGAAAGTCTCTAATATGGTCGATTAACCCTCGTTCTAAAGCACGCTCTTCAGATTCGTGGCTGATATTCAAAAAATTAAAGCAGTAGGGATCTTTAACCAATTGCCGTGCTAAGTCCGATTGTGGTTGTGGTAAAGCCCGATCGAAATTTGTGATTGCACTGCCTTGACGTTGAAACAATCCGCTTTCAATTTGTAGGACTAAAATATTCCGACTCCAAGCATTAATGGCAGTCTCTTTGGCGTACCAGAGACGTTCTTCTGGGTTTTTAGTCTTTTCAAGTAGTGCGATATTGTGATACCAAGTGATTTGTCCAAGGACCGCTTGGACAATTTGCAGGTCGGGATAAGCTTCAGCAAATGCCCGCATATACATGAGATTAGACCGTGAGAATCCCTTCATATCCGGAAACTCGCGCTTCAGGTCCTGTGCTAAGCGATCAATTACCTTTGCACCCCATCCTTTGTCTGACTGACGCTTCAGAATTTCGCATCCAAGTTCCCAGTAGAGCAACACAAGTTCGCTGTTTACGGCTAGAGCTGCGCGGACTTGAGCTTGACGGATACGGTCTTTCAGCGATCGTAGAAATGCTTCGTAGTTTTCGGAGAGAACAGAATTCGTTTGAGCCATGCGAAGGAGTAAATAGGGAGTTAGAAGATTAGCATACCGTTTCTTTCTCCCTGATCAACCGCTGAATTACTGCGTTAATCCTTGGCATCTAGCCGATCTCCTGAAGCATGTAGCTTTGTCTAAGATAGTGTTGCACACTGATTGGCACTCTTTGGCGATGGTATTTTTCCAACAACAGTCGCTACAGATCAAGACTGCCACATTCCCACGATCGACCGATCAGTGACCGATCAGTGACCGATCAGTATTGCTAGCCCTGATTCAACAAACGCCAGAAATTTCGTTTCGCATCATTTCGCTCCTCAACGATCGGATTCAAAAACTTCAAAGTACGGTTCATGGCTTAGTGTCTAAATGGGCGATTGTCCGTCTAGGGCGAGTACCTGAGGGTCTGGACCACATTACCAAATGGGTGATCGGATTTTTGAATAATTAAGAAAGTTTGGCACGTCTAATTGAATTGCATCGTCCGATTCCAAGAATAGCGCTAGAGCGATCGATTCCACGCTTAGTGATCTTAAAATTAAAATCGTCCTTATGTGAGAACGGAAATAATACACGAGTAACTTTAACTGATGCTGAGTGGGCAATCATTGAAACATTATTGCCCAAGGAGAAACCTGTGGGACGATTGAGAGCGGTAGATTTACGCGAGGTATTGAATGCAATCAACTACCGTGCTGGCAATAGGGTGAAATAGTGGACTTTACCCGTGAGTTTCTAGCGTGGCTAGACGGGGCGGTTTTAGAGAGATGCCGATCGTGGGCGCTGCCGCTGCGGAATACTTTATCTATAGCGCGGTAGAGTCTGCGCTCCAAAAGGGAAAACAAGCCGAATACATCAAAGATGTGGGCGTGATTGGCCATGCCTTGAAGGAAGCGGATTTAGTTCGTTATGCCGAAATTGTAGGCGTGGATGCGGTGACGGGTGAGATCCTGCAAGCCTATCAGGATGGTCAAACGATCACGCCTGCCGCCCGAAAACTTTGCCAAGCGGTGGGCAAAACTCCAAAACGCCGAACGATCGCGACGTTCCTAGAAGAAATAAAAACGCTTCAAACGCTACCGGATATAAGTCCAACGCTACCAACGTCAATTCCATCGGCAATCGCGCCAACGATCGCAGGAGGCACCTGCAAAATTCT
>JAYVVL010000059.1:0-16179 GCA_043787035.1 Synechococcales cyanobacterium
CTCTTTGCATTGACCTTCATCGGGGTCGAAGAGGGGATGTCCAATTGCTGAGTCATAATGGTAAGGGTAGAAATGGTGCAAAAGATTGCTCTGAGTCTAGCAGACGATCGCAGATTTAGAGTGCCACACTGCAAAATTGGGTCTGTAAACGCTGTATCTAGAGCCTATCTCGAAATTATTGTCGAAACTATGACCTCTATCACTCCCCCATTGCCTTCCAACGATTTAGAGGCCGCTGAAAAACCGGACATCCGTCAAGCCCTCATCCGTAGCTTAAAACTCGTCATCCAAGCCGCCCCCCGCGAACTTTGGCAAATCGGGATTTTTAATCTCATCCGTGGGGCAGGTCCGTCTCTAGCGCTTTATTACAGCAAGGTCGTTATTGACCAAGTAGCGGCACTAGCAGGAAGCGATCGCACCACCGCCGCCAATCCCTGGACTATCGCTGCCGCGCATCCTCAATTGATGAATGCCACGATCGCCCTGATTGGCATTAATATTTTCATCGAATCGGTATCGTCCATTGACACTCAAATGTTTGCGGCACTGCGCGATCGAGTTCAGGGTACGATTGAAGGCCAAGTAATTGATAAAATTGCGAATTTTAACGACATTGCGTTGTTTGAAAATCCTGATCTCCTTAACATCGTCCAGCTAACCGAAAAAGGAATCCAGCGAATGCAACGGCTGGCGTTCATTTTCTCGGGGTTCTTTATGGGGATTTTTACCCTGGTACCAGCAGTCTTTTTTGCAGCGAGCATTGAGCTTTGGGTTCCGGTTCTACTTTTAGGATTTGCTGTACCCTCCGTCATCATTGATCTGCGTTACTCCAGAAAAAGTTGGCGAGTAGAAGAGTCCCAGGCAACGCTTTCACGGGAAAAAGGCATTTATGCCAAGTTGCTTAAAGAAGACAATTATGCGAAAGAAATTCGATTATTTTCGCTTCAGCATATTATGCTCGATCGATGGCGTGAAATCTTCGATCGTCTATTTCAACAAATGCAATCGATTCGACGGGAAGGAACGATCGCGCTGGTTAGTCTTGCCATTTTTAGCGGCATTGGCTCTAGCATCCCTTATCTTTATGTCATCTTTGGCGTAGTGACAGGAAAGTTTACGCTGGGCGACATTGCACTTTACACCGGAATTATTATTCAACTTAAGCGCAGTGTCTACACCCTGGTCAGTAATCTTGGCGATATCTATGATGTTGCACTCGCGACTCGTCCCATCTTCCAGCTTCTGGATCTTCAGCCGCAGCTTCTCGATACAGTCGATGTCGTTCCGCTGCCCGATCGTGGGAATGGTCTGCACATCAAAAATCTCAGCTTCGGCTATCCCGGCAGCGAGAAGCCGATTTTGAAACAGGTGAGTTTTAATGTAAAACCCGGTGAAATGATTGTCTTAGTGGGTGAAAATGGAGCGGGAAAGACAACGCTAGGGAAATTGCTAGCGCGATTGTACGATCCAACCTCCGGAAGCATTACCTGGAACGGCGTTGATTACAAAAATCTGGCCCTATCTGAACTTCGATCGCGCATTGCGGTGGTCATGCAGGACTACGCCCGGTTTCCTGCGACGGCCCGAGAAAATGTCGGCTGGGGCTATTTGCCGAAGCTCCATGATGACAAATCCGTGGAAGATGTGCTTAAAAATGCCGGAATTCATCAAGTGATTTTAGACCTGAAGTATGGCCTAGAAACGCCGCTCGGTAAGCAACTCGAAAACGGGATGGACCTCTCTGGCGGACAGTGGCAGCGAATTGCGATAGCGCGTGCGTTGCTTCGATTGGGGACGGCTGAACTGGTGATTTTTGATGAACCCACTGCTGCACTAGACCCAAAGAATGAACACGAAATCTACGAAATATTCCGCACTCTTGCCAAGGGAAGAATGGCTGTTGTTATTAGCCATCGGCTTTCCTTGGCTCGCACCGCCGATCGGATTATCGTATTGGAGCACGGCGAAATTTTGGAAGAGGGCAATCATGATGCGCTTATTCAACTGAAGGGTCGTTATGCTGAGATGTTTCATCGGCAGGCTAGCAGCTATTTGGATACGGTTAAACCAAGCACAGGCGATTAAGAACAGCCTCAGAAGCCGAAGAGGTGCGCTATCTCGTCCAATATGGGTGCAAGGTCTGGTGAATTAGGGTAATCTCACTTATGAAGGATTTTGTAGCTGTGTTGTTACTCTTAAGAATCCTTCTCCTGATAACGTTCAACCTTTTTGCCCTGTGCCAAAATCTTTTCTGAGAAGATTTTCTCAATCCATTCATTCTTTCTTTTTAAATTCTTTCATTCGATGGATTGTGCTCAATCTCGTGATTGCGATCGCCTATGCAGTCGCTGCTAGACTGAGCTTTGATTTTGCGACCTTGCCGAATAAAGTTTCTGCGGTCTGGCTGCCCTCTGGGTTGACGACTGCATGGCTATCTTGGTTTGGCCGTCGAAATGTCATTCCGGGCATTTTTATCGGGTCACTAGTGGTTTTATTCCCGGATTTATTGGCGCTCGGTTCATCGCTTGAGATGTCTGACGTGCTTGCTCTAGCGGTCATCTTTACCTTGGGGAACTGTTTGCAGCCGATCGTCATCATCGCTGTGGTCAAACAAATCACGGGATTGCCGATCGACTTTAGTCATGTTGATCGGGTTGCGGCTTTTATATTAGCTACGATTATTGGGCCTGCACTATCTGCGACCATAAGTGTCACGGCGCTTTATGTGATTGTTCAGTCTTCGCCGTGGGATGGCTATGGGATTTCCTGGATGACTTGGTGGCTTGCGAGTGCGCTAGCAAGCCTGCTGTTTACACCGCTATTGTTGCTGTGGAAACGCCGATCGCAGCTCAAGGTGCCGCCGTCCCACTGGATGGAACGAGCCTTACTCATCGGATTGATTTTGGGGTTGAGTTGGCTCACTTTTATTAATCACTATCCGATGAAATATATGTTTCCACCGTTGCTGATGTGGTCTACTTTTAGATTCGGTAGTTTTTTCACCAGTGCTTTAATTACCATCATTGCTGCTATTGCAATTCCAATGACCGCAAAATCCTTAGGTCCGACTGAATCGTCCAATGAATCTTTATTAATGTTGCAGTCTTTTATTGCCGTCTGCTCTGTTACTAATATTATTTTGGCCGCTGCGATTCATGAACGTAGAGTATTGGAATTAGCGCTAGAGCAGACCTTGGCCTCATTGGAGCAACAAGTCGATCGTCGCACCTCGGAGCTACAGGAAAGTAAGTCCATTGTGGATAGTTTTTTTGCGTCGGCTCCGTTGGGGTTGGGGATTGTGAATGATGAGTTGCAGTACGTGCAAGTCAATGATTTGTTAGCTAATTTCAATGGCCGATCGATCGTCGATCATTTGGGCCAAACTATTCAAAAAGTATCCCCCGATCGCGCCTCTAGCCTAGCTCCAGTCTATGAGCAGGTGCTGCTAACGGGGCAGCCGATTTTGAATCAAGAGGAAACTCGAACGACACTTGACCATCCAACGGAAGCTCGAACGTGGTTAATGTCTTATTTCCCCATTGTTACCCATGATCTGATTTCTAAAGTCGGGGTTATTGTGATGGAAATCAGCGATCGAAAACAACTGGAACAACAACTCAAACGCCAAGCCCGACAAGATCCCTTAACGTCACTCTCTAATCGTCTTCATTTTAAAGAAGTCTCTAAAATTGAGTGGAAACGATGTCAGCGGGAGATGCAGCCTTTCTCTATTATTCTGCTTGATATTGATTATTTCAAACGCTATAACGACACCTACGGGCATTTAGAAGGAGATACTTGTCTGATGCAGGTGGCGCAATTGCTAATGACGCTCGGCGGACGAGCAGGCGATCTCGTGGTGCGATTTGGAGGTGAAGAGTTTTTGATTATGTTGCCTGGAACAGATACGATCGGGGCACAGCACGTCACCGAGTCGGTCCATCAGCGCTTGAGAGACTGTCGGATTCCCCATGAAAGCTCTTCAGTGGGAGACTATGTAACCTTGAGTATGGGCGTTGTGACCTGTATTCCCAATCCCCAATTGCAAATGGATGATGTGATTCAGAAAGCTGATGAAGCCCTGTATAAGTCAAAACGGCTAGGGCGCGATCGAATGACGATCGTAACGATCGCCCCTCCAAATT
Source organism: Synechococcales cyanobacterium (assembly GCA_043787035.1). Classification (GTDB taxonomy): domain Bacteria; phylum Cyanobacteriota; class Cyanobacteriia; order Leptolyngbyales; family Leptolyngbyaceae; genus JAAFJU01. The sequence continues at coordinate 4,146 of JAYVVL010000059.1, forward strand.
GAATTAAACTAAAACAAGCTACTTATCTGTCAGCAACTCATCATGGACTGGACTCCGATCGAACTTAAGCAACATCAGCGTCACCGATCGCACCTGAGTGAGCGCAAACCCAAAGCGGCGAAAGGCTGGTTGCCGACGATGATTTTTGGGGCGGTGGGAACGGTGTCGGTGGGCGTGGGCATCATGGAAATGGGGGCGGGACAACTGACGGAGCTTCAATGTAGACGACCAGTCAGTCAGTCAGTCACCCCGTCGATATCCTGCACGCGCACCATAACCACTGGACTAACGCGTGAAGCTCCGATCGAAATTACCCCCATCACAAGAGCTGAAATCCAACAGGTCGGGCGGAAGTTTCGCAATGCTTATCGGGTCGTCTTAATCACTGGAAATGGGAGCATTCCACTGACCGAAGATTTTAAGTCAGATGAACGAGAAAAGGAACAGCATATTACTCAAATCAATCGCTTTATTAGAATCGCAAATACAACGCCGAGTAAAGGATCAAGCCCATTAGACTTTGAGATAGTCGAAGACGATCGTGCCCAGAGTAATCTCTTTGGATTGATGTTCATCACCATGGGATCGCTCTGGATTTTGATGGGGTGGGTCGTGCAGTTTTCAGTCCACCGTAAGTTCACTATCTCCAGACGATCGGCGGTGAAGGATGGGTATTAACCTCGATCGCGAACGAGTTCAACTTGGTCTTGCACAGTCTGAGGGACCGTTTTCAGAAAATCGTAGCCTGTCTTACCCTCTAGGTCTCGAATGGTAGTGAGATACTGTTTCCAACTCTTTGTTTTAATGCCTTCTTCATTGGGCATATCAATTGCGATCGCGCGCGTTTGATTGGTCACACCTGCCGCTCCACCTGCATTTTTATCCGTGAATACAATCACTTTCCAAGTGTTGGCCGGAATGGCCACTTTCCCTTTCGCTAAGACTCCTTTTTGACCGTAGCCACCAGAAATAATATAAGCCTCTTTGCCTTGTTTGACTTGATCGCGGGTGTAGCCTTCTAGCTCAGCCCACGGACCTTGATTGTTGTCTCGGGCTTGCGGAATGATGTTCGTTAAGGTAAAGGTTGCGGTGTTATCTTCGACGCTGGCACTTCGATCGGCGGCAGGGCACATGTGACCGCGATCGTAGCCGCTTCCGCTGTAGTCAGAGGATTTGACTTGATACCAACCCGTAGGAAGAGTGGTGTCCATATCGAAGTTGTTCCGACGGGGGACAGAGCCAATATCGGCAGCGGTGAGTTTCCAACTGACCCAATTAGGAATGTGTTTTGTATTGTTGTAGGAGAGCGTGAATTGTTTTCGAGTGAGGAGATAATTACTGGGATCTTTCCCTGCGTTGCTCGGATTGCCAAGGGCGAGATTTCCTTCGGTTCGGGTGCCGAGTTTGGCCGTCGCAGTTGGATTATCTGGCGACTTGTTTAACCACCATGCGCATCCAGTCAACAAAACCAGCGCAGAAAGCGCGATCGCAATTAGGGCGACCCGAGATTTAAATCGGTTCACAATCGGACACCTTAAAACACAAAGAATTCCTTATTCTATTATCAATGGATTGAGGGCAGATAGCGCAGACTCCTACATTGGAAATGAATTTTACGTTTTACCTCAACGGAGATTAACTTAAAAACTCGTCACGATCGCACTGGTCGGGCAAGTGGGGACACATTGTTCACAGACAATGCACCTCGATCGGGTGAAGACAAGCATCGCCGTTTCAGGGTCTAGGGTTAGCGCTTCGGTCGGACAAACGCCCGTACAGAGTCCGCAGTGAACGCACAGATCCTCATCAATGGAGATTTCGCGGCTAGCAAAAGAGACATTGATATCTTGGGTGCGCATCCATTCTAGAGCGGCATCGAGGGCATCAATGTCACCGGAAAGTTCCACGACCAGCTTCCCGATTTGGTTGGGGGCGACTTGGGCGCGAATAATATTGGCTGCAACGTTAAAATCCTTAGCCAGTCGGTACGTAACGGGCATTTGGACGTAGCGGCGGGGAAAGGTCAGGGTGACTCGTTTTTTCACAGGGTCCTAATCGCAATTATTTTGCAGTAATTTTTGTCACAGTAATATAATAATCCTAGTGTAGGAATACAATAGTCCCAATGTAGATCTTTTCCCGCCCAAAGCTCTATGCAAGATACCCGGCTAAATCGAATTTTGAACGAATCGGGCCTCCGCGTCGAGAGCTGGTTTCGTAATCCCTGGAAACGACTGACTGGACTGACGATCGCACTTTTATTTGGGTTCCTGCTCGGAAATATTACGAGTACGACGACAGGACAATTGGCCCACTATGATTCGTGGGTTGCGTTGGTCATAACGGGCATCATTGAATCGGTCAACTTTTTGGTCTATCGCGGAAAGCCGCTTATGGCCCGATCGTTTGGCCTAGATGCCCTCAATGCCTTAAAAATTGGGTTTGTCTATAGCTTTCTCCTAGATGCGCTCAAACTTGGAAGCTAAACCACGGCCCACTATCAGAAAACGGCAGAACAGTGAGTATTGGAACCATTAATCGTTAAGAATGGCTGACGGAGAAAATTTATTCTTCAGAGGAATGACGCCTGCAAAAAAAAGAATTCCTTCAATAGGAAGAGTTTATTGAAGTCACGGTGAACTAACTTTACTTGAGTGATCGATACCGTTTTAAACCGTGACGGAGCATTTGAATGAACGCTCTCATGGCGTATTAATTCGGCGCTTAATTCTCAATCTTCAATCACTTTCAATACTGTTACTAAAAATTATTACCACAAAGAGATCTACGTTTATGTTGAATCCATTGAATCAAAGTGTTGTGATGAGCCTAACGATCGCCTTAGGACTCGTTAGCCATCCATCCATGGCTGCCGATCGCCCTGAACCGTCTACAGGGTCTTTACCTTCATCGGCACCCCTAGTCCCATCATCGGTCCCGATCGGGCAAACGTCTGATGGGGTTCCTCAAACCGCTACCTACAAGCAAGTTTTGGTCGCACAAGCCCAAAATCCGGTGGCTTACGGCAATGAAAAAATCGTGGGCCGCGTTTACAACGTTGTTGGGAGCATGGTTTACCTAGATCTAGACGATGGAACCACTACAATGACGACCCTTTCTAGATTGGAAAGGGTAAGACTGGGCAATATCATCGGGAGTCGCATCGTGGTCACGCCTTACGGCAACCGCGCGAATTTGGACACAACGCTGAAGTGGACTCCAGCGCAGGCTACTGAAGTTCCGCCGCTTACCTTCAGCAACTCGTCCCCCGTTACCCCGCCGCTCACGCCTCGCCCAGAAATGATGCCAGCACCTGTAGAAACGCCTGTAGAAACGCCCATGCCAGTGCAACAACAGCCCACAATTATTCCTCAGACTTGGTAGTTTGAGTTTTGAATGGATAAATAATTGATAGAGATAGGGAACCAAATCTTCGGAGTTGCGTTCCTTATTTTAAGATTGTCTAAGTTTAAGCTTCTCAATTCTATGTTTAGTTCAGGTGGATGAAATGGCAATGTCACAATGGATCAGCGGTGGACGATCGGGAATCATGTTGGGTCTTTGGATGACGATCGGCAGTGCCGCCGCTATTGCTCAGCCAAGTCCAACGAGTGTCCCACTATCAGGTGAACCCACTCGTCTACCCAAAGTTGAAACCATTATTATCCTTCCGACCCCGACCGCTCAGCAGCCGATCGCAGTTCCAACGGTATCGCCAACAGTATTACCAACAATACCGCCAACTGTCACCCCAACTGTTATCCCAACCGTTCCACCAACGATCGCCCCTACAGTTATCCCAGTCCCAACGGTTCAACCCACCATCATCCCCACCGTTAAACCTGCATCAATAGAAGAGTCCGTCCGGCTCGTAGTGCAACGGGGCAAACGACGGGTCGTCGTGTATAAGGGCGAAAAAGTGGTGGCTAAGTACCCGATCGCTGTGGGCAAAGCGGGCTGGGAAACGCCGATCGGAGCATTCACTGTGATCAACAAAGAAGAAGACCCGATCTTTAAAAGTTTCAAAACCGGAATCATCATCGAACCCGGACCCGATAATCCCTTAGGTGTGCGCTGGATTGGCATCTGGACCGACGGCAAGACGCAACTGGGCTTCCATGGTACCGACCAACCCGAACTCATTGGGAAAGCTGTGTCCCATGGCTGTATGCGAATGCACAACAAAGATGTGATCACGCTTTATAAGTATGTGACGATCGGGACCGTAGTCCAAGTGGATCCTTAGAGAAATTTGGCAGCGAGATTCAGTCAGGTTGAGAGAGCGATCGTCCCCTTTTCCTTCACAATAGAAGGCGATTCTTTTTCTCGGGAGACCCCAGCGCTGTGAACTTTCAGTCCGTCATTTCAGCATTGAATCAATTTTGGAGCGATCGGGGGTGCTTGATCATGCAGCCCTACGATACCGAAAAAGGCGCAGGCACCAAGAGTCCTCACACGTTTCTGCGTGCCATAGGGCCGGAGCCTTGGTCAGTGGCCTATGCTGAACCCTGTCGGCGACCGGGCGATGGGCGCTATGGCAAAAACCCGAATCGCTGGCAGCACTATTATCAGTACCAAGTGCTGATTAAGCCATCTCCCGAAAATATTCAAGATCTCTATCTCGACTCCCTGCGCGTCTTGGGGATTCAGCCGGAAGATCACGACATTCGCTTCGTCGAAGATAATTGGGAAGATGCGGCAGTGGGCGCGTGGGGTTGCGGATGGGAAGTCTGGCTTGACGGCATGGAAGTGACCCAGTTTACCTACTTTCAACAGTGTGGCGGCATCGACTGCAAGCCCGTTTCTGTCGAAATTACCTATGGTCTTGAGCGCCTGAGCATGTACCTGCAAGGGGTGAATTCCATGGCCGATATTCAGTGGAACGACCAACTTACCTACGGCGATATCTTTCTTCAGGGCGAAATAGAAGAGTCTACCTATAACTTTGAAGCCTCAGATTCAGACTTGCTGTTCAAACTCTTTGACCTCTACGAAACAGAAGCCGATCGCTTGATGAAGCTTGAACTGGTGCTGCCGTCATTTGGGTTTGTGCTCAAGTGCTCACACACCTTCAACCTACTGGATGCACGGGGCGTCATCTCCGTCACTGAGCGTACCCGCTACATCACCAAAGTCCGCAACCTCTCCAAACAAATCGCCACCCTCCATCTAAACAAGCGCGAAAGCCTCGGCTTTCCGCTGCTGAAAGCAGGAATTGGAAATTGAAAATGCAGAATGTTGAATTAAGACCCAGACTCTGATCGCTTACTTCAACATTCTCACTTCTCAATTCAACATTCCCAATTCCCTATACTGGATGGAAATCTCGGACGCCATCGCCTTCAAACTCGCGGTTAGACCCTCGACCGGGATCGTAGCCTTCGTTGCGAACGCGTCTACGCAGGTCTCCAGCATCGGGACTCGATCGCACGGCATCATCTGGACTAATTCGCCCCAGCAGAACCAACTCACAGAGCGCTTGGTTCATCACCTGCATTCCTTCGTTGGTGTCGGTTTCCATCAGGCGGAAGGCTTCGGAGTCTTCGCCTTTGACGAGGTAGTCGGCCATGGCGGGCGTATTGACTAGGATTTCGTGGACTGCAGTACGCCTGCCGTCCGTGGTGGGCAGCAATTGCTGAGACACCAGAGAGACGAGGGACTCCATGACTTGGATGCGCATCGACGCTTGCTCATCGGGATTGAAAATATTAAGCAGACGGTTGATGGTCCCGATCGCACTCTTGGTGTGCAGTGTTCCGAGGACGAGGTGGCCCGTTTGAGCCGCTTTGAGGGCTGTATCCACGGTAACGCGATCGCGCATTTCTCCGATCAAAATTACATCCGGATCTTCCCGCAGAACGGCTCGCAGCGCGTGGGAAAATTCTTTAGTATGAAGTCCCACTTCCCGTTGGCTGACCAGGGATTGATTCGACTGGTGAACATACTCGATCGGATCTTCAATAGTGACAATGTGTCGGGAGTCGGTGTCATTCAGGTGACGAATCATGGCGGCGATCGTCGTAGACTTTCCGGATCCGGTCGGCCCGGTGACAAGGATAAGACCCTGGGGCTGGGCGATGAAGTTTTTGAGCACGGGCGGCAGACCCAACCCATCGATCGTCGGGACATCCAATGGAATCAGCCGGAACACAATGGCCCCGCCCGTCAGGCTCTCAAAGCAATTCACCCGACAACGCAAGAATCCGGGGTAGTAAATTGCCGTATCTAACTCCATGGTTTCTTCAAAGTTTTCAATTTGTTTTGGCGACAAAATCTCTTCAAGATAGCCCTTGAACTGGTCCGGCGTAATCGTGCCATATTCCGACTGAATCGTCATTGCGCCGCGAATCCGAAACCGAATCACTTCTCCCACCCGCAGGTGAATATCAGACGCATCTTTATTGTGTGCATCTCGGACCATCTGTTCAATGGTATCGACGGCGATCGCTTGGGATGAGGCAGCGGTCCAAGGAGCAACCGTTGGGGTCGCGTATTGCTGGGTGGGAACCTGAGATTCCGACTGCGAATTGACATTCAGATGGGAAGACTGGGAGGCTTGCCGGGTCATCATGCGAGGAGCCGGGGGATGCATGGGCGGCGGGGGCGGCGCGATTGGCGGCGGGGCCTCACTCTGAATCCGTGTCGAAGCATTTGGGGGCCGTCCACCCATGGGCATCTCGCGATTTGATCGATCGTCTTGATTAAGTTGAGTCATAGTGCGCCTAGGGGGATGGACTGATATGGGAAAGAAGGTACTACTGAGATTTATTACGTTAATTATTACGATCGGGCGATACCATTCTACAAATTTACTTAAGATATGGGGAATTGCATCGAAACTTGGCATTCTTGTTACGTTTTGCAACGAGAAAACGCTGGAGGTTTAGAATGAAGCGCTTTAAATGGGGACTACAGCCGCTGTTTCATTCCCTTGAAGCAAAGCTAGCGTGGCCGTCCTATAGCGGTTGCGTACTCCTTGGGCTAGCAGTCTTTTTCTTTATTGCAGCCACAAACACGCTCTCGGGCTGGCTTTATGTCATGAGCGGGATGATTTTGGCGTTGCTCATAATCGCTCTTTGGCTTGTCCGTCAAAATTTACGAAGACTTACGGTGGAAAGGCAGAATCCGGAGGCGGTGTCGGTGGGCGATGTGCTCCAGCTTCGACTGACGTTGCACAATGCGAGTGCCCAGCCCAAGACTTTACTTAAAGTCGTCGATCGCATCCCGCCCGCCCTCGGCCTGCCGATGGAAACGGTGGTCGAAGTCGTTCTGCCCTTCGGGAGTTGGACCTGGCACTATGCGCAACTGACGACCCGGCGCGGAATCTATCACTGGCAGCAGGTGGAGCTTCGGACAGGCGCACCCTTGGGTTTGCTGTGGGCCAGCCGATCGCAGACGGTCCCGGTGCGGGCAATCGTCCATCCGCAGGTGTTGGCGCTGACGAGTTGTCCCATCATTGACCAAATGGGGCGCGATCCGAGTTTGCAGATGCTCAGTCAACACCTGGCCCAAGCCTCGACCGATGGCATGACCCGATCGTTGCGGCCTTACCGCTGGGGGGATTCCATGCGCCTCATTCACTGGCGCACGAGTGCCAAGTTAGGGGAACTCCGGGTGCGGGAACTGGAGAACTATACCAGCGGCCAGTCGATTGTCATTGCCCTCGACACCGCCCCTGACATTACCCATCCGTGGCAGGCTGAGGCATTTGAGCAGGCGGTTAGTGCGGCGGCAACCTTATATTTTTATGCGCTTCAGCAGCAGCTTCGGGTCAGTCTCTGGACAGCGTTGACAGGTCAGGTGCAGGGCAGCCGATCGGTCCTAGATGCCCTAGCAGCAACCCATCCAAACGAAGGACTAACGATCGGAACCCCCAATGAACGACCAACGGAGCCTTTGGTGTGGCTGACGCCGCAATTCGATAGCCTGACGGCGTTGCCCTTAGGAAGTCGTGGGTTAGTGTGGATGCCTGAAGAGGCGAAGATCAGTGGTCAATCTAGCGGGATTCAGGGTGCGATCATGCAGGTTAATGAGCCATTAGAAGCCCAACTCATGCAGCATTCAACCCATCCAGCTTCGGCTCATTCGGGTTCGGGAGGATGACATGAGTCAAACGCAAGATGAGATAAAGTCTGATTTTCCAGCAGAATTTTGGCAGGGCGTTGAGCAATTTAATACCGGTGAATTTTACGCGTGTCACGACACCTTAGAGGCGGTTTGGATTGAGGCTCCGGAGTCGGACAAAAAATTCTATCAGGGGATTTTGCAGATTGCGGTGGCGCTCTATCACTTGGGGAACCAAAATTTGCGGGGAGCCGTCATTTTACTCGGTGAAGGAAGCAACCGTCTTAGGGCCTATCCCGTGGATTATGCGCAGCTTGATGTCCATGATTTTATTCGGCAGGCAATGAAGCTTCTGACGGATTTGCAAACCCATGACCCGCAGCATCCTCTGCCTCGTCCCCCCGAATCGTTTAAAATCCGGCATCTCCATACGAAGCTAGACCTGTGTTAATATCCCCCTTATACTGACCGAACTGGTTTTTGCCATCATGGTTCAACTGAGTCTTCCTCGCCTTCGCCCAGCGATCGCATCCTTATTTACGCCCCTCGTGCTTCTCCTCGGAAGTGCCTTCGTCTTGAGCGTTCACGTGCCTGCCCAAGCCCAACAGCAGACCATGCAGCTTCGCGCCAACGTCACCGAAGCCAACTCCAAAACCGGAGTCGTAGTCGCCCGAGGCAATGTCCAAATTACCTATGCGGCACGTCAAATCGAAGCCACCGCAGCGCAGGCTGTCTACTTCAGCAAGGAAGGAAAGATTGTATTGAGTGGGGATGTGAATATTCTCCAAGAGGGCAACCGTCTGCGCGGCGAAACCGTTACCTATTTGGTTAACGAAGGACGGTTTGTCGCATTGCCTCAGGAAAATAGCCAAGTCGAGGCCACCTACTTGATCAAAGAGACCCCCACCACAGCCCCGGCTCCTGCCAGTGTCCCCACCAACCCCGCCCCCGTCAAGCCTATCAAACTGCCATTCCCAAGCACAACCGCCCCTAAACTTCCCGGTGCGGTGCCTGTTGTTCCTGAGAAGCCATAGGCTCCCGAATGAAACTTGCCCTCGAAAATGTCCAGAAATCCTACGGGGCGCGATCGATTGTTAATCGCGTCAGTTTGTCGTTTCAGCAGGGCGAAATCGTCGGACTCCTCGGACCGAATGGGGCCGGAAAGACCACTACTTTTTACATGGCGACGGGTTTGGAAAAGCCAGATGAGGGTAAGGTGTGGCTTGATGATGACGACATTACCCAATCGTCGATTGACGAGCGTGCAAGGCTAGGCGTTGGGTATTTGGCCCAGGAAGCCAGTATTTTTAGATTTTTGACGGTGAAAGATAACATTTTGCTCGTCCTAGAACAAACGGGCGTCGATCGCGGCGAGTGGGACGATCGGCTTCATGCACTCCTGAAAGAATTCCGGCTGGAGACGGTTGCAAACACTCAGGGGATCGCCGTATCGGGGGGAGAACGTCGCCGAACGGAGCTAGCGAGAGCACTGGCGTCCGGGCCTGAGGGTCCGAAGTTTTTGCTGTTGGATGAGCCATTTGCGGGGGTGGATCCGATTGCTGTAGCTGAGATTCAGGACATTATTGCTAGACTGCGCGATCGGAATTTAGGAATCTTGATCACCGACCACAACGTGCGGGAAACTCTAGCCATTACGAATCGCTCTTATATTTTGCGAGAGGGTGGAATTTTGGCTTCCGGGAATTCTGATGAGCTGTACGCCAATCCGCTTGTCCGTCAATACTATCTAGGGAGCAATTTTCAACCTTAGGCGTCCTTTACAATCAGAAACCCTGTTCGATCGTTAATCTTCTATGAACCCAGTAATGCCAACCGCCATCAAGAAACTGATTCCGTCTCGTTTTCCGGGGTTCTCGGTCCTCGATCGCTATTTGGTCATTCAGTTGTTGCTGCCCTTTTCCTTTGGAGTGGCTGCGTTCTCATCTATTGGCGTTTCGATCGGCGCGTTGTTTGAACTGATTCGCAAAATCACGACGGCAAATCTATCATTTGAAATCGCCTTGCAGGTGTTTTTCTTGCAGATGCCGCTGTATATTTTTTACGCGCTGCCAATGTCCATGTTGCTGTCGGCGTTGATGTTGTATAGCCGTCTGGCGACCGATAGTGAACTGATTGCGTTGCGAAGTGCGGGGATCAGTGCGTATCGGTTGGCGGTGCCGACGTTGATGGTGGGGTTGTTGGTCACGGGGATTAGCTTTACCTTTAATGAAGCTATTGTTCCAGCGACCAAGACGCGCGGCGCGGAACTGCTGCAAGAGGCTCTGAATGAGGGCAAAGTCACGATCGTTAGTAATGTCGTCAATCCGGTGTACGAGACGGTAACGCTGCCTGATGGAAGCAAAACTCAGACGCTGACGAAGCTGTTCTATGCCAAAAGCTCCAATGGGAAGGAAATGGATGGGGTGACGATTTTGGACCTTTCAGAGCCAGGAATGCAGGTTTTTGTGTCGGGCCGAAAAGCGACGTGGAATAACGAGAAAAATTTCTGGGATATTTTTGACGGGACGTCTTACACCTATTCCACAGACGGGACTCGACGAGAGATTATGAAATTTCAGCAGGCTATTGTTAATTTTTCGCGGGTGCCGCTGGATCTGGTCAATCGCAAAAAAGACACGGAAGAGATGACTGTGCGGGAGCTTGAAAAGCTGAAATCGTTGTTTGACCAAAACGGAAATTTTAAAGAATCTCAGACGACTTTACTGCGGATTCAACAGCGCTTAGCGACGCCGTTTATCTGTTTCGTCTTTGCACTCTTTGGTGCAGCGTTGGGGATGCGACCTAACCGTCGATCGGGGAAAGGGGCGAGTTTTGCGATGAGTATTGTGATTATTTTTGGATACTATTTGTTGGCGTTCATGTGTGATGCCCTGGGCTTGAAAGGTGTGTTTTCGCCCTACGTGGCGGGCTGGTTGCCGATGGTGGTTGGGTTGGTGTTGGGCGGTGGCTTTTTGGTCAAAGCAGCCCAGTAGGCTTTAGGGTGAGCGTTTAGTCTGGGCTAGACGTCTAGGGAAGAATTTGCGTGAGGTCTAGTGTTCCAACGAGTGGCGCAGGAAGGGTTACAATTTGGTCCTTGGAATAGATCTGTTGGGAACGGTACGCAAATTCGCCATTTGCCTTTTGGAACGGTTGCTCTAAAACTTCAAGCTGAGTGTCGAGTACATTAAAAATCCAATAGCAAAAAGTATTGGCTTCGGCATAGAGAGAGGCTTTAAAGGTGCGATCGTACTCAATAGATGAATCCGCCACTTCGATGATCAACAAAATATCGTCTGGTTCGTGCGCTGACTTGGAGTCTGGATGCGTTGGAGCGGTGCGAAGGAGGTTCATGGCGTGTGGTTTAGGGAGCGGTATATCGGGCCGGGACATGGTTAAATAGAGTCCTAGTTTCATGTTCTGGATGTCGCTGTGTCAGAGAAAGTGTCAGAGAAATCTCCCAAAAAACGATCGCTGATCAATATTGCTTCTATTGTGGCGATCGCAACGCTGATTAGCAAGGTTTTTGGATTGGGGCGATCGGTGATTTTGGCGGCGGCGTTTGGAACCAGTGCGTCCTATGGTGCTTATCAGTTTGCAAGTATTATTCCGAGCTTTTTCGTGATTTTGCTGGGCGGCATTAATGGCCCGTTTCACAGCGCGATGGTCAGCGTGCTGGCCCGAAAAGATAAACAGGAATCCGCAAAGATTTTGGAGTCGATCGCCACGTTAGTGGGACTGGTGATGCTGGGGGTGACGGTGCTGACTGTTGTTTTTGCCCCGCAGCTCTTAACCTTAGTAGCGTCGGGGCTGGCGGACACGGAGCCTGAAGTCCGAGAGATGGCGATTCAGCAGCTTCGCATTATGGCTCCGACGGCTTGGTTTGCGGGGATGATCGGCCTGGGATTTGGGGCTTTGAATGCTTATGAGGTGTATTGGTTGCCGTCGGTGAGTCCGATTTTGTCGAGTTTGG
>JAYVVL010000060.1:0-6077 GCA_043787035.1 Synechococcales cyanobacterium
GAAGAGGTGATCGATCGAATTTTCGCATTGAAAAAAATGTGAAGATCTATTGTTTGTGACCCGGAATTCTGGCGAACAATCTTCAATGCCACAGAACCCTACGACATTCCCCATCATGCATGTTTTATTTTGCGGACTAGTTGCTTTTTTCATTTTTTTTACCCCGCCTGCCTGGGCCGAAACCCTCACCGATCGCATTGCTAACTACCCCAATTGGCACACCCAACCCGACACCCAATCCAGATTTGAAGAAATCAATTACCCGAATTGGATAGCAGGAACCTGGCATTGTAAAAGCACCCTGATCGAAATGATTGCACCTGTAAAGGATCTCACCACTCCTGGATTTGAAGGCAATCGTAAGTATCTCGATCAACCCGTCACCTTTGATGTAAAATTTGGACCCTCAACTATCAAACCCATCATAACCTTTGGTTTTCTAGCCTCAAATCTTACTCAAACACCCCAAGAAAAAGTCGTCGTCGATCGCATTTTTAATGGACTCAGTATTGCTAATGCCTACCTCGGAGAAGGCGTTGTCACCACCGTCAAAATCAATCCAAAATCTCCTCGAGAACAACTTACAACCCTCAAAAGTGGATTACAATTGCTCTCAATTACCACAGGCCACAATAGCGATCGCCCTAACCAAAATGAATTTCTAACCACCGAACTCTTTCAGCAAATCTTTCGAGGATCAGAAACGCCTTATCTCAATCAAGTTGAAACCACCACAAAATATCAACATCAAATTAGTAATCATTCTAACGATTCCTCTCCTATTATCGCAGACCAATACACCGCCATTTATCTCTCACCAAAAGATCCCGATTATTTCACTGCTAGAAACACCCCGGTTGCACTCTACCGCTATCGATTAGAACTATCTCCCGTCTAGAGTCTATGGGACGATTTTGCGTAAACTTTTCTTGCGTAAACTTTGATGTGATCGCTGACTCTGACGATCGTGAATTTGTTAGCTTGAAGATAAGATATTTAAGTTTTAATCAAATAATTGGTTACTATGCATCTCCAAATTAACCACTACTGCGAACAATGGATTGCCGATTGGTGCCAAGACCATGGATGGACCGATTACTTCCGTGAAAGCAGCGCCTATTGGGCCTTTCCACCCCAAGCTGTAATGCCGTGCCCCCTTCCAGACCGTGCCCTAAAATCCATCAAAGCCGACAAGGGCCTTAGCCTAAGTGAGAAGCAGTGGTTTTCCATCGCCCTTCTAAGCTTGGTTAGTGGAACGACACTCAGTTTTGCAATTAACCAGCCGCTACCCCTCATTTTAGGCTTTGCTTTCTGCGCGATCGTTGTTGGTCAGATGGACGACGAGTAACGACTCATCGCCACTCAATCCCCTTTACCTTATTTATCCCTCTTCAGGAATATTAAACTCCTGAATTCCCTGTGCTTCTGCAACAAAAACCTTCACCCGACGACGGTACTCCCGCAGCGTCTCATCTACCCAATTGCGATCGCGACTATTGCCACAAATGTGAATCGTCGGCGTACTCGCATCCGGCAAAATCAATACCCAGCTATCATGCTGACGATTAAAAATCTTAATCCCATCAATGAGTTCCACCTCATCTTGAGTGTGACTCTCAACGAAATGTCGCATAATTGCACCCTTAATCTGCCAAGGACACCGCAAACTAATGGTGACGTGATGAATATGCGGACAGTCATCCCGAATTTGTGCCAGCGTTCGTTTTTGCTGGGCCAGTAGCTCAATCAGCTTCGCAATACAAAACATCGCATCAAATCCCGGATGTAGATTGGGAAAAATAAAGCCCATACTTCCACTTCCGCCGATCGACACATTGGCATTACGATCGCACGCCTCCATCAAGGCCGTCGGATTTGCCTTTGTGCGAATGACCTTCGCATCATACCGACGCGCAATGTCTTCGATCGCGCTAGATGCATTCACCGGGACCACCACCGTACTGCGCGGATGCACCGACAGCATCAAATCCACCATCAGCGCTGTCAACGTCTCCCCCCGAATGATCGACCCGCTATCATCGACAATAATCAACTGCTCACCATTAGCCGACACCTGCACCCCAAAGGTCGCCCGCAACACCCGAACCACTTGCCCCAATTGCAGCAGCAACGTATCGCGATCGTCCGACGTCGGCGCATTCTGCGTCAAACTCGCATTCAGCACTACCGCATCACACCCAAACTTTGCCAAAAGCTGCGGCAAAATCGCCCCCGACACTGCATAGGCATAGTCGATCACCACACGACTACAGCTCTCTTTTAGTGCCATCACATTTAAATTTTGTTCAAAGCCCCGGCTGTACAAGTCAAACGCCTGATTTACATCTACAATCGTGCCAATATCCGACATCGTCGCCCGCCGAAAATCCTCCTTAAAAAATGCTCCTTCAACCTTCCGCTCCGATGCCTTGGAGAGATTAATTCCACGACGATCGTAAAATTCGATCAAAATATGATCCGACTTTTCAGGATCCACCCGCACATGCAACCCACCCACCACACCCAAAATCGGCACTACCGATCGAGCAATGGGAATGGCGGTCGCCTCCAGGTTTTGCACATTGATCCCAACGGACATTAGACCTGAAATCAGCGATCGAGACACCATCCAAGACACACTCCGCTGATCGCGCGAAACCGTTACCTGTGAACCCGGTCGCAACGTCGAGCCATAAGCCGCCCCCAGTTTCACCGCAAACTCCGGAATCACATCCACATTCGCGATTCCCGTCACGCCCCGCTGGCCAAAAAGATTCCGGCGAGCCACTGCACCCCAGATCAAGTTTTGATTCAGCGTGGCACCGGGATCAATAATCTTACTCGGCCAAACCCGGATATTAGGTCGAACATTTGCCTCTTCCCCAATCGTACAAAGGGGACCAATCACCGCACCCTCCAGCACCTGAGCCAGCCGTTCCACCCGCACGCCCCGTCCCAAGACGCAAGCGATCAGCCGCACCTCATCCCCTACTACCGTCCCATTCCAAACGATCGGATGCTTCAGATCAGCGTTCAGGCCCACCGTGACGTTATCGCCAATAATCGTGCCCGCTTCAAGGCGCGTCCTCGCCCCAATCCGACAGCGATCGCCAATCATCACAGGCGACTCCACAATGGCACTAGGGTCAATAAACGTCTCATCCCCCACCCACACACCGGGCGATCGTTCCCGGTAGGGATGATGCAGCGCTACTTCCCCAGACAAAGCAGCATATTGGGCGCTCCGATAGGCATCTAAACTTCCCACATCACACCAGTAGCCCTCAGCAATGTAGCCATAGAGCGGCGTGCCTTGATCCAGCAGCATGGGAAAGAGATCTTTAGAAAAATCCGCCTCCTGACCCTTCGGGATATTCCGCAAAACTTCTGGCTCTAGGATATAAATTCCAGTATTGACTGTATCGGAAAAGACTTCACTGGTTGAGGGCTTCTCTAAAAATCGTTGAATCCGTCCCGTCTCATCCGTAATCACCACCCCAAAATCTAAGGGATTGTCCACTCGCTTCAGCACAATCGTCGCCTTCGCACCGCGATCGTGATGGAACGCGATCGCCTGCGTCAGGTCAAAATCCGTCACACTATCGCCGCTAATCACCAGAAACGTCTCACCGAGCAGCTCTTCAACATTTTTGACGCAGCCTGCGGTCCCAAGCGGGGTCTCCTCCTCGACGGCGTAGCTCATGCGCACGCCAAACTTAGACCCATCTTGAAAATAATCCCGCAGAATATCAGGCAAATAGTGAAGCGTCGCAATAACTTCATCAATGCCATGGTGCTTGAGCAAATAAATAATGTGCTCTGCGATCGGTCGGTTCAGCAGTGGCACCATGGGTTTTGGAAGATCGCAGGTGAGGGGACGAAGCCTTGTCCCTGATCCACCCGCCATTAAGACAGCCCGCATAATGCACTCTGGGGTAAGGGTTTAAAAGGGTAGATATTTAAAAAGAGTCCGTGTCTAGAGGACGAATGTGTCTACAGACATGCCTTGAATGTATCGCCATCCGCGCCTTTTTAACACTGAATTGATTAGTGATTTGAGGGATTTGAGGGATTCCTCAAAATTTGTGTATCCAAACAGAGTTTATTAGTTAAATTGAAGGGCATTGCACACCCTAATTTATCCTATGTCTCACCGAATCCAATCCAATAGAATCCAGTCTTACCCCTCCAATATATTGACTATTGTATCAAGTCTGTCCTTGCGCCTTGCCGTTCTGAGTCTCTCGGGAACCGCGATCGCGTTGCAGGCTCAGACCGTTCATGCCCAAGTCCTGCCCATCATGGCCAATAGCTGCACCTCTCGGGGAAATGGCACCTACATCTGCACCTTCGACAATGCCGGAAAGCGCCCCGGTCCCCAAGCCTACCGCTCCTACGATGGTCAAGTGACTCGCAGCGGTAAAGGGTGGCTCCCCAACGGCTATGGCGTTTTGGTTTTTGAAAGTGATAATCGCTATGAGGGACAAATGCGGAACGGTTTGCCCCATGGCACAGGAATGTTCTTGTTTGCCAATAACGATCGTTACCAAGGACAAGTGCGCGAAGGAATTCCTGAAGTGCGAGGCACCTTCACCCTCGCCAATGGCGATTATTACAAAGGTCAAGTCATGGATGGTCATCCTCATGGCCTAGGCCAATACTACTTTGCCAACAGTGACGGCACGTATAACGGTCAATTTTTCCTCGGCCAAATTAAAGGGACCGGGACTTACGATACGCCATCATTCGTCTGTGAAGGACAATTCTTCAGCAGCAAACTGTCCGGACAAGGCACCTGCAACTATCGAGGCAATTCCTCAATGAGAACCTATGTCGGGGAATGGAGAGGCGGCATTCCCGATGGTCGTGGAACCATGCAATACACCAGCGGGCGACGGTTCTCGGGTGAATTTCGTGCCGGGAAGGAGTTTGTTCCGAACAAAGTCGTGAAGTAAAGCCATGACATAACGTGAGTTAGGTTCAACCCATCGATCGGAACTCGCGCCATAAAACAGGATCTGAAGAATCAATTTTTCAGATCCTGTTTGATCTAAATATTTTATTCAGATATTCATCTTTAATCCTTCTTTCAGCTAAAATACCTTTGCTTCCAAAGATTTGAGAAATTCCGTATTCACTCCCGATTCACGGGTCAGGGCAATCTTCCCGGTCCGCGCAATTTCTCGAATGCCAAACTTGTTGAGAACTTGGACGATCGCTACCATCTTGCCCGGATCGCCCGCCACTTCAAAAATAAGCGCATCTTCCGCAACATCCACGACCTTCGCCCTGAAGATGTTGGCAAGTTCCAACACTTCCGATCGGGTTTCACTATTAGCGTTAACCTTGATCAGCATGAGTTCCCGCTCGACGGAAGGAACTTCGGTAATGTCTTGAACGGTGAGGACATTGATCAGCTTATAGAGCTGCTTCGTCAACTGTTCAATTTCTTGGCTATCTCCGGGCACCACCATGGTTATTCGTGAAATACCCATCTGCTCCGCCGGACCGACTGCCAAGCTCTCAATATTGAAGCCCCGTCGTGCAAACAAGCCCGAAATACGACTCAACACGCCCGCTTCATCTTCGACCAATACCGATAGGGTATGTTTCAAAACCAATGCCATCCTTCACACTAACGATCGACGTTTCGTACTACTCTCCACCCCTCCTTATCAATCTAACTTAAAAAAATTAGTGAGAATTTGACCAGAAAGGGGTTCTTCATTGTATCTTGCAGAGTGAACGCCGAATAAGATCGGTAAGCTTTCAAATAAATTGGAGAAACGTTATGGGTTGGTTACAAAGAATTTTCGGTGGCGATAAAGGGGAAGCTCCTGCTGAAGCACAAGCGTCCTCAGCAGAAGCTGCGCCCTCAGTAGAAGTTGCGTCCACAGAAGGCAGTGCTCCAGCTGAAGTTCCGGCTGAACGCATGGGCTTAAACGGTGAGTACGACCAAAGCGGTCTTGCAAAGCGCGTCGCAGCGGCATTTGACCAAGATTCATCAGTCGCGGACATCGAAACCGTGTGGGTTGCGCAGACCAGTGGAACAGTAGTGTTGAAAGGCGAGGTGCCTA
>JAYVVL010000061.1:0-16178 GCA_043787035.1 Synechococcales cyanobacterium
AACTGGCCTTACGTCCTTCCGCAACTCAGACCAGCCCTTCTCAACCCTTCCGACAGTGTTGGGTACAGGTCGTTTTGACTGGGTTCGCGAAAATCCTAACCCGACTAGCTACACTGAAAAGCTGGGTTTTGGTGAATATGATGGGTCTACTGCTCCCGCAGGTGACTACATGAGTCCCGTTAAGATATCTCGATCGGGCTTACCTGTTTTACGTGAGCCACTGAGACCGACTCGGAACACTGCTGTATGTAATGATGACAATAGCAAAGATTGGTCCAAGGAACGCTGCAATCCTACTCCTGGAATCCGTTTGTATGGAAATTCTGGCGATCCTGAAACTAAAATAAGCAGTCTAGCTTTTAGACCGATCGGTGGGGGGAACGATAATCGGCAGACTTATCCGACGGTTGGTGCTCCAACTAATGTGAACTCGATCGTGGTAAGCGGAATTGTTCCTTCCCGTCCAGGTCAATCCTACGGTGGGTTGCAAAACTTTCCACGGTTTATTGAAAAATGGGATGATGCGATTCTTGACTACTCAGGGTCGTTCTTGCAGCTGAGCTTTAGCAATTATGCGACTGCTCCATGGGAAATGGAAGCTTGGGAGTACAAAAGTGATGGCACGCTTGATCCGGCTTTGGAGATTGATAATGAGCAGATTCAGTTCTATAGCCCGCCGACTCGGAGTTGGGGTTATGATGTGGCGCTTCAGCTTGCAGCAGCAGGTCCGGCAGCATCCCGTTTTGTGATTAATACACCGAGCCGAAATGAGTTCTACTCAGAACCTCAAATCAATGACCCTTATATCAAGACCTTGTGTCGGGCTGCTAAAGCGACAAGCATTCAGGGCGCGGCTAAGTTGAATTGTGACAATTAAATCTGAGGATTAGATCATGACTAAGCAACAAATGGCTAACGCTCAGAGACGGCTTGGACAGGTTCTGAAAGGGACGTCTTCTCAGACAAAATTCTCTTCTGGTTTCACGCTTATTGAGTCTCTAGTGGCGATCGTCGTCATTAGTATTACGCTCGTCGCTATTACGCCTCCCATTTTTTGGGCAACGGGAACCCGAGTTCAGAACCGTCGCGCAGAGCAAGCGTTGGCTCTAGCTCAAGGTGAGATCGATCGGGTCCGTGCTGAGGTCGAACGAAGTCAATCTACTGCTGTCACGGACTTGCCAGCATCGGCGGGTGCAACGAGTGTTTTTGCGACCTATGAGGGGCCTGCGCCAACGGCTGCTTGGAGCAAGATGCGATCGACTAATCCATCAAAAAATACAGCCGAGGGCGTTACTGCTGCTGGTGAAGCTAGATTCCCGGCAACCAATCAATATATTCCAGTAGATACGGATGGAGACGGAACGGCAGATTTTCTGGTTCAAGTTTTCAGAGATACTGGGGTCTGTGATAATACGCCTTGTGGTGCGACTGATGTCCCGCGAATCTTTAATATGACGGTGCGTGTTTATTCTGCGATCGCTAAGGGTTCTACCTTAGCAAAACTGGAAAATAGAAGAGCGTCCTTGACCGGAACTACTGGAACAAAACAAGCAAAAGATAGGCCGCTTGCTGTTCTTTCTTCGCAAGTGGCTAGAAGTGTGAACTCGAAAGCGTTGGAACAGTATCAATCGCGTTGACCTGATGCTTAGTGATAAACCAATTTATTTACTGCTGTTATGAGGATGATATGAAACTGAAGCACACTCCTGGCTCACACCCTATTTCAAATCTGCTACTTCGGTTTCTGGTCACACGTTCCGATCGAGGGGGTTTTACGCTCATAGAGTTGCTCGTTTCGATGATTATCAGTTCCCTAGTCGTTTCTGGATTGCTGTATCTCGTCGTTGAAATTATGGGAGCCAATCAGCGTGATGCTTCTCGAAGTGACACTCAGCGCGACCTACAAATGGCCATGGACTACATTGCTCGCGACGTTCGTGAAGCGACCTATGTCTATGGTGTCACTCAGGTGAAAAAAGCTGATGGGACTCTGGATAAAGAAAGCTGTCTCTACGCATATTCTGATGCATTGGTGCGGGGACAGAGTAGTAAATGTACAGGTCTCTTGAGTTTTTTGCCGCCTTTTCTGACCAGTACGACAAATATTCCAGTCCTAGCCTTTTGGAAGCCTGAATCCCTGCCTTCTACAATGCGAAGTGCATGTAAGACAAATGCTCAAAATGTTGGTAAGTCTTCTAACGAGACTGGATACAATGCGGCTCTGAATGCTATTCCCTGTGTCTCTCAACAGATGTACACATTGGTGGTGTACTCCCTCAATACGGCATCCGCTGTTGGGTTCAACTGGCGAGGTAAAGCCCGAATTACGCGATACCAATTGCCCAATTTTTCTGAAAGTGCTGTTATAGCTACTGGCATATATCCGGGATGGGCTGCTCCGATCGCGAAAGATAAGCGTCCGCTGACTTGGCCCGTGGGCGATAAAACTGATTCTGCTACCAATGTAGTCACGACGAATGTAAATGTTCAGAATGGAGTTCCAGACACAGCATCAACATTGAATACTGTGCTGACAGACTTTGTGGATTATGAGACTGATACTGTTAGTACTACGTATCAAGAAGGGTATTGTCCGAGTGGTTTTGATTCGCCCAGTGGATTTAGTGGTGCGAGGTTTAATAGTGCCTTTTACGTATGTGTGAGGTCGGGATCTGCGTCTGCTCCGATTGGGGCAAGTGCTGCGACGACGGGGGTGACTCAAGCGGCAGCGGCAGCAGGTCAGGGGCTTAATCCAGAGGTTAATATCGTGATGCGCGGAAATGCCGCAGGTCAGGGTGGAATTCCGCTATCAGGTGATGTGTCGTTTCAGATGGAGACTCGTGTACTCAGTCGTGGGGTCTACGGTAAGCTTTCCAACTAGTTACTCTGTTGTTTTGCATCTTGAAGGAGGTTACTTGTGATTCATTACTTTAAGCCCCGATCGTCTAATTCTAGTTCAGGTTTTACGCTGATTGAGGTTCTAGTTGTTATCATTATTATTGGAATTTTATCTGCGATCGCTGCTCCCGGCTGGTTAGCCTTTATTAACAACCGCCGTATTTCAACGATGCGTGGGCAAGTTGCAGATTCACTGCGCAAAGCACAGACTGAAGCGAAGACGACGCGAACGATGCGGGCAGTACTGTTCGATATCAGTGCTACAGGTCAGAGATCTCCTCGGATGGCAGTGGTTCGGTGCTCTACTACAGCGGCTACAGAAATTGCTACGGAGTCATGTGATCTGGCAGGTGTTGTCCCAGATTGGCAAACTTTGGGGAATGGCGAGGTGAAGTCAGGAGTTGTGCAATATACCGCAACGACGATCGCTCAAACGGGCGGTAGTGCAGATGCTGGTCAAGCTCGACTGGTATTTGACGCTAATGGTTTAGTTAAGACAAGCCTTTCAGGTGGAATACCATTTACTATTGGCTTTGGAGTCACAAAGCCGGGTTCTGGTGGCACATCCTACGGAACAGCACGTTGTCTTGTAGTACAGACACTTCTTGGAGGTATGCGCGAGGGAAATAACAGTTCAACTAGCACGACTGAATGTGGAAGTTAAGCTGAGTATTGGAAGGGTTTTTAATTTTTCTAAATAGTGCGATCGCAGTGCTTATTAAGGGAATTGTAAAGTTATTCCTTTCATAAGACTCAGTTAAGCGATGAAGTTTCTATTGCGATTTCGTAGAGCTTTAAAACAATCGGGCCGTAATCTTGGATTCAGTCTGCTAGAGCAGATTATTATTTTGGTGATGATCGGTATTCTAGCGACGATCGCAGCTCCGGGTTGGAATGGTTTCGTTCAAAACCGCGAGTTGAATGTGGCTCAAGAGCAAGTTCAGATGGGGATTAAGCAAGCTCAACATCTCGCAAAAATGCAGCGAATTCCGTATAACTTTGTGATCCATGACAATACGGGACGCGTGGAATGGGGCATCTCACCAGAAAATCGATCGCCGATCGAATGGAAGTCAGCAGGGACACTCATTCGGCTAGACGATAAGCAAACGACCTTTCGGAAAAACACGAAATTGAATCAGTGGTTTTTAGTGTTGGATGATGATGGAGCTTTGAGTGGTCAATTGGGACGGGTAACGATGTGTATTAAGTCTTCGCAGAATCCTGGTGATTGTACTCGGCTACAAAAATGCGTCATCATGTCCACACTGCTCGGAACAACTCGTCGCGGTGAATGGCATAATCAACAGCGCGATGATAGATTTAACTGCTACTAGTTAATGTGCGGCATCATCAAACGGGAATTTGAATACAAACGCAATGGCACCCAAAGGTTAAGTTTTTAACAGACCCATTCCATCACTTAGTGGCGCATTTCACAATTGCGCATTTCACGCCGAAACATAGTCAAGAGACTTAAAGGTAAAAACCCCATCTCACCGTCCTTTCTTTTCCGTCAACTCATTCAATCCCTCACCCAACAACGAAAGCCCAACAACCAGTACCGTCATAGCCAATCCAGGAAACACCGAAGTCCACCACCCAGCCCCAGTCGCCAAAATATCCAGCGCCTCGCGAAGATCGTTCCCCCATTCAGGAACGCCCGGTGGCAATGCCAATCCCAAAAACCCAAGCCCACCCAGCGTCAAGACCGCATCCGCAGCATTAAGCGTCAAAATAACAGGGACGCTCTGAATTACATTGAGTAATAAATATTTTCGTAAAATATGAACGGTTCCAGCACCCATGGACTGAGCCGCCTCAATATACATTTCTGTCTTGACGCTGACCGTCTGGTTCCGAACAACGCGGTAGTACTGGGGAATATAGGCGATCGCCAGCGACACTGACGCATTCAACACCCCGCGTCCCAGCACAAACGATAGCGTCACCGCCAGTAATAAACCCGGCAACGTATAAATGGCATCCATCACAAAAACTAACACCCGATCGAGATTCCCACCCAGATAGCCGCTTACCATGCCCAGAAAAACACCGATCGTAATACTCAGCGTCATGGAAATAAAAACTACTTGCAGCGCAGATTGAGCGGCAAACATCACCCGCGAAAACACATCAAACCCAAGCCGAGTCGTCCCAAACCAATGCGCTAAAGACGGCGGCGATTGAGGCGGGTTATTGAGAAAATCAGTGGGGTCTTGAAAAAGGCCAACCGACTGAAGCACAGGCGCAAAAAAAGCGATCGCAATAAAAAAAGCCGTTATCACGCCACCGATTTGCATTAGTCGGACTGACAGGCTAGATTTGATTGCTGGATTTGACAATTGGAAGGGAGAAGTAGCCATAACGATCGGGAAAATACAATAGGGCCTTTGTCGTCTTTCACAGTACCCTAACTACGGGTTAAAGAGGCTCTTATTTCTTTTCTTCAACCCGCTATGGGTTTGGGCTATGAGCCTCGGAATTTATTCCGAGGCGGACAAGCAGACGTCACGGCTTAACGGCCCACCAAAACACCTTTTTCCGTCTGAATCGGCAAAAGCTTCACCGTATCCAACGCCGAACAATACATCAGATCATCATGAGCTTCCAATTTCAACAACCGCTTACCATGACTTGCATGGTTCAACAACCCCAACAGATCATCCTTCCACTGACAATAAAGCGCCACCGCCGCCACCATCTCATCATTTCCCGCCAAATCACCTATTGACACTCCCATCTTATCCGCCAGCAAATCAACAATAGCCCCCGCACATACCGTGTCCTCTAGTGCATAAGTGCCTTCCCAACCTGCACTCACAATCCACACCGTCTCCGGCTTTTTCTCAGCTAAGAATGCGACGACTGCTTGACGATTAATCAACGCAGCGCCCAAAACAATAGACGAATCTTGGATCCGCTGAAACGCCCGAGTTCCATTAGTCGTACTAACAAATAGCCGTTTTCCAGCCATCAAATCCGCACTGCACTCTAGCGGAGAATTGCCAAAGTCAAAACCCGCCACTTTACTCCCGCCTCGTTCTCCAGCCCGAATGCGCTTCGTCGGATCCCAGCGATCGCTCACGCGCATCAACTCGTCCAAATCGCTAAATACTTGAACCGCCTCAGCACCGACACTGAGAGCCGTCACCATCGTTGTGGTTGCACGGAGAACGTCAATTACAATTGAACAGTCGGCAGAATTCAGAGCAGGAGTCTGCTCAGGCGTGTGATAGACAAAGATCTTCATAATTTCGGGGTATTTCTTTTAGGGTACTTAAGATAAGACTACTTTTAAGTATTGACACCTATTGATAATTCATAACTAATTTTCAACAATAATCGATATAGGGCAAGTGCGATCACTGTTTCTTCACTGGTTTTAATTAATTTTAAGAGACAAAAATCCTTGATCCGTACAAATTCGATCGAGGGGCTGATCCCAAGAGTCTACAGGCATCGCTTCAATCACTGCAAAATCAAACACAATCCCGATCGTCCGAACCGATCGCCACTCCGGTTTAGCCAGCAGCCGATCGTAAAAGCCGCCTCCATACCCCAGTCTGTATCGGGCACGATCGCAAGCGACACAAGGCACTAGCATGAGATCAACCTGTTCTGGAAAGAGAGCCACCGCCCGTCGATCCGGTTCCTGAATTCCATATTTTCCAGCCACTAATGGCTCACCAAGACGCCACTGTCGCCAGAGAAGATTATTGTCTTCACAAAGGGGAAATCCAAAGACTTGCCCAAAATCTTGAGCAAAATCTTGAGTAAACAAGTGAGATAAGTCTGGCTCTTGTCGCGTACTGAAATACGCCAACACGGTTTGGGCCGATCGAAACTCTGAATCATCGCTCAAAGTCTGACTGATGCGATCGCTTTTCGTGCGCCACTCATCAACCGACAGCGCGCCCCGTTGCCCCAACATCTTTTTTCTGAGATCAATTTTGGTCATTGCTTGATTTGCTTACTTAATTTGCTTTATCTACAGCTTTACCCACAAAAGTCCGATCGATTTCAGCCAAGGTGACTACAATAATGACGGCGAACGATCGTCATTTGCCTGACTTGCCCATAAGTTTGCCCGCTTTTTGTCCGATGAGTGATGGATGGATTTATGAAATTAGTTGTTAAACAAAATACTGTTTTTAAGCAATATGCAATAGATTCGAGCAAACTCGGGCCTCAGGACAAGACCCACATCGCTGCCGGACGAAGTTTTGAAATTCATTCTTGGAAGCCCGCCGGACCCTTTCACTGGAAAGTTGCACTTATCAATCAATTCCTGGGCGACCCACCCCGAAATACCTGGTACGTCTTCGCTCCCCACATCCAACTGATCGACAGCCAAGGCTTAACCTTACCCCTCCCAACCGACCCCAAACCTTCCACCCCAACACTCGTCACTCCAATACCTTTCACTCGGCTACCGAGCAGCAAACGTCTCAGCGTTCCTTACTACTCTCAGCTTAACAATGCAGATAATCCTCGCGGAGCCTGCAACGTTACCTGTTTTGCCATGGTCATGAACTATTTCAAGATTCCACGCAAAACGAATGCCATGCAGTTTGCAGATGAGCTGTATCGATACATGGACAATAACGGTCTCAGTCGTCACGAACCGCAAGATCTTTTTAAACTCGCAGAAGCCTATGGACTTAGGGATGAACTGACCCTTCGAGGCAGAGCCACCGATATTCGTAAAGCGATCGCTGAAGGTAAGCCCTGCATTATCCACGGTTATTTCACCAGTTTCGGCCACATCGTGACAATCCTTGGCTACGACAAAGACGGATTTATCGTCAACGATCCCTTTGGCGAATGGACGGCTAACGGCTATATCGAAGGTCCTTACGGCGGCGGATTGCATTACAGCAACAACCTAATTCAGGGCACCTGTTCCCCTGAAGGACCCGACTACATGTGGCTTCACCGCTTGTCTCGAAAGTAACGATTTAGCACAAAATCCCCGTAAGAATGCCCCCATAAAACATATTTGGGGGCCGGGGAAATCTTGATGAGGAATTGCGCTACGCCTTGAATGCGATCGACAACGACGCAGGTTTGGACAAATCACCTTGCAAAGTGACACCGCGATCGTTCGCCGCCAAGTGACGCATGATTTTGTAGACGGCCTCGATTTGGTCGGCGGCTTTGGCTTGAGTCGCCAGATCGAGAAGGCCGATCGGATCCGTTTGAGTGCGGAGAACTCTCATCAACTCACTCTGCAAATCCAGAACGATCGCCGCTGCTTTTTTGCCCGCTTCAACCCCCGGTTGGTGATAGGCATTTACATTGACAAGATAGCCATAGAGACCCACCGCCCGCTCGTACAGCGCAATCAACGCCCCAATCATCTTGGGAGTCACCTGTCCGATGGTGATCGTAATGGAATCTCGACCATTCTCATAGAGTGCCCCTCGACTACCTTGAATCAAGCCCGAGAGATAATCGCCAGAAGTGACGCCGGGATCAACTTCAATAGACGGTCCTGTGCGATCACTCAAAACTTCAATAAAGGTAATGAAAAAGTTTGCAACGCCCTCGCGCAACTGCTGGACATAGGCGTGCTGGTCGGTAGAACCTTTGTTTCCATAGACGGCGATGCCCTGGTAAACCAGATTGCCATCTAGGTCATACTGCTTCCCAATTGACTCCATCACCAACTGCTGCAAATAACGGCTAAACAGCAGCAGGCTATCTTTGTAGGGCAAGACCACCATGTCTTTCTTGCCCATCCCATCACCGGAGAAATACCAGCCCAGGGCCAAGAGCGCCGCCGGATTGGTTTTCAGGTCAGGCACCCGCGTTGCCACGTCCATTTCCGCCGCGCCCGCCAACATCGATCGAATATCGATGCCTTGAAGAGCCGCCGGAAGGAGTCCCACCGCCGACAATTCAGACGTGCGTCCTCCTACCCAGTCATACATGGGGAACGTCGCCAGCCAGCCCTCGGACTTCGCGACCCCATCGAGAATGCTCTCCGCGATCGTGATCGCCACTGCATGGTCTGCAAACTTCAAACCTGCTTTTGCGTAGACCTGCTGCACTTCCAACATGCCATTGCGGGGTTCAGGGGTGCTGCCGGACTTGGAAATCGTAATCACCAACGTCCGGTCCAAGCGATCTACAATCCGCGCCATCACCCGATCGATTCCAGCCGGATCGGTGTTGTCCACAAAGTGAATCTGCATCGGGGCGTTATCTGGGGACAAAGCCTCGGCCACAAACTGCGGACCCAACGCCGATCCGCCGATACCAATGGATAATACATCCGTAAACTTGGGCTGCGTCGGCGGTTTGATTGCCCCACTGTGGATTTTAGAGACAAACTGCTCAATAGTATCCAGGGTCTCAATAATCTCAGCCTCAATCTCAGGCGTGGGCGAGAGTTCGGGGCTGCGGAGCCAGTAGTGACCCACCATCCGATTTTCGTCGGGATTGGCAATCGCGCCGCCCTCTAAGGCTGTCATTTTCTGAAAAGCCTGCTCAAACTTTGGCTGCATCTCGGCCACAAACCGATCGTCAAATCGCATCCGGCTAATGTCTAGATAAAACTCAAGGTCGGCATGATAGTACAGCCAATCCTGATATCGGTTCCAGAGCGTCGCTGCACGGTTAGTTGTATCCATAATTTCTCAAAACTCCTATGAACCCACCCTGAGTGTATCTGGCGTCTAGACTAGCGAAGATAGAACACTGGGAACGTTTAAAATGAGCAAAAATATAACTTTCGTGACAATCGTACCTTACACGCAGCCCGCGCGAACACGAATCGATCAGTATCCCTATCGATACCTATCGGCCCTAGATAAGCGGTTTTGGCAAGACCCTCACAAATTTAATAATTTCTCCCGTCACCTCAATACTGATTAGATACTCTGCCACGGTAAAGCGATAAAAAATTTGACTCATCGCCATCGATCGAAAGTCTTCTAAATGTTGCAAATGTTTCACCGCGTAAAACTCAGTAAAAACAAAGTCTTGGATCCGATCGCGAATCCGCAAGGGCATAATCTGTCTCAAATCGGTAATAAACGATCGTTCATACCGGACTTCAGCCGTTGCGGGAGAAAGCAATCCGCCTCGACTTGGGGTATTGAAATTTCGAGTCATGACACGTATGAGGGTTTAGGGGATCAAGTTAGTGGTGGGGATCGAAGACATCACGATGGCCAATGCATCCTCCCGGGTCAGTACATCACCCGGTTGAAAATTTTCCTTGGCAGATTGAACCGCCCCCAAGAGGTATAAGTCGTAAAACTGCGTTTGCATGGTTGCCCACAGTACGGCTATATCCTCATCGGACATCACATTAATGAGATTATGAGCACGATCGCGCACGGATTTCATAGAGGTCTGCTCAGGGGGTGAGGGAATGAAAAGCAAGAGCCTTGACAGTTTAATTCTAGAATTCCCACCGATCGAGATGAATCGCACCTCAACGCTTCAGAAAAATTCCTCACAAAAAGGAACTCCCTAAATGTTAGCCTAGCCATGACTCTATAGACTCGCTATCTCAACCTCTACGTCAGGACTTCACGCGCTTACCCATGCTGAACTCAGTCTTAAGTTATTTATTTTCATCAGACCCCGGCATTCTGAACTACGTCGCATTTTTGATCACCAGTATGGCGATCTACAGCATTTTGGGGCTAGGGTTGAATCTTCAGTGGGGCGTGACCGGGCTGATTAATTTTGGCATTGCGGGATTTGTGGCGGTTGGAGCCTACGCGACGGTGGTGGCTAGCCTGTCGTCGGTGCCGCTCCCCATGGCGATGGTCTTTGGGGGAATTGTGGCGGCGGTTTTTGGGTTGGGGTTGGGGTTTACGACGCTAAGATTGCGAGAGGATTATCTGGCGATCGTGACCATTGGTGCGGCGGAGCTGGTGCGGCTGGTGGTGAACAATGAGTCGTTTGTGAATGGACGATCGGGGGCGTTGGGGATTAATGGCTTCCCGTTGCCGCTGGAGAATTTTCGGCCCGATATTGTGACGCGCTATGGAATGGTGATTGGGGTGACGATCGCCTTTGGATGGGTATTAGCGAAACTGTGGCAGTGGACGCGACGGCGGTTGGCGGTGGCGGGGGAGAAACGGAAGCTGGGCATTACGGCGGTGGGTGTGATGTGCGGACTATTGAGTTTGCGGGCTTACGGCGTGACGGCGACATCGGTTTTGACGTTTAAAGATAATCAAGTGATTAACGGGTTACTCGTTTGCTCGATTTTGGTCGCTTCGATCGTCTTCATCAGTGTTGAATTGCTGGTGAAATCACCATGGGGCCGCGTGCTGAAGGCCATTCGAGAAGATGAGGATGTGGCGAAAGCGCTGGGAAAAAATGTGTTTTGGTATAAGCTTCAGGCGTTGATGATTGGCGGTTTTTTGACGGGAATAGGGGGAGCATTTTACGCGTGGCAGCAGAGCAATGTGTACCCAGATAATTTCAAATCAGATTTGACGTTTAATGTTTGGATTTTGATGGTGTTGGGTGGTGCAGGCAGTAATCCTGGGGTCGTCGTGGGTGCGGTAGTGTTCTGGGCTTACACGGCAGTAACGCGCGATCTCGGGAAGGTGCTACCCATGATTCCGAGTGCCCAAATTGATGCCTTTCGGATGGTTGTTATTGGGTTGCTACTGATTGGGCTGATGGTTTGGCGGCCACAGGGGCTTTTGGGCGATCGAGATGAGTTAACACTCGGTAAATAGGACTGGGCTAGGTTTAAAAGATATTAAGGGTCACACAGGGAGTTATGCAGATGTCAGCAATTTTATCCGCGCGAGGACTGGTCAAAAATTTTGGAGGGATTCAGGCAATCGATCGCGCAGATCTTGAAGTCATCCAAGGCAGCATCACCGGACTCATCGGACCTAATGGCGCTGGAAAAACTACTTTTTTTAACTTACTATCCAATTTTATCCCGCCTGATTCGGGCGAAGTCTATTTTGGCAACGATCGCATTGACAAGCTGCAACCCCACCGAATCGCACGCAAAGGGATGGTCCGAACCTTTCAAGTCGCACGGGCGCTATCCCGATTATCGGTGTTAGAAAATCTGCTCTTAGCGACGCCAGGGCAGTCCGGGGAACAGGTTTGGAATGTCTTTTGTCAGCCAAAAAGAATAAAGCTTGAAGAACAAACCTCTCGCGATCGAGCCATGGAGATTTTGACTTCGATCGGCTTGGTGGAAAAAGCAAATGACTATGCCGGGGGGCTATCGGGCGGACAACGAAAGCTGCTGGAAATCGGTCGGGTCATGATGACAAAACCGCAATTGATTTTACTCGACGAGCCTGCCGCTGGGGTTAATCCAACGTTGATCAATCAAATTTGCGAATACATTCAATATTGGAATCGTCAGGGCATTTCATTTTTGATTATCGAACACAACATGGACGTGATCATGGGGTTGTGCGATCGGGTGTGGGTGCTAGCGGAAGGACGCAATCTCGCCGTCGGCAAACCTGAAGAAATCCAACGAAACCCCCAAGTGCTCGAAGCGTATTTAGGAACTGTTGAAACCGTATAGCTAACGTTCGCGATCACCCACCGCCGATAAATTTTCAGACTTAACGAAGAACCTCAACACGGTCGCCATGTAACGGACTTGTTAGA
The DNA here is from genome assembly GCA_043787035.1 of Synechococcales cyanobacterium. Classification (GTDB taxonomy): domain Bacteria; phylum Cyanobacteriota; class Cyanobacteriia; order Leptolyngbyales; family Leptolyngbyaceae; genus JAAFJU01. Next base: position 12,520 of record JAYVVL010000061.1, read on the forward strand.
CAGTTGGTATCCTATCGTGTTCTTCTGGTTCCACATCGGGAACTTTTAATAATATTGCCTCATACTTTGCCCGATTACCATTCCAGTACGAGGGGTACTGACAAGTGTATGTCAAATTGTCCTGTATCAATGAGCGATAACAGTTGAAATGCACTACCATGTCTAGATCTCAATCCCGAAACAATGACATTGGTATCAATAACGACTTGAGGTAATGGCATTTGGAAATAAAAGACTAATTACTATCTGTATATCTCGCACTCCATTATCAGAAGACTTGATTTAGACTCGGGCTTGCGTCGCGTCTTCTAAATTGAACAACACCGTTAACGTATCCATCGCCTGCCGTCGCGCATCGACATCTTTTTGAGCGCGGAGTTGGACCATGGGGTCATGCAAGATTTTGTTCACGATGCCTCGGGTTAAGGCTTCGACTACTTCTTTATGTTTGTCCCCAAAATCAGTCCCAAGCCTTGATAATGCTTTCTCTAGTTCTTGTGTGCGAATCGCTTCGACTTTGTTGCGCAAGTTGCTGATGGTCTCGACCGCATCCAACGATCGAAGCCAGTTATCGAACACCTCAACTTCTTCTTCAAGCAGTCCTTCAGCCTCCAAGGCCATTTGCCGACGACTTTCCTGATTTTGCGCCACAACGGCTTTCAAGTCATCGACGTTATAGGCATTTACGTGGTCCAGTTCATTGGCATCCGACGACACATTTCGCGGCACCGCAATGTCAATCAGCGACACCATTCTAGAGGGGTCTAAGACGGATTCAAGCTTGGATTTATCGAGAATTGGTTCCGTCGCAGAGGTGCTCGTAAAAACAATATCTGCGTCGGCCAATTGCGCCATCATCTGATCCATTAGCCCTAACTTGAGATGGGCTAATGGAAACTCCTTGGATAGATCTTCAGCACGTTTCATCGATCGATTCAGCACCGTCATATCCACCGCATTCTTCGACACTAAGTGCTTCACCAAAAGCCGCGACATCTTTCCCGCCCCGAGGATCAAAATCTTATATTTCGACAGATTCCCAAGCTTCATCTGCGCTAGTTCCACCGCCGCCGAACTAATGGACACCGCTCCCGTGCCAATACTGGTTTCTGTCCGAACTCGCTTCCCGGCAACCAGCGCCTGCTTGAGCAACTGATTTAGGGTCCGACCGACACTATTGCACTGCTGACCCGCTTGATGACACTGCTTCACCTGCGCTAAAATCTGGCCCTCGCCCAATACCAAACTGTCCAGTCCGCCAGACACCCGCATCAAATGCATCACTGCATCTTGATGCAATAGCGTAAACAAATATGGTCTCAGGGTTGCGATCGGCAGTTTGCTATGAATCGACAAAAACTGCATAATTTCGCGAACGCCCGCTTCAACGTCGCTTAGCACCAGATAAATTTCTAATCGGTTGCATGTACTGAGAACAGCAACTTCTTCAACATTTGGACAGGCGGCTAACTGCGCTATTGCCCCTTTATAATCGGGTTCAGGGATGCTTAATTTTTCCCGTACTTCTACAGGCGCTGTTTTGTGCGTCAGTCCGACAACCGCGATGTTCATATTAAAAGAAGCTATGTTTTTAATTTGAATTTGGATGAGAGTGGATTGGATCGGTCGTTTTATAGATTAGCCCTCATCCCCAGCCCTTCTCCCCTTGGGAGCAAGATTCAACGTCTTTCGCCTCTCGGGAGAGGGATTTGGGGTGAGAGCCGATCGGTTATAAATTAACGCAACGATACCGTCTTAGGATTGTTCGCCATGTGGATTGTTTCCACAAAACGTGCAGTCTTAGACTCGCTGGAGATGACCAACGTTTGGGTGCGGATGCCGCCTGCAAAGTAACGAACGCCATCGAGCCAGTTGCTAGGCGTGATGCCCGTTGCTGCAAACATGACGTTTTTGCCCGACGCGAGTTCGTCAGCGGTGTAGACCTTATCTGGATCCGTGATGCCCATACTCAGCATCCGTTCGACGTTGGCTTCCTTGCTTTCACCGATCAAACCCGTCTTCACAATCGCAGGGTCATAAATCAACTGACCTTGGAAGTGACCGCCAAGGCATTTCATCGCCGCCGCACTGATCACCCCTTCAGGAGCCGCCCCAATTCCGATCAGCGCATGGATTCCGGAATCTGCAAACCCACAGTTAATGGCCGCACCTACGTCACCATCACCGATCAAGTGAACCCGAGCACCAGCGGTCCGGATTTCTTTGATCAGATCATTGTGGCGTTCGCGCTTCATGACGATGACCACGAGTTCATCGATCGGCAGGTTGAGGCAGTCCGACAAAATCTTTAGGTTTTCGGTTGCAGACTTGTTGATATCGACCTTACCGCGTGCCGCAGGAGGCGCAGCTAGCTTCTTCATGTAGAAGTCAGGAGCCGCAAACAGTCCGCCTTTTTCAGCAATAGCCAAAACCGCAATCGCCCCTTGCTGACCATAGGCGCAAAGGTTGGTGCCTTCGCAAGGATCGACAGCGATGTCGATTTCAGGGCCAGAACCCGTTTTGTGGCCCGTCCCAACTTCTTCACCAATGAAAAGCATCGGCGCATCGTCACGCTCGCCTTCACCGATGACAATCCGACCGCGCATGTCAATTTTGTTCATGCGTTCGCGCATCGCTTCCACGGCAGCTTCGTCTGCACCGTCTTTGTCGCCCTTACCGGTCAATTTCGCAGATGCGATCGCGGCTTGTTCGACGACCTCAATAATCTCTAACCCAATTCTGCTTTCCACTGCGTCCTCCAGACTTCTGATTTAGAATGCGGCTCCGGTCCCTCAAATCCCACGCCGTAAAACCCGCAAACATCTGTTCACAGAAATACAGTCACCAGAAAATCCAGTTACGAAGCATCGCGACTTCAGTTACATAGTCTACCAAAGCGGCGGGACGCGCTTGATGCGGGTAACGGATTGGCGTGTTAAGTTTTGTGGGAATAAGCCGGGTCACACCGCTAACGCAACGCCTCTAAAACAGCGCCAAAACCGACTTTAAGTCCAATACCGACAAGCTCCCCTGACCTCGATTCCACGTTGCCAAGACCAAATAAGTACGATCGTCGGAGTTAACCACCACAGCCGACGTTGGATACTCGGGCACCTGAACCGCGCCGAGACACTCACCATTGCTATCCAAAACGAGGCCCCGTCCGCTCTCGCCGATCGCTACATAGCCGCCGCCCACCGCCACAATCACCTGCGGCACAAGAGGCAGTCGCAGCCGTCGGACCCGCAGTGGCTTAAGCGAAATCAACAATAAATCGCCCGATTTTTCGGTCGCCACCAGTTGATACGACGACGCTGAATTCGCCATTTCCCACAAATGCTCGACATTTCCAGGGATTTGAAAAGACCCGAGCTGCAACCCTCGACGCGCCCACAGATCCAGCCGCAGCACCGCATCAAGCCCACCCGTCTGCGCCCCAACTTCATCAGACGATCGCACCTGTTCTGAAGACAACACGACAAAATGATTAGAATCTAGCGATCGAACCCAGGATTTTGCTGCGTCACGAGTTGGTGCAGTAGACTGACTCCATCGAGACTCGTTTTGCTCTGGACAATACATTTTTAGCGATTGCGCATCGCCATGGGTAAACCAATTGCCCATGGGATCCACCGCGATCGACGCCACATTGGGCAACT
>JAYVVL010000062.1:0-2077 GCA_043787035.1 Synechococcales cyanobacterium
TACGTCATTGCGATCGCCGCGTCGATTTATTTCCAATCGCTGTGGTTTGTCCTAGGTTGGGTGCTTCCGCTAGCCGTCGGACAACCGATGTTACGCTTGATTTTATTAGCCGAACATACGGGCTGTACCCTAGATGCTAATCCGTTTGCCAATACTCGGACTACGTTAACGGCATTGCCTTTGCGATGGCTGATGTGGAATATGGCATTCCATGCAGAACATCACTTTTGCCCATCGATGCCATTTCATAAACTTGAATCAGCCCATGAAAAGCTCCGATCGCACCTAGAACATCTCGATCCCGGCTACATCGCGGTGAACACCGATATTATTCGTAATCTGGGTCAAGCCTCTGAGTCTTCTGCCACTTAAAACTACCATGCCTGAATGTTTAACCTTGAGGGACTTCCCACTGCAATGTGGGGTTGTTCTGCCAACGATCGACTTGGTGTATCAGACCTATGGGAGCTGTAATGCCAATCGCAGTAATGTAATTTTGTATCCCACCTCCTATGGCGCACAGCATTCAGATTTAGATTGGCTGATTCGGAATGACGGTATTCTCAATCCCGATCGATACTGTATCGTTGCAGTCAACATGCTCGGCAATGGTCTATCTACTTCGCCCAGCAATTTAGACTCCTTTGGTTTTGCTGAATCAGGCGGTTGGTTTACCCATTGGGATAATGTTCGATTACAAGCTCATTTAGTATTAGAGGTTTTAGGGATTGAGACGCTGGTGTTGGTCTATGGCTGGTCTATGGGTGCCCAGCAGGCTTACCATTGGGGCGCATTGTACCCTGATCGCGTCGATCGCATTGCAGCCCTTTGCGGCACGGCGAGAACCACCGACCACAATACGGTTTTTTTACAGAGTTTACGATCGGCATTGACCAGCGATCCGACTTGGACAGGAACTGGGTTTGATGGCGTACCCGATCGAGGATTTAAGACCTTTGCACAGATCTATGCAAGTTGGGCGGCTTCCCAGGCTTTTTATCGAGATGGGTTGTATTACCGCTTGGGGTATGAATCGTTGGAGGATTATCTGGTGCGGGCTTGGGAAAATGGCTACCGCACGCGTAATCCCGAAAATTTAATTGCCATGATTGATACATGGTTGCGCTGTGATGTCAGCGATAATGAAATATACAAAAGGGACTATCCGGCGGCATTAGCGGCAATTCAAGCGAAAACTTGGGTGATGCCCGGTTCGACTGACCTCTATTTCACCCCCGAGGATTGTCAAGCAGAAGCTGCGCTTATCCCCAACGCACACTATTTGCCCATTCCATCCATTTGGGGACACCGCGCTGGAAATCCTTACCAAAATCCTGCCGATGAACAGTTCATCCGGGATGCCATTCAAGAGTTGTTAGAGGACGTATGAGTATTCCGATCGATATGAGCCTATCTGAGTTTGCCCACACCCACGGCGTTCGCTACTTTTTAATATCCTTTACGGACTTGTTTGGCATCCAACGATCAAAACTTGTTCCCACTGCTGCCATTGATACGATTGCCGCAGACGGTGCTGGATTTGCTGGATTTGCCGCTTGGCTCGATATGACGCCTGCGGACCCGGATGTTCTCGCCATTCCCGATCGCGCGGGAATGGTTCAACTCCCCTGGCAAAAAGAGGTCGCTTGGATGCCTGCGGATCTCTACTGGAGCACAGGCGGTGCGATCGCCCAGACCCCACGCCTGACGTTAAAACGAGTCATTGCCCAAGCCGAAGCCCACGGCTACCGAGTCAAAACAGGCGTCGAATGCGAGTATTTTCTGCTCAACTCAGCGGGCGATGGCATTTCAGATCTGCGCGATCGAGCGACGAAACCTTGCTACGATCAGCAAGCACTAATGCGACGCTACGACGTAATTGCCGAAATTTGTGATGCCATGCTGGAACTGGGTTGGGAACCTTATCAGAACGATCACGAAGATGCCAATGGACAGTTTGAAATGAATTGGAAATATGCAGATGCACTCGTCACCGCCGATCGTCATGCTTTTTTTAAATACATGGTCAAATCGATCGCGGAAAAGAGCGGCTATCGCGCCACCTTCATGCCAAAAC
>JAYVVL010000063.1:0-16177 GCA_043787035.1 Synechococcales cyanobacterium
AAGTGACGACAGGAGAAGTCGTTACGGCAATCGAAGTGGTATCGCCCTGCGGGATGGCGATGAAGGACCGATCGTAGATCTCAATGCCGTGATGCAAACCGTCTATCAATCAGCCGCACTGGATTTGGCGATCGATTATTCCGCGCAACTTGTGCCCGCTTTAAATCTAGAGGAACGGGACTGGGTGCGATCGATCGGCCCTAAAGCTTGATATGCTGGGTTTAGCATTGATTACCTCTCTATAGTTTTCTTCAAACTTCGCCATGACCGACACCCTCGATCGGACTATCACGACATTTCCGCTCGCTGCTGTGGTCGGACAGGACTCTATTAAAATGGCCTTGCTGTTGGCCGCAATCGATCCGGGTCTCGGCGGTGTGGTCATCTCAGGCAGACGAGGAACTGCCAAATCTGTCATGGCGCGGGCGATTCATGCCCTGTTGCCGCCCATCGAAGTGGTGGCCGATAGCATCGCCAACTGCGATCCCAACGCTCGCGATGATTGGGACGACCTTACCCAGGCCCGTTTCGCTGGACAAGCCGAACCGACCACAAAAATTATCCCCTCCCCCTTTATTCAAATCCCCCTTGGCGTGACCGAAGATCGGTTAATCGGCTCCGTGGATGTGACTCTATCGATTAAGCAGGGCGAAACGGTCTTTCAGCCAGGACTACTGGCGGAGTCAAATCGCGGCGTCTTATATATTGATGAAATCAATCTCTTAGATGACCAGACTTCCAACTTGTTGCTGAGTGCCCTAACCGATGGTCGCAACATCGTCGAGCGTGAAGGCGTAAGCATCCAGCATCCGTGCAGACCCTTGCTCATTGCGACGTTTAACCCTGAAGAAGGGCCGCTCAGGGAACATCTTCTCGATCGAATTGCTATTTCTCTTTCGGCAGATATGGTTCTAGATCTCGATCAGCGGGTGGAGGTTGTGGAACAGGCGACTGAGTATGCAGCGGATCCGAAGGCGTTTTTGCAGCAGTACGAGGAGGATCTCGACGGGCTGAAAACCCAGATTTTGCTGGCACGGGAATGGTTGAAGGAAGTTACCATCACCCGAGAACAAATTAGTTACCTTGTCAAAGAAGCGATCGGCGGCGTGGTTCAAGGGCACCGGGCAGAACTGTTCGCCATTCGAGTCGCAAAAGCCCATGCCGCCCTCGAAGGTCGCAGCGCCGTTATTGCTGAGGACCTGCGCAAAGCTGTCGAACTAGTCATCGTCCCGCGCGCAACGGTGATCCAAACGCCCCCCGACGATCAACAGCCGCCGCCGCCGCCCCCTCAGAATCAAGATCAAGACGACGAGCCTCAAGATTCGGATGAAGATGAGTCTGCTGAGGACGAAGATGATTCAGAACAAGATGAGCCTCAAGAAGAGGACGATCAACCGGATATTCCGGAAGAGTTCATGTTTGACCCTGAGGCGGTGATGATGGATGACTCCGTGCTAACGTTTGCTCAGAAAGCGAGTAAACAGGGCAAATCCGGCAGTCGATCGGTCATTTTCACCGACGATCGAGGTCGCTACATCAAGCCCATTTTGCCCCGAGGGAAAGTCCGCCGTATTGCCGTCGATGCCACCCTCCGCGCCGCCGCACCCTACCAAAAATCTCGCCGTCTCCGCGCCTCCGAATCCGCCCTTCCCGGTGCGATTAAAAAAGTCTACGTCGAACAAAACGACGTCCGTGCCAAACGCATGGCCCGAAAAGCTGGAGCGCTGATTATTTTCATCGTGGATGCGTCGGGGTCCATGGCACTGAACCGGATGAATTCGGCGAAGGGTGCCGTTTTGCGATTGCTGACCGAGGCATACCAAAATCGGGACCAAATCGCGCTGATCTCCTTCCGAGGGGAAGCCGCTGAAGTCCTGTTGCCACCCACTCGATCGATCGAAGCGGCCAAACGACGGCTCGATCGCTTGCCCTGCGGCGGCGGATCGCCCCTAGCCCATGGTCTCACTCAAGCCGTCCGGGTAGGGATTAATTCATTGTCGTCGGGAGATATTGGCCAAGTGGTGCTGGTCGCAATTACCGATGGCCGAGGGAATGTACCGCTGGCTCGATCGCTGGGCGAAACCATTCCAGACGGTGAAAAGCCTGATATTAAAGCGGAGTTGCTTAATATTGCCGGACGCATTCGAGGCACCGGAATGCAGTTCCTCGTCATTGACACCGAGAATAAGTTTGTGTCTACTGGACTAGCGAAAGAACTGGCGAAAAATGCAGGAGGTAAATATTATCATTTGCCCAAAGCAACCGATCAAGCGATCGCCGGGGTGGCTCGTGATGCCATTTTTGATATGCGATCGCGTTAACACTCCGGACATTTACAGATATTGACCGATCGGGTGCCCGTAAAATCCGATGGTCTTAGGGGAAGCAAGAACTTCGTCTGACGCCATTTTTGGCCTTTTATCATTTCTCCATTCAGCATTCTCAATTCTGCATTATTCTGATGGGATTACTTTTGTGGGTCTGCCTCCTATGGCTCGATCGAATTCACTCAAATCCTACGTTGCGATGCGGTTGCTCCTAGCTCCAGTAATGCTGTGGTTGATTACGTCGGTCGTTTTTTTGTTGATGCGATCGACGCCGGGGGATCCGGTGGATTTGCTGTTGGGACCCAGGGCACCGCAGGCGGCGAAAGAGGCGCTTCGGGAACAGCTTGGACTGAATAAGCCATTGATGGGGCAATATGCTGATTATTTGGGGGCGCTGTTTTTGAAGCTGGACTTGGGCAAATCCCTGGCGAGTGGAGACGCGGTGTGGAAAACCATTGGGGATTATTTTCCGGCAACGGTGGAACTGACCCTGTTTAGTCTAGCGATCGCGCTCCTCGTTGGGGTATTCGTGGGAACCTTTTCAGCCTCTCGGCCCAATACCGTTTGGGATACGAGCGGACGGCTATTTGGGATTGTGACCTATGCGATTCCGCTCTTTTGGTTTGGGATGCTGTTGCAGTTGGTGTTTAGTGTCGCGTTGGGTTGGTTTCCGTTAGGGACGCGCTTTCCAACGACCCTTGCCACGCCAGAACTCGTAACGGGGCTATACACCATTGACAGCTTGCTTAAGGGAAATCTGGAGCAGTTTTTTATGGCGCTGTATTATTTGATTCTTCCGGCGGCATCCTTAGGACTGTTGATGAGTGGCATCTTTGAACGGATTGTGCGAGTCAATTTGAAACAGACGATGCAGGCAGATTATGTAGAGGCGGCGCGGGCGCGGGGGATTTCTGAATCTCGGATTCTGTGGAACCATGCGTTTCGCAATACGTTGATTCCAGTGGTGACAATTTTGGGATTGACTTTGGCGTCGATGTTAGGCGGCGCGATTTTGACTGAGGTGACGTTCTCATGGCCCGGTCTAGGCAATCGGCTATACCTTGCGATCGCTCAGCGGGATTATCCAATGGTGCAAGGAATTACCGTATTTTTCGCAGCGATCGTTGCGTTGGCCAGTATCGCGATCGATATTGTTAATGCCTATATTGATCCTCGGATTCGGTACTAGCGTCAAACTCACCCCAAAAATCCGATCGCCCCAATACATTAAAAAGCGTCCCCAATTTGCTAACCTGTTCCGAATAGTTTTGGGGAAGATGAGCGTGGACATTCAAATTGGAAGAGGCAAAACCGCCCGTAGGGCCTATGGTTTTGATGAAATAGCGCTATCACCAGGGTCCAAAACCCTAGATCCAAGCTTGGCCGACACCCAATGGACGTTAGGTGGCATCCACCGGGATATTCCCATTATTGCCAGCGCAATGGACAGTGTCGTCGATGTCAAGATGGCGATCGAACTCTCGAAACTTGGGGCGATCGGGGTTCTCAACCTAGAAGGCATCCAAACTCGCTACGCCGATCCCAACCCGATGCTGGACAAAATCGCCGCTGTGGGCAACACCGAGTTTGTGACTCTTATGCAGGGCATTTACCAAGAGCCTATCCAACCCGAACTCGTCGAAAAACGCATTCAAGAGATCAAAGCTCAAGGGGGAATCGCTGCTGTTAGTGCGACTCCCGCCGGAGCTGCGCGGTTTGGCTTGGTCGCTGCAAAAGCTGGAGCCGATCTATTCTTTATCCAAGCAACCGTCGTCTCCACCGATCACGCCGCCGCAACTGACACCACGCCCTTAGACCTGAAAAAGTTCTGCGACGAAATGCCGATTCCCGTGATTCTCGGAAATTGCGTCACCTACGACGTGACGCTGCAACTGATGGAAGCGGGAGCCGCAGGCATCATGGTCGGAATCGGTCCAGGGGCGGCTTGTACTTCCCGAGGCGTGTTGGGTGTTGGGGTTCCTCAAGCGACGGCAGTTGCGGATTGCTCTGCCGCGCGGGATGACTTCTATGCAAAAACTGGAACCTATGTTCCGATCATTGCAGATGGCGGCTTGGTAACAGGCGGCGACATTTGCAAATGCATTGCTTGCGGTGCAGATGCGGTGATGATCGGCTCACCCTTTGCCCGATCGCAGGAAGCGCCTGGACGTGGATTTCACTGGGGGATGGCCACGCCTAGCCCGCTGTTGCCCCGAGGCACCCGGATTAAGGTTGGCACTACCGGAAGCTTGAAGCAAATTCTGCGGGGACCCGCTATTCTGGATGATGGGACTCATAATCTCCTTGGCGCACTCCAAACCAGTATGGGAACCCTCGGAGCCGCCACCATTAAGGAGATGCAGCAGGTCAATGTAGTGATCGCACCATCACTCCTTACTGAAGGGAAAGTCTACCAAAAAGCCCAGCAGCTCGGCATGGGCAAATAGGGAAATCTTCCATAAAATTCTAGATTCGTCAACCGTATTCTGTTGGGCGAATCAGATTCTGTCCTCTACAATGAAGGGGATAGCGGAAATAGAAATGTTTCCGTTCACTCCTCACACCACACTCCGCCTGAACTTCGGTTTAGGCGGTTCCTTGTTTTAAGGACCGATCGTAGCCATTATCTGAAACCGCAGCCATTATCCAAGACCGCCATTTAAGATTGCGATTTAAGCAGAATTTTCGGTACATTCCGTCCCCTGTGCTACAATTTTCTCTAAAGTTTAGGCAAGGATGCACAAGCATGTCACAAGCCACTCCTGTAACCGATGCTTCCTTTGACACGGAAGTGATTGAGAGTGAAATACCCGTTCTCGTTGATTTTTGGGCACCTTGGTGTGGTCCCTGCCGGATGGTTGCACCGGTCGTCGAGGAAATTTCCAAGGACTATGATGGTCGAGTCAAAGTTGTGAAACTCAACACTGACGAAAACCCCAGCGTCGCCAACAAATATGGTATCCGCAGCATTCCGACCCTGATGATTTTCAAAGGTGGTCAGAAAGTCGATACCGTGGTGGGTGCAGTCCCTAAGACAACCTTGGCTAACACCCTCGATAAGTATATGTAAGGTCTTTGTACCTGATGGTCTACTGCTCACCAAAGTCCTAGGACTAAGGTTAAGCGGGAGATTAGCGAAAGCGGGGCATGACCAGTCCCGCTTTTTTAGTGCGATGTGTTCTATAGGCCAGATTGGGGCAGTCGATGTCCAAGTTCAGGACATCTCAATTCAGGAAATCTCAGCCGAAGAAATCTTAAGTACAATAAAAGGCCAAGCTGAAGGAGACCCGTATCCATGTCTGAAGCTCTCAATTCCGGACCTAATATTGCCCCCCATCTTACCCTCAGTACGCTAGCTGCGCTCCGGGCAGACCTGAATCACCTCGTCGATCGATTACCCGAGTCGCCCCATGGGTATCTGATGGTCAATGCTTTAATGAGCCTCGTTGAAATCGGCAATATTGACACCGATCGCTTAGATCTAAAAATCCTTAGCGCCATTCTCCGCGACATCGAACGCGCCTTCAAAGTCTTGAATCCTTATCGCCATACCCGGAAAATCGCCATTTTTGGTTCAGCCCGTACGTCTGTTGATGCGCCTGAGTATCAGATGGCCCGAGACTTTGCCCAGCACATCACCCGTCAAGGCTTTATGGTGATCACAGGGGGCGGCGGCGGAATTATGCAAGCGGGCAATGAAGGGGCGGGCGCGGGCCAATCCTTTGGTCTTAATATTCAGCTTCCCTTCGAGCAAGGCGCAAATGACCACATCGAAGGACAGGATAAACTGGTCACTTTCAAGTATTTCTTCACCCGCAAGCTTTTTTTCCTTAAAGAAGGAGATGCCCTTGCCATTTTTCCAGGCGGCTTCGGCACCCAAGACGAAACCTTCGAGTGCCTGACCCTTATTCAAACCGGGAAATCTGCTCCGATTCCAATGGTCCTCATCGATAAGCCGGGGGGCGACTACTGGCAGAATTGGGTAAAGTATCTGGAGAAGAATTTGCTCGGTCAAGGGCTGATCAGCCGCGATGATTTGAGCTTGTTTACTATCACCGATCGTCTAGATATGGCCTGTGACGCAATTTCTAGCTTTTACCAGGTCTACCATTCCAGTCGTTATGTGAAAGAGATGCTGGTCATTCGGTTACAGTCCGATCTCTCAGATGAGGCGGTCCACGAACTCAATGAACGATTTAGCGATATTTTGGTTAAGGGTAAAATCGAAAAAAGTAGCGCTCTCCCTCAAGAGTTGCCGGATGAGACCTTTGCGCTCCCTCGCCTGACCCTGCACTTTAATCAGCGCGACCTTGGGCGGCTGTACGAGATGATTCGGGCGATCAATCGCCTTGGCAATCCCTACAGCCTCGCGATAGCCTGTCCAGAGCAAAAGTAAAAGTAAGCTCTGAAGCCCTTAGCTCTCTCGAAGGTAAAGCTGTTTCATGTTGCTGAATGGAAATAGCCTTCACTTGATTTGTATAATCGTTGACTAAACGATCGCGTGCTGAAAAAACTATCTGACCATTTACGATCGCTAGGCATCGACCCTAATTCTCTCTAGCTCATTGAACAAAGCAATGTACCCATCTATTTGGCAGCGCGGGTTGCCTTTCTAGCATTGAACTCCTCAATTAGCACTTGCGATGCTTTTGCAAACTGGGGATCGTTTGACGTTCCAATTTTGTCACGATCGAGAAGAAGAACCTTTTGTTGCTCTTCAGTCAGCTTGATTTCAACATCAGGATCGACACCATGTTTGTGGATGTCACGACCATTCGGTGTCAGATATTTCGCGATCGTCACAGCAATTCCTGATTCGTCGTCGCTCAGTTCTCGAACAGATTGCACGAGTCCTTTCCCAAATGTTCTTATTCCGACAATTTTGGCGCGTTTATTATCTTGAAGCGCACCAGAGAGTATTTCACTAGCGCTAGCGGATCCTCCATCCACGAGGACGACCATAGTTTTATCCGTGAGGGCCGAATTATTCGCTGATTGTCGATTGGATCCGCCCTGACGATCGACCGTGGAAACAATGCCCCCTTCTCGAAGCCACATTCGGGCAATATCGACACTAGCATTCAGCAACCCGCCGGGATTCGATCGCAGGTCAAGAATATAACCAGAGACATTCTGCGCTTCGAGCTTGCGAATGGCGTCGCGCATTTCTTTGACCGCAGGGGCGCTGAACTGATTGAGACGGATGTAGCCTACATCACCGATCGCCGACTTTTGGACGTTGTAGCGAACGGGGTGAATTTCAATGCGATCGCGTTTGAGTTCGTAATCTAGAACTTGCTCACCGCGCTGCATCGTGAGCTTGACAGAGGTCCCAAGTGGGCCTCGAATTAAAGTGACAGCAGTGTTGACGTCCATGCCCTCGGTCGATTTCTCGTTAATTCTAATGATAATGTCTTTGGAAAGAACGCCAGCGCTTGAGGCTGGACTGCCTTCTATGGGCGAGATAACCGTTAGCTTCTTAGTTTTCTCATCGGCGGCTAGCTGAATCCCCACTCCCGTCAATTCGCCGGAGGTATCGATTTTCATGTTCTTAAATTCTTCAGGGTCCATGAAGCGGGTATAAGGATCGTTCAGCTTCTTGAGCATCTCTCGAATCGCCCCATAGGCCGCTTTCTTATCACTATACTCTCGTCCGAGGTAGTCTCGGCGGACAGCACGCCAGTCCGTTTGGTTAAAGGTCGCATCGACGTAGCTGTGATCGATGACACTCCAGACTTCATCGACGAGTTCCTTGGGTCCGTCCTTGAGCAATGAGACTCCACGGGAAAAATTAACGCCCACGCCCGCGACCGCAACCGTTACCGCTGTTACCGCGATCGCAGTGGTTCCCAATATCAAGGCACGTTTGGTTAGAGGAGTCATGTCGTCAAGCTCGCGGGTCAAAATTTGGACTAGAAGCTATGCTCACTGTAGCATAGCGAACCTTTATCGCTAGAGGTGTCATTAGAGGCGTCGAATGTTGAGACAACACCAATCTCCACGTTTCCAAAGCGCTGCAACGAACCATCCATTCTCTTCTAAAACGTCGGTGACGGCCTTGGCTTGATCCAGCAAGACCCCGCTCAAAATTCCCCATGAAGTGGGCTTAATCAACGGTCCCCATTCTGGAATGAGTTCTACAATAACATGGGCCAAGATATTACAAACGATTCCCTCGACAGGTTCGGGAACCATCAGAACAATCGTTTCGACGCTCCCTTCCTGGACTTCTAAGGTTGCAGGATTGAGGCCGTTGAGTTTGATATTTTCTTGGGTCGCTTTGACAGCAAGGGGATCGGTGTCCACGGCGTAAGCTTTTTTGGCTCCCATGAGCAATGCCCCAACGGACAGGATGCCTGATCCGCAGCCGATGTCCGCGATCGTGATGGTTTCAGGGTTTTCACCGAGGCGCATTTCGAGGGCTTCGAGGCAAAGCTGGGTAGTGAAGTGATCGCCCGTGCCAAAAGCGACACCCGGCTCAAGCTTCATAATGGCGCGGTTCTCGGGGTTCTCGGGCATGGGTAGCCATGCGGGATGAATAAGCAGTCGATCGCCAATTTTCTGGGTTTTCCAGTAGGCTTTCCAGCCATGCGCCCAGTCTTCTTCATCGATTAAGTGCCACTGGACGGTGGGATCAGACACTTCAAAACATAACGCATCTTGCTTGATTTGCAGGGCGAGCGCCGACAAGTCAAGCACATGGGAGGTGACTTGGGGCATGTAGGCGGCGATGATTGAAGTATTGCCTTGGCGCTGACTGGACATGCCTTTACAGCCGAATTTTTCCAACCGCCAAAACATGCTTTCTTCCAGCACCGCATCACACAAAACTTGGATTTCCCACCAGCTATTCGACATGTTTAATCCTAGAAACGAGGGTGAATCGATCCTTGCAAGATCCCTGCCAAACCGCCCCCTGGCCCCCAATTCTGGGGGAGAAGGACAGATTCAAAGCCCCCAGAATTGGGGGTTTGGGGACCGGGGGTAGTGCAATGAATCGTTGATTTAGCTTTACAGCGTGACGGTATAGGCATCCCGAATGCCGGACACTTTTGTGATTTCAGTGATGGTGTTTTCGGGGAGCGGATCGTCTACGGTGATGACCATAACGGCGTCTCCGCGTACGATTTTGCGACCGACTTGCATACTGGCGATGTTGATATTGAGATCACCGAGCAATGATCCAATCCGTCCAATGATTCCCGGCATGTCGCGGTGCAAGGTGAACAACATGTACTTGCTGGGAGGGACATTGACGGGGAACTGGTCGATGCTGATGATGCGCATCTCATGATCGCCTAGAAGTGCGCCGCCGACGGAGTGTTCGCCGAGGGAGCCTTTGGCAGTGAGCAAGATGGACCCGGTGTAGTCTTTGACCGACTCGTCGCGGGTCTCAATGACGTGAATGCCGCGCTCTTTAGCTTCGATGCTGGCATTGACGAAGTTGACGCGTTCTTGGAGAGCGTGGGACAGCATTCCCTTGAGGGCTGCAATGACGATCGGTTGGCTTTGGTTGCTGGCGAGTTCACCTCTGAGGGTAATATTAAGCGATTCGATGCGTCCGCCCGCGAGTTGGCTGACCATAGTTCCTAGGGTTTCCGCCAATTGCAGGTAGGGCTTGAGCGCTTCAAGCAAGTCGGGCCGCAATCCCGGAATATTGACGGCACTTCGAGCGGGCTTGTCGAGGAGGACATCGCGAATCTGTTCGGCAACATCGATGGCAACATTGACCTGCGCTTCTTCGGTGGATGCGCCAAGGTGTGGGGTCAGGACCAATTCTTTGCCCACGGAGCGCAAGGGAGAATCGCCTAAGGGTTCGCTGTCAAAGACATCAATAGCAGCCCCAGCAATGCGGCCTTCGGACACGGCGACAGCAAGGGCCGCTTCGTCGATGATGCCGCCCCGTGCGCAGTTGATGATACGCACATTGGGTTTCATTTTGGCGATCGATTCTGCATTAATCAGGTTCGCTGTTTCAGGCGTTTTGGGAATGTGTAGAGTAATGTAGTCTGCATCCCGCAAAAGGGTATCAAGTTCCACTAGTTTGCAACCGATTTGATCCGCACGCTCTTTGGAGATGAAGGGGTCAAAGGCAATCAGAACCATGCCCATGGCCTTGGCGACAGTAGCAACGTGGGTTCCGATTTTGCCCAATCCCACGACTCCCAGGGTTTTTTTGTAAACTTCGACGCCCGTGAAGCTTTTGCGGTCCCATTTTCCGGCTTTCATAGACGCATTGGCGTCGGGGATAAAGCGCGACATGGACATCATCATCGCTAAGGTGTGTTCGGCAGCAGCGATCGTGTTGCCTTCAGGGGAGTTGACCACCACAATGCCCTTACGGGTGGCTGCTGTGACATCTACGTTATCTACCCCGACGCCCGCTCGTCCGATGATCTTTAGTTTTTTTCCGGCTTCAATTACCGCAGCGGTAACGCGGGTGCCAGAGCGAATCATCAATGCATCATAGTCACCGATTGCCGCGACAAGTTCGTCGGGGGAGAAACTGGTATTGACATCGACGTGTGCGACTTGGGAAAGGATATCAATCCCTACTTGATCGATGGGATCGGAAACGAGAACCTTCAGCATGGGCATAGGGGGAGAGGCGCATTTTAATAATCCTTAATTTTACGTTATTGGGGTCATTACTAGAGGATTCTCTTTGGAGAATAGTCATCTTTTTCCATAGACCACTGAATTATTGCCCAAACACTAATAACCCAATCATGATTGCTACAGCGGCACCGATCGCGGTATTAATCACATTAACCAATTCATTCGTTAGCCAATCAAACTTCTCTTGAATCGTCGCGCCAATGACACTTTCAAGATTGGTTGCGACAAAGGCTGCAAGTACACAAATGCCAACGCTAATGGGATACTGATGAGGAATAAGTCCCAACGCCCAGGCGATTGCAGCAATTAACATAGATGCGATTACTCCAGCGATCGTGCCTTCTAAGCTCACGGCCCCTTCAGTTCCGCGCGGTACAGGCTTTAGGGTCGTAATTAAAAAGGTGCGCTTTCCATAGGCTTTACCAATTTCACTCGCGGCGGTATCGGATAGCTTGGTTGCAATGCTTGACGTGTAGGCCAACAGCAAAAGCGGCGGTAAGGTTACGGCCCACTGCGGCAGCGTCCCAAACTGCATCAACTCACGATAATTCCATACCTTCACCATCCAAAACCCGATCGCGCACAATGCCGCAACCAAGGCCGAACCCCAGACATTTTCCGGCCCGCGCGCGCCCGATCGCTTTTCAGCAATTCCTTCGGCTTCTTTTTCGGCCATCCCAATGCGTGTCACCGCTGACCCGGCCAGAAAATATACCATCATTAGCCCGTAAGCTTGCCACCCGAGACACCCATAGAGGAGCACTCCTAAAACCCAAGCATGGAGCGTCCCTTCGGGAGTTAGCAGCTTTTTCGGTGAGAGGTAGGCGGGGAGGAGAAGGGCGGTATTGAGGGCAAGGCCGATTGCCCACGGTTGAACCAGAAAGTTAGGCATGGGACACTGGAGGAAAGAGCTGGGGTAAACCTTTGATGCGCTCTATTATGTTCCAGAATGGAACGACTTAGGAGCTGATACTCATGAATCAACAGTCTATGAAGCCAATCGTGAGTGTGGATGCAGCTTTTGACGCGTATAAGGTCGATCGGCGTTGTTAATGGGGACGATCGTACGCTCCCGATCGATCGATAACGCAAAACGTCAGAGACTACGGGTGCTGGGCGATCGTACTCAAAATTATTGTCTTCTAAATCGTGATTTCCGTAGCTATTCCGCAAACATCTCTGCTAGCGTCGCCAAAACAATTCGTTGTTCCCCGTGACTAATCTCTCCTAGTTTTTTCACTAGCCGCGTTTTGTCAACGGTCCGAAGTTGATCTAGAACAATCTGACCCTCTTTACCTTGAAACTGACAGATCACCCGAGTCGGATAGGTCCGCCCTTTTGTCGTCATCGGCGCAATCATCACCGTTGCAATATTGCGGTTCATCTCATTGGGTGACACCACCACACAAGGACGCGTCTTTTGGATTTCATGGCCGATCGTCGGATCAAGGTTGACCAGAAAGACCTCAAATCGCTGGACTAGCATTCGTCTACCATTCCCATTCGTGCTGCTCCCAATCGGTCGAGCTTGGGGTATCTAGCAAAACATCATCCTGTTGGTCTGCCATAGCAGCAAAGGCTTCATCCCATCCTACTCGGAGCTGCGGCGCTCGACGAATGGTCAAATGATCGCCCTCGACTTCAATCTCAACGTCGGTCTGGATACCGCTTTGCTCCAACAGAAGCTTAGGAATACGGATGCCTTGAGAATTACCGATCCGAACGATGCGAGTTCTAATGGCGACGCTCATGCTTGGATAATTCCTATGTGATTTACAAATCTAGAGTAATTACATAGTAGTCACAATAGGGTCGATCGTCAAGCGGACGGCATCGATCGCCTTTGATAATAAGTCATAACTCAGTGTGACACTCTAACGCAAGGTCCACGCTAGAAATCGCTCCGTGTAGTAGAGAGCAAATTGATGACTGACGCCCTGAAATACGGAATCAAAGGCATGATCAGCCCAGGGAATCTCGATGAAAACAGCTTGATTGTTCTGATCCGTTAAAGCCTTTGCTAGCCCTTTCCCAAACTTGGACATCACGATGTGATCGCGCCCGCCATAGATTAAGAGGGACGGGGGCAGATTTTGTCTGACTGCATTTAGTGGCGAAGCGGCAGCGTATTCAGCTCCTTTTTCTTCGGGAGTTCCGCCTAAAAAGTCTGTTAATACCGATCGCGATCCAATGGGATCAGGCGTAGGGACATCGTAATAACCCGCCGTTAGATTTACCGGACCATAATAATTCACCACCGCACGAAAGGCGATCGGGCCAGATTCATAACCCGCTAATGACGCCAATTGAGCACCTGCCGATCGGCCCATAATTGCCATCCGCGTCACATCCGTTTCATACTCGGTGGCGTGCTGCTGGATGAAGGTCAATGCTGATCGGACATCATTAAGCTGAGCGGGGAAATGGTATTGAGGGGCATAACGGTAGGAAATCGCCCACACCACATAGCCTTGGTTCGCCATATACCTACTAAAGGTGGCATCTTGCCCTGGGGTTCCTCGCTGCCATGCGCCGCCGTAAACGAGGACGATCGCGGGATAGTTGCCGATCGTGGGCGGACGATAGACATTAAGCTTTAGCGTTACGCGACGATCGGGATTCGCAAAGGTTACATCCACGGTCTCACGAACAGGGACGGGAGTGAACCCACGAAATGCATCAGTAAAATTAAAGGGCTGCTGCCTGAATTTCGATCGATCGAGGTTAGGGTTTTTTAGCACATCTTGACTCAAATTTAGAGTCATAGATTGGTCAGCTTTCGATCGGGCTTGCGATAGCTGTGAGAGGGGTAACGCACTTAAAATAAGTGCTGAAATAATTAAAGTAAGTGAAACGCGAAAAGCCCAGTTAGATTGAGACTTTACAACTACAAAGATTAATGGGGTTGCGATCGTGATATTAATCACTAAAAGCCATGGACTGATCTCCGGTGTCCCAACGCTCAGGGGCAACAATGCAAATATCGGAGCGGGAATGACAATCCAAATGCACAGTAAAAAACTGATAGTGCAGAGGGTAAGAACAAGTCCTGAAGTGAAGCCCATAAGAATAACGCTTAGCCGTGACGATCGCACATTAAGAACAAGATGCTAAAAAATAGGACGCTCCTACTAGGATGCCTCCATATACAATATCCGAAAACATCGATTAGTTCCGTTCGCTAAAGAGGGTTAGACGATGCCAATCTTTCCTAGAATATAAGCGATCGCAGCGGTCCGGGTCTGGACACCGAGACGACGGTAAAGATTTTCCAGGTGTTTACGGACGGTCGCCTTGCTGCAACCGATCGATTGAGCGATCGTGCGGGTTCCGTTGCCTCTCATCAGTAGGCGAATCACTTCACACTGGCGAGGCGTCAGTCCTGAACCAAGACATAGAGGGTCAGATACTTGTTCCGTCACTCCACTCTGATCCAGAGCGTAATCAATGGGACCCGGCTGCTGCTCAGAGTGAATGGATCTTGAATTTGCGGATCCGGGATTGGCGATCGTCTTGGCCTCAGCATTTTTGTTGATGAGCCGATCAAGGGTAATAGATTGCTCTAGTAGAATTTGTAGGGCTTGGTGAATGGGAATCAGTGTTTCGATTTTAGGATGATTAAATAGTCGATCGCGACGCAACAGCAACATTCCTAGGGACGAAATCGCTTGAACATCACCCGTCGATCGGGCCTTTAGGTTCAACATAAACAACAGTCCAGCCTCCATCAGTTCTGTCTCGCTCACTCGGTTACACCACGTTTTTCAGCAGATGATACTTCCGACGATCGCAGGTGAGGTGTGTTTCGATCGTGCGAGGTTTGCTTACGACGGCCTTGAGGACAATCCAACACTGTCTGGGCTTTCGTTTGAGGTAAGGCCGAATCAGTGTGTGGCGATCGTGGGTCGTAGTGGTTCTGGGAAGTCAACGCTAGTGAAACTTTTGCAGGGGCTATATCATCCGACTAAGGGTCGAATTCTGATTAATAGTCATGATGTCAGTCACGTTTCACCACAGTCAATGCGATCGCAGTTAGGTGTGGTCCCGCAAAATTATTTTTTGTTCTCGGGAACCATTGCCGAAAACATTCAACTCTATCGTCCTAATTATATTTTGGAGGAAGTTGTAGCGGCAGCTAAGTTGGCTGAAGTTCATGCTTTTATTCAGGAGATGCCTTTGGGTTATCAGACGAAAGTGAGCGAGCGCGGGGCACTTGACACAGAATCTGAACGCCGTTTTCAACACAATCTTGAACGTCTAAGCCGCGATCGGACCACCTTTACAATGACGTAATTTTTCAAGTTGACCCCAATGGCACTATCACACCGATTCCTACGCCTGATACTGTTTAGGTGAGCAACAGTTTTTCTTCTGCACAAGCTCAAGGTTAGGCCAAGGTTTCTCATAAACTCCGGGTTACTCATGTTGGACAAATGGGGTGGCCCAAAATTTCCAGTTCTCTTTGTTAAAGGGCGATCGCCACTGGGTAATGAACTCAGATTCTAGTTTTTGACGATCGCGGGTTTTTGCGGGGGCATCTTTCCAAAAGGCGATTCCCAATTGGGTGGGCAAGTCATGGCTGTAGTGAGATTGCTGGTAGTGCAACAAGTAGCGTTTGCAATCGTGTTCGCCGCGCCACCGGGATTCGGACTTGACTGTTTCGCCGACGTAAAGCAACAGGTCACACTCGTAATCAATCACAAAGTACAAGGCTGAAACTCCGAGATCGCTTGATTTCCACCGCCAAAATTGTGTGTTTTGACGCGGTAGGGTGAAGGGGTCGAGTTCCGTCTTAGGTGAAGCTAGGGCGAAGAGATTGCCTTGGGTAGTAACAGGATTGATCGCGTCAGTTTTTTGATACGTGACCACGCGCGTCTTCCAAGCGACCAGCGAGGGGGCATCAAGCATAGGCTGCGGTTGGTGAGCTTTGTAGGTTCCAGCCAGTTCTTGTGCCGAAAAAAGCTGGCCTTGCTCGACGGGTGTTACGGATGCAACAGAATTGCGATCGGTGCGGTAAGTCACAGGTCGTTTAGGGGTTGAGCGTCAACGATAAGGTACCATACGGGTAGAATTCAGCGCTAATTGATTCAAATCCATGACCGATTTTTGGCGTTGCATAATTAAGGTATGAGACATGAGGATTAGCCGATGAAATGCCCTGAGTGTAATAGTGCAAACATCCGTAGAAACGGCATCAAGCGAGGTAAACAAAATCACATCTGCTATGACTG
>JAYVVL010000064.1:0-6056 GCA_043787035.1 Synechococcales cyanobacterium
TTTCAGCGCGGAAGTCTCTACGCCATGGCTGGAAACCGAGCGGCGGCGATCGCAGATTTCGAGCAGACCCTTAAGCTCAAACCTAACGATGCTGAGGCGTTCAAAGCAGTGGCCGACATTCGAATGGAATCGGGCGATCTCAGTGGTGCTCTCGGTGACTACAATCGTGCCCTTTCGTTTAACCCAAACCTAGCAGACGCCTATGGCAGCCGAGGCAAGGTTCGGATGAAGATGGGCGACCTGACCGGATCAATCGATGACTACACCCGCGTCATCGCACTAGATACTCAAAATGTCCAAGCATTCTACCAGCGCGGTAAGGCACGGCAAACCCTAGGGGACGGCATGGGCGCGATTGCCGATTACACCGAAACCCTCCGGCTTAACCCACGATCGGCAGATGCGATTTATGCTCGCGCAACCCTAATGACTCAAGTCGGTCAACCGATCGCCGCCAAAGCCGATTTCCAACAAGCCGCCACCTTATACCTCCAACAGGGCAAAGCCGAAGGGTATCGCAGTGTATTGAACTGGCTAAGGCGAATTTAAGTCCTTCCTAAACTTTCGGCTAACAGCTCCTCCACAATCTCGACTACTTTAAGTGCTGCGCCCGGTTCTCCTCGAACTTGGCGCAGTTCTTGTCTCATCGTCTCTAGTTTCTCAGGATGGTCCAGATAATCCTGGATTTTTTCGACCACCATTTCTGGGGTAAGTCGTCCCACCATTTCTGGAACGATCGATCGTCCAGCCCAAATATTAGGCCAAGCCAACAGCCCTACCTTTCGCAACATGACCCAGTTAATCCCCTTGGCAAAGAGAGATCCCACGCCGGGAAGATTGGCTAGGAGGCCCAAAATACCATTCCACGATCGCATCGCATCAAACTGATTGGTCGCCAAAACCATGATCATTGGAATGCCCAAGGCTCCGAGTTCTGCCGTATTGGCCCCCACGGTTGTAATGCATAGGTCACACTGATTAAGCAAACCGTAGTGTGGGGTTCTCGGGCCATCATCACCGATCGAATGTAGCTCAATTTCACTTCCGCCACGAGTTTTCAGAAAAGCATGGGATTCTCCCGATCGCATAATCTGTGCCGAAACCCCGCCCATCAGAGCCACGGCAGGATTAGTGGCCGGATTCGCAAATTTCTCCAGGGTCGCCTCATCTAGCGCCGGGGCCATCGGTAGCACAAATCGAATAGAAGGATCTTTTTGATGAAGGTGTTCGGCGATCGCACAGCCGAGAGGAACGCCCTGACCCAGTTTTGCCGCCTTTGACCCCGGTAGTAATCCAATGGTAATGCGGCGAGTTGTATTGAAGTCCGGACTGGGGTTCGCTTGAAAGTCGGCTGAATGGGACGTCATCTGTCCGCTAATCCCGGCATCCGTCATTAAGTCTCCCACGACCCGAAATTTCGATCGATACTTTGGCTTCACGGTGTCTAAGATTTTGGGCTGCATGATGGCAAAGCGATCGACTAAGCCATGCCATAGTGCCTCCCACTCGGCATACACAACGGTTGGGTACCCTAGACGCTTGCCTAAGATCACCGGAAACAGTGGATCCCCACCCAAAAAAACAATCACCCCCCGTTTTCGCCAATCCCAATGCTGGGCCGTTCTGCCGAACAGTAAAAATGGAAAAAAGTCTTGAGCGGCTTGAACCCGATCGATCCCCGGATTATTTCGGGCGATTTCGGCTTCCATCCCACTGGCATTTGGACAGGGAGACAGGACGATGGAAATCCTGAGATTGGCGGGATCAAGGGTTTTGTCAGTGACCCGATCGGTCCCTAGTCGCGCTTGCAGTTGGCGGACCACTGGCCGGACCCAAGTGCTCAACTCTCCTGGGCCATTGGACAAAATCAAAATATCGAGAGGCGATTCTGTCATGTTTTCGAGATCATCCCTCAGGATTAAGGCAAATTTTGGGACTCAATACAGCGTACAAGAATTTACATTACGGAGTTCAATCTGAATAATCTCATTGTTCTCACTAAGTGTTCATTGAAATGGCGTAGCTGAATCAGCTATTTCTCCGGATCGAGGCTTAAAGACGGAGAGATTAGCAGAGCGACAGACGCTAACGGAATTCTTTCAGTTCACGAAAGGACACGCTTTACAGAGGCTTAAATGGGATTAAAAGTCTATCAACCCCCTATACTTAAACTGTTTGAAGTTGATTTTGACTCATTTATCAACCTAATGGGGTTTCTCGAAATCTCTCTAAGAGAGTTTTGAAAACAAGGTACATCTTCAGTGAGAAAGGCTACAATCAAACTGAAACGCACAAGCATTCCATCCATACACCTTACACGTCAGCATCTTGGCTCGGTTCACATAGGTCTCACAGCTTCGATAGTTCTACGGATTACGTCTGACTTAATCTATTGGTAAGTCGCTTCATGCTCTTAGATATTTTCATTTAAACGAGAGTATTTAAAAGTTTACGAAGTCTCGCGTCAGTCTAAAAGACAATCGAAATTGATATTAGAGTTCTCTGGTGAAAGATAGGGCAACATTGGCATTCTGACGGTAAGGAAAGCTTGAATTTGGATATGCTAACGACCTTAACGAGCATGAGGACTGAGGCATGAGCAAAGCCAAGAACGTACTACTTGAAGTGGAAACTGATTCCGATAGCCCTTCGGCAGAGGATCTTGATCAAGAAGCTGAGGCAGAAGATCTAGATGACGATGATGAAGAGGGCGAGGTTGAACCATCTGAAGATGGTAAACCGGGTAAACGGGCCACTCGCCGCCGCACGACCGTCAAGAAAAAGCACTACACCGAAGATTCGATTCGGCTGTATTTGCAAGAAATTGGCCGGATTCGTCTCCTTCGTGCAGATGAAGAAATCGAGTTGGCTCGCAAGATTGCGGATTTGCTGGATTTAGAGCGAGGGTACGCCAAGCTAGAGGAAGCCCTTCAGCGAGAGCCGACCGAGCACGAGTGGGCAGACGAGTTCAAAATGCCGATCGTGCAGTTCCGCCATCGTCTCCATGTGGGACGTCGGGCAAAGGATAAGATGGTTCAGTCCAACCTTCGTTTGGTCGTTTCGATCGCGAAGAAGTATATGAACCGTGGACTCTCATTTCAAGATTTAATACAAGAGGGCAGTCTAGGATTAATCCGGGCGGCTGAGAAGTTTGACCATGAAAAGGGGTATAAGTTCTCAACCTATGCAACTTGGTGGATTCGTCAAGCTATTACGCGGGCGATTGCCGACCAGTCTCGGACGATTCGTCTTCCGGTTCACTTGTACGAGACGATTTCTCGAATCAAGAAAACTACTAAGCTGCTGTCTCAGGAAATGGGCCGAAAGCCGACTGAGGAAGAAATTGCAACTCGGATGGAAATGACGATCGAAAAACTCCGGTTTATTGCGAAATCGGCTCAGCTCCCAATTTCGTTAGAAACGCCGATCGGGAAGGAAGAAGATTCTCGTTTAGGTGACTTCATTGAGTCTGATGGTGAAACGCCGGAAGACCAAGTGTCGAAAAACCTTTTACGTGAAGATTTGGAAAGCGTCCTAGCGACTCTTAGCCCCCGCGAAAAAGACGTATTGCGTTTACGCTATGGTTTAGATGATGGACGCATGAAAACGTTGGAGGAAATTGGCCAAATTTTCAACGTCACCCGTGAGCGAATTCGTCAAATCGAAGCTAAGGCTCTGCGCAAACTTCGTCACCCGAACCGGAACAGCGTTTTGAAAGAATACATTCGGTAGTTTAGATTCTTTGGAGTTCAGCCATACCGATAAAAAGCCCGATCGTGTACGTCCTTGTGACAGATGATCGGGCTTTTTTGATCAAGAGCGCAAAATCTCAGATAGGGGGCCATCCAATAAAAAACCCATTCCTAGGAACAGGTTTTCAGCACTTGACCTTCAAGATTGATCGGCATAGCTTTCAAGCGCGGTCGCTACTGGACTAGAGTAGTCCCCAGAACTTCAACACACCTTGATTCGTGGCAGCTTCAGTTGCCAGTGCGGCTACAAATCCAATCATTGCGAAACGACCATTCCAAACTTCAGCTTGGGTCGTGAAACCAAATTTCCAAGCGTTACGATTTTCTACAACTGGGGTTGCTACTGCTGCTTTAGTGTCTGCCATGATGTTGTTGCTCCGGAAAGAGAGAGTTATCTGTTCCTCTATAATGTAACGCATTATTACGAAAAGTGTCAAAATATTATGAACACTGATTACACGACTTCCTGGGTTGGGTCTAGATGAAGGGTCGGCGCGATCGGCAAAAGGAGTTAGGGCGGGACCTAAGCGGGTGATGGAAATTTCAGGAGCGGGCAGTCTATGATGTAGGACTAAACCTTGATTTTTGTAAAGAACTATTTGTGATTGCTTCTGATTCCCCGATGGATAAGATTCGTCAATTCTTGGCTCAGCGGGTGCTGTTTGGGCATGAGCCGACGCCTGAGTTGCTGGCTATTTTGATGGTGTATTTTGTTCAGGGGATTTTGGGATTAGCGCGGTTGGCGGTCAGTTTTTTTCTGAAGGATGATTTGAAGCTGGGTCCGGCGGAGGTGTCCACGCTGCTGGGCATTGCGTCTATTCCTTGGATGGTTAAGCCATTTTTTGGGTTTTTGTCGGATGGGTTGCCGATCTTTGGCTATCGGCGGCGACCGTATTTGATTTTGTCAGGGTTCTTGGGCGTTGGGTCTTGGGTGGCGCTGGCGACGGTGGTGCATACGGGGGCTGAGGCGACGGCTGCTATTGCGCTGGGTTCGTTGTCTGTGGCGATGAGCGATGTAATTGTAGATTCGTTGGTGGTGGAAAGGGCGCGGGGCGAGTCGGTGAGTGCGGCGGGTTCGCTTCAGTCGTTGAGCTGGGGGGTGAGTTCTATTGGGGGTTTGATTACGGCCTATGCGAGTGGGTCGCTGTTGGCACATTTTGATGTGAAGACGGTGTTTTTGATTACGGCGACGTTTCCGTTGATTGTGTCGGCGGTGGCTTGGTTGATTGCGGAGACTCCGGTGACGGAAAAGCCGGATTGGACGGTGGTGAAGCTTCAGGTGGCTCAGTTGAAGGCGGCGGTATCACAACGGAGTATTTGGTTGCCGACGGCGTTTTTGTTTTTGTGGCAGGCGATGCCGAGTGGGGAGGCTGCGTTCTTTTATTTCAATACCAATGAACTTGGGTTTGAGCCGGAGTTTTTGGGTCGGGTGCGGTTGGTGACGAGTTTTGCGGCGATCGCTGGGATTTGGGTGTTTCAGCGGTTTTTAAAGACGGTGCCGTTTCGGGTGATTTTTGGGTGGTCTACGGTGATTGCGTCGGTGTTAGGGTTGTCGATGTTGATTTTGGTGACGCATGTGAACCGGGAGTTTGGGATTAGCGATCGATGGTTTAGTTTGGGGGATAGTTTGATTTTGACGGTGGCGGGTCAGATTGCGTTTATGCCTGTGTTGGTGTTGGCGGCGCGGCTGTGTCCGCCGGGGGTGGAGGCGACGTTGTTTGCGTTACTGATGTCAGTGGTGAATTTTTCGGGGTTTGTGTCATACCAGTTGGGTGCGGTGTTGATGCGATTTTTGAATGTGACGGATACGAATTTTGATCAGTTGTGGTTGTTGGTGTTGATTACGAATTTGAGTGGGTTGTTACCATTGCCGCTGCTAGGCTGGTTGCCGGGAGAGTCGGAGTTGCCGACGGACGAGCTTGAGGAGTCGATTGAGACGACGACGGTTGTGTAGGGGATTTGGTGAAGTTAGTCGTTGGGTGTTTTTTATGGTGTGATCGTTTCTTTAAAACTACCAATGTATAATAAGATACTCGTTATTTTCGATCGTGCATGACCATCCCCGATTTTCAGACTTTCTTCCTTCCCTTTCTTGAAATTTTAGCAGATGGAAGGGAGTACTCTATTCGTGAAATTTATGATGTTTTAGCCGATCGATTGCAGTTGACTGAAGCCGATCGACAGCAATTGCTTCCCAGTGGTGGTCAGAAGACATTTATAAACCGAGTCGGTTGGACCCGAACTCATTTGAAAAAGGCATGTTTGATTGATACGCCAAAGCGTGGACATTTTGTGATTACTACT
>JAYVVL010000065.1:0-16029 GCA_043787035.1 Synechococcales cyanobacterium
GTGCTAGTCTTCTTATGTTTTGTGTCTCCGATCGGTGTGTTTTCGCCTTTGAGAAAGCGCTCGATTTCCTCGGCATGGCGAATTTGCTGCTGATGATTGTGCCACTCTCGATCGGCAATGGCTTCTCGAATTTGCGCCGCCCGCAGTTGCTTAAAAATTTGCGTAATCTCTCCAGCCGCCAAGTTACTTTGGAATGCCCATTCTCGCTCACGGCGGGCAAAAGAATCGATGCGGCTGGCTCTTCTAGCTTCAAAGTTTAATCGCTCTGCAAGAGCACGAGATCCAGATGCTAAAGCACCTGTTGCCGAGCCAACCTCCTTACCGCCAAACTCGACAGTCGCACCCGTGCCAAAAGGTTGCAAATGTACTTTTGCGGTGGGTATAAGGTGTGAGCCTGAACTAGCAAGACTGAGAATATTGGCAACATCACTAGCAAGTTGTGCACCTTCAAGGAAAAGAGCTTCTCTCACCTCGTTAGAGCTAAGAATTTTGCCTCCATTTAAGGCTTGAGCAACGTCAGCGGCTGATCCTGTAGCAATGTCTAGCTCGATAGGACGTGGTTTAACTTCTGGCTCGTCTGCTCTAAACTTCAGCTTCGCTAAGCCGTCGGCATCTAAAGCATCAAGTTGAGGAATTTGGATTTCATTATCTTTTCTACCCAACTGCCTTTCGTAATAGGTGTAGCGTTGAATCGCGATCGCCAGCGATTGCTCCAATCCCTCCCGCGTTTTGATCGCTTCCTGCCACTGGGAGTAGCGCACCACTTCTGTGAGCCCTAAAATTACGCGCTCATGCTTGGCACGGAGGAGGGCAAGGGCTTCGTTATCTTCTTTTTCAATGGCTGATAGCAAATTGTTACCTAGAGACTTCACTTCCTGACAAATTTCGGCAGCTTTTTGCACCAGAAGTTGGAAGCGCACCAGCGGTAAAGGTTGGTTAATGCCGCTAACGATCGCACCCACATCCAGTCCAGCAGCGGCAGCTTTTGCCAGTAAAGCAGGATCGATCGGGGGTTCAAACAGCGGCAGTTGTCGGAAGATGCCTTGAAGATTGAGGCTATTGCGGATTTTGAACAGGCGATCGGCAACGGTATCCCAATAGCTCAGTAGCTTGTCATTGCGCGGAATGCCAAAGTAGAGAGCCGTACCAAGGCTACGGATTGTAGTAGAGCTATTGGAGTCAGAAATATTGGTAGGATGAGGTAGCCCATCAAAGGGAATATCGGCTTCAAACTTGCGTAGAGCGTTCCCGAATTCGTCTAAATCAGCCCGAAGACTGGCGTAGGTTTGGGGGCGCACAGATCCTTTTTTAGGTATAGCTTGGGGACGTGTCCCTAGAATATTGGCGGCTAAGACATAGAGCATCATTGCTTCGTTGATACTCTCGCCTGTGTCTTGCCTGAAGAGTGTGTCGCCCCAATCGACCAGGTTATCTAGATACGCCATTACCGTCTTAAACATATAGGCAGTTTGCCGATAGCGAGCGACAACGTGGGGTCGAAAGGGCGCATCTTTCCAGGCATTAATGCTATTGACAGTATCTTGTCGCAGCGTAGGATCTGTGTTTGTGGACAGGTTAACCAGAATATCTTCAATCAGCTTCACGTCGGTGTACTGAAACGGTTTCACTTTCCAAAACCGCTCTGGTGTTGGTCCATCACTGTCATCGGTGGGGTCGAAGATGTAGTGAAACCATTGCTGTGCTTCTTCAAATCGTCCATTTTTGCTCAGGTGAATGGCAACGGTAAGGGGCACATGAAAGAACAGTTCCCAGTTGTAGACCGAGTAGGCACCGCTGGAAGTGAAGTCAAGATCTTTGACGGGATAGGGCTGCTGTACTAGATCGGAGGGATTGTATTGGGCTATGGAAAAAAGCTCGGCATAGAGCTTGGGAATGGGTTTGCCCCGCTTTGACTCGTTGGGGTAACTAGCTGGAAATGTCTGCAATGAACCATCAGAATTTTGCAGATACTCGGTATCTTCTGCCTGCAAACCGCGTACTGATTTTTCAATCAGTTGCTTCACCAGTTCTGCCACATAAGGATGGAAGTGCGGATAAAACTGATAGCTGAGGGTGCGTTCTTGAATGGTGATGTGCTTGGAAAGATTGATCCAGCCCTGATCGCCCACATACTGCAAATAGGGACGCACTTGAGCATCGTAGTAACCATGAAACTTTGTTGAAGGGGCAATAGCCATGATGAGAATCTCCTGGGGCTAGGAATTAATAAAACCACCGTTCATACGGTTGATGGATTGATTGCGAACAGTATTTAGCGATGTATTCACACGATCTAATAGGACTGGATTCAGCCCTGAGCGCCCAATCACGTTCAGTCCACCTTCGCGATCGGTAGCTGTTAATGTCTGTCCATCTGCGATCGCAGGTGCAGCATTTTCTAGAGCGTTAACGGTCAAAGCCGATTGATTGATTCTGCCTGTTGCTCCAAGCAACACTTGATCAAATTGGAGTGCAGTCGTGGGATGAGTAAGCCAATCTTCTTGCAGCGAAGGCTTGAATTTGGCGATCGGGTCGATCGGGTGAGGAATCAGATCCTTAGAAGGAACACTTTGAACAACCTTTAGTTGCTTCCACGAATCGTTATTAACTGGTTTTGATTCGGGTTTTGCTGTAGGAATAACCCATTCTTCCCATTGCGCGATCGTTTTCTCGGTGAGAGATGGCTCAACAAAAAAGGTGTGTTGATTGTCTTGATAAAAGAATGGACTGACCAATGCCCCAATTTCAGCAGTCATCACCTGAAGTGGATTGCTGCACGGAAGCAGCGAAAAATTACTCCCTTGCTGAAGTTGAAGGATGGGTTTGGTAACGAGTGGATTACTCTCTCCATTTTTAATGTTCTCGGCAAAGCTAACTTGGAGAGTGTTGGAACCCTTGTATTGAGTAATCTGAGCGGTTTTAGAGTAAGGTACTGGTTGCGGATCGTCACCGCCCATAACGACGGGTTGACCGTTTTTACTCACAACTCGAAACGCTTGATTCGTCTGACCTGGGGATTTTATATGTGTCACAGTTGCTAGCGCGGAGATCTTATCTTTTCCCCCGGAAAATCCTGCAAAAACAGGCAAGGAGACAATCGCCTTTTCAAAATGAAGATGGATTTTTACAGCCCGATCCTCTCCGCTGTCACACTCTTTGGTGACGTGAATGAAAACCTGCTGATTCTGAAAGTCGAAGGGTACTTCTACAGACATGGGCTGACCAAAACCACTCGATTCGCGGGTTGTCCATTGTCCCTGGAAGTATTCACTCCAGTTCAACTGAACGTCAACCTGCTTCTGCACCGTTTCACTGGAAGCAGACATAATTTGACTTAACGTGGCACTCGCTAATTTTGGATCGCCAGGAATCGAAGCGTTGGCAGGATTAGATCCCCCTTTCTCCATAAACGTCACCCAAAACAAGTGCAATCGTTCTCGCCAGATCACTGCAACAACGTGATCGCCTTCGATTTCAGCAGCGATCGGTTCCCAAGGTGTCCACATTTGATGAGCATAGCGGCGGTAGAAATACTTGTGCGGCAAGCTGTAGGTGCGCCCGATAACGTGGAGGGTATTGGACGCGGGATCGAGGGGTTTTTCTTCACAGTACATCGTCACCATTTCTAAGCGAGCGAGAGCTTCCAGCTTCTTCAAATAATTGAAAAAAGCATCTTCTACCAGGTCGTTAGAAACATCCCCTTGCAGCAGGGCGCTTTCTAGCTCCTGGAATAAGTGGGTTTTGTCGTCCCGAAATTCGGGTTCTAGCCAGTTTTCTGGATAAAGAAAGATCTTGCGGTTGGCTTCCCAAACCCGGTAACGCTTCATCCATTTCCAGTGTTGAGAGTTGATCGCAGTCGGATGTACCTGCGGTTCCAGGTTCAGCAGGCACCGCTGAATAAATAGCTGCACAGATGAAATTGCCAGTCGGATGCGCGAGGTCTGCACGACAGGTTCCATACCCGGATCGATCAGGAAATACTCAAACAACTGCTCCAATCGTTCAAAGCCATTGCGCGGCAAAATGTAGGCAACGAGGGCATCTCGCTGCTTCTGGCGCAGTTGGTCAAAGATGGTTTGGGCGATGCGTTGCCAGGTTTCTGGCTCATATTTGGCTTTTACGGTGTTTCTGAGGTCACGGGCGATCGCAAACCGCTCATCGAAGTTCTTTGCAGGGTTGATGATGTCTGTCCAACGTTTCAGTGCGGCTATGGGCACTCCTAGCGTTTCCACAGTTTGTAAAACTTCCCACAGTTGTCCAATGCCTTTTTCCTGAGCAAAGTCGAGAGCAACAACCTGCAATTCATTGTCTACTAGAGTCGCTTGTGCCGTAAAGCCCAGAGCTTGAGCTACCGACGCAACGATCGCTCGATCTCTACGAGTGAGATTCGCCACTCGCTGGTAAAGATCTTCGAGCAGTCCGGCTTTTGCCGCTTTTGCCTGGGTTTCTGTGAGAGATGCTGGGAAAGTGCGGCGAGCATTCTCGAAAAGATCAATCAGGTCATTGTTGCTGTTTAAGTCGCGTTTGAGGCGATCGTAGTCTATCAGTCTGAAAAATTGTCCGAATAGCATTGTTGCAGCGGTTGCAGAATCATCGGCGGCCCGCGTAGGCAACTGGCTGAAATTGAGATGACCAAAATCATCTGCGTGGGTGAGTAGGTAGTGCACTTCTCGTTCACTTAAGGCAAACCCCTGAATCAGTTGCAGCGTTTTGGTGAGCAGAACCTGAGCACGATGCAGGCGATCGACGGTTGCTTGAGGATAGCGCGTGAGTTGACTGAGGCTATCTTTGGGCAAAGTCTCACCCTGGATCAGCAATGACACATCACCGCCACTCAAGTTGTGGGCATTCAGCGTAAACTGGTACAGCACACCCGGTTTCAGTTCGGTGAACTGGCTGATTTCTGCCCCGTCACCTGCTTTACTTTGCAACAGCGGGTTGGGCAGATGAGAGAGCCGGAATTCAACCTCAGCAGCGTTTTTGTCTACAAAGAAACGGTAAACTCCAGCAGTCGGAACTTCAAAATATCCTTCAAAGCGGACACTTTGAGTTCCAGGAGGTTTAAGAGGCCGATTGTTTGCATCCTTTAGCGACGTATCCGCAGAAACCATTGTCAGCGTCTTTGATGGCGTTTCCGTACCGCCGATCGAGGTGAAGAATGACGTACTAACGCCACTTTCGCCAGTTCCAGCAAAGGCATCCAGGAGGAACTTATCACGTTCCGTTGGGTCTGTCAGGAGATTGGTCAGTAAGGCTTCTGTCAGGGCAGAGTCAGCATTTTGACGAGTTGCAAGGGTTTGCACGACGAACTGACGAATGAGCTTTTGTTGCAAAAACGGTAGGAATGCGTTCACCAGTTTTGCTCGTTTTAGCCTTGACTGGTCTTGTTTCTGGCCATCAGTTAGCCCCTCTGGAATCGGAGTAAAGAGCAGCGTAAAGTCGCTGGCTATCAGGAAACTGACAAAGTATTTTTCAAAAAACGTTTTGGCTTGAAGTTGCACTGCATTCAGCAAAGTTGCCAGCAGAGGAGAGGGGTTTAGCTGTGTCTTTTGCTCATCTAACAAAACACCCCGAAAAGTCAGCCGTTGAAGCTGACGTGCAGAAGGGTCATAGGTAATGCGAATACGCGGGTCAGTGGCCGCGATCGCGCCTGCATCAAGCTGGTCAGCAGGCAAAACATTTGCTTGGTTCGCCTGATACTCGATCGTTCCTGTCCACATACTCATGAATGTCGTTACCACATCGGGTGGCAGCACCAGAGCCAGCTTTTGTTGCAGCACGTCATCAGAAATGCTTGCCGGATCAGCGGGAACAGCATGCTCTGTTTGAATGCGGCGAATTTCAGTGGCAAGGGTTTTGACCAGTGTCAGTTCATCCTCTGGCGTTGGGCGGTATTTGCCAACTGGGTCGAAGCGATCGCGCAGCAGATAATCAAGGTCTTCGATCGTAAACTCGCCCTGGTTTACTTTCTCAGCGACTTCAATAAACGGCAGCGTTTGTGTCAACGGATAGTCGTCATCCAGGTTAGTTAACAAATCCGGCTTCAACGCTTTAAGCGGGTCAAGCCCAGACAGTTGCTTTAGCGCAATCAAATCACTAACAGAAAGCTTAAGTGCCTTTGCCAGCAAGCCATAGCGATAGAGCAGGGATACCGTATCGAGCGCGAGCGTTGCAGTTTCTGTGTTTTGACCTGTATGCGTCAGAATATGCTCAATATCATCGGCTGTCAGGTTCAGTGCTCCCTGAAGGGTAAGCAGGTGTCTTTTGACATGACCAAATGCCTTTGCTGCTGCTTGTACTTGATCGAGAAGTTCCGCAAACAGTGAAGAGGGATTAGCCGTAGTTAACTGAGCCTTTTTAGCATCTGTCAGCACACCTTGATAAGTTAACTCCTGTTCCTGACGGACTTCGTCATAGTGAACCTCAATCGCAGACTCTCCTGCAAAGGCGACTGGATCAAGGCGATCGATAGGCTTCTGCACGATTGCCTTAAATGTATTGGTTTCTGCCACCTTCTGAATAGTTTCTGGCATGAGATATCGACCCAATGGATCGTCAAACACCGGATCGTTCTTTAACACGCTCTGTGTCAGGAATAGTTGAGCATAGAGTGAATGGTTGCCTGTGGTAGATAGCTTCGACCAAAGCGTCAGCAGCTTTAGGCGGCTGTCTTTGCCAACTGGAATGCGATCGGCGATTGTTGTCAGATGCGCTAGATAGACCAACGCGGTTTTGAATGCCTCTCCCAAATTGGTTGCAGTCAATGGAAGCGCATTCGGAATCAACACTTGTAGAGCGCGATCGGTTTCCTCCATTGTCCAACCCAATTTTTTCCACAGCCGCACAAAGAGATTGAGTTTGAGCAACATCAATCCATACACGTCTTTGTGGGTTGCATAAACAGCTTCGCCATTGGCGTAAGCTTCTCTATCGTTGGTGTATAGAAGAGTTGTGCGATCGAAATTGCAGCCTGTATCAGGATCAACCAGAACCAGAATTTGATTGAAATCTCCATTTGTCCAAGCAGTCTCCAACCAGGTTTTGGCATTGAAGCTAGAGGCAGCGTAGGTTGCTGTCAGTTGCTGTAGAGAGGTCTCAAAAGCCTCGTGTTCTGCTGGAGTGAAGGGGGGGTAGCCCGGTTGTCCCTTATAGCGGAAAATATCTGCGACATCTATCTCCACATTGAGGTTGCGATTCAGTTTGCGGAGAATTACCAGCGTCTCCAGTCGCGGATTGAAAAATCCGGTACGGACTAAATCGACTAATTCTTGATAGCTAACTCCCAACTGCCGAGACAACGTTTTGGCAGATTTTAGGGCGCTTGTTGCATCAGCTTCGGCAGTATAACCATAAAGTTCATACCACTTTGCTGGATCGAAGCGGGTAAAAAGAATGTACTCAGATGGGGAAATGCCTAGAGATTCAGCAAGAATAGCAGCACGGTAATAAGGCTTGGGGTTGGTAGCGGACGTAAACAGTTCATCGGTTGGACGCAGCAAATCCAGCACTTGCCAGAGGGGCAGTTCAAAGTGGTTTAAAAAGCGGCGAACGGTCTCTAACCAAAAATCGAAGGGTAAGCCGATCGGGTAGTGTGCTTCCTGGAGTTTGGTGTAAGCTTCTGCAAGGATATTCTGTGGTTCGGCAAGCAGTTCAAGTGTGGTTGCGTTGCCCGTGTCGTGAACGCTGTCAGATGCCAGATTACCTTTGGCAACGTAGTATTCTAGAATTTCATTCACGACATCAATGTAAGGGAGAACGGTGTTGGTGTTCTCGCAGGTCAGCGGTAGATTGGTCAAGTCAGGACGACGCTCGATCAGAACGTCGTAGGGAGTTTTCTCAGTGTTGGGATCGGGTTGACCCGGATGCTTGCTACGCCAGTCGGTAAGGAACTGGCTGTAATCGGTCAGATTTTTGAAGGGATAAGGTGCATTACCGTGGCGAGTCTTCCAGGTGTTCAAGAAGTTTTGCCACACTAACGATTTAGGGTCGAGAAACTGGAGCAAATCGACAAAGTAAGCCGCAGGACTCAGCACCGATCGACAATGTTCACATTCACAAAAATCGAGGGAGCCAAACAGTGACTCCATTGTCGGGTAATGCTTGATGAGTTCATTTTTGGCAGCTTCTCGCACCGATGCAGGTGGAGAAACGCTGGGCATGGGAGGAGCGCTATCTAACTGTTTAGCGGCAGTGAAGAAGTTGAATGTTACTGAACTTACCTGTTGAGCTTTACGGTACACCAGCCGCGCTTCGTCCTGCGAGGGAAATAGTCCGCCATAGTATTTGAGAAAGTCTTCTCCAGAGAACGCCACTACATCTTCGGCAGACCGGAATCCCTGTACCATTAATACTTTCAATGATTCGTCAGTAGGAGTAATCTGGTACAGCCGATGAAGCAATTGGATGCCTTCGGTAGTCTGCCGTACGGTAGCGGCATCGCCATTCACGACAGCAGGATTCTGCTGAATAAATGTTGCTACAGGAGTTCGTCCTAGCTCAAAACCAAGAGGTTTAGCATTTTCTAGAAACGTAAGAACGGGGACTTTTAGAACTTCATGGCGATCGCCCAGACGCAATTCATCTTTTTCGATCATTCGCCCTACCACCTGCGTCGGGAAGCTCAGACGCACTTTCCGAGCCAGGTCAGCCGCATAAGCATCGAGGCTGCCACGCAGAGTTGCTGAAGCGGAATCGTTGGCTTTTTTAGCACTGTAAGTTGATGGAATCAGGGCTTTCAGGGCTTCATCGCTGCCAGCCAACGCGTTCAAACGAGCTTTCCAGGCATCAGGTTGATACAGGTCTTTCTTAACCAGTTGGGCTACGTTCTCAGGTGAGGCAATTTCTTGTTGCAGAGAGGCAGCCAAATTCGCATTATTCAGGGTCAAATAGGCAAGTTTGCCCTGAAGTTGTAGCCCCTGGATTTTTTCTAGAGCAATACCGTTTTCTTGGGCCTTTTGCCATAGGTCTTTGCCCTGGTGGACCGCGTGCAGGTCTTCAAACGTGGTTTTCTCGGTGCTGGATAAGGCGGTTTTGCTCAGCAGATCACCCAGGCTAGAGACGGCTCCAGGTGCGATTGCAGCCCGACGGGTTTGGCGGGCAAAGGTCTCAAATGTGACTTTGACGGCAGCTTGTTGTTCTTGACTGAGATTGACGATACCTGATTCCTGGGCTTTGACGATCGCTGCTTCCACCGTCTGCCCATCCAGTTGAGCAAGCTGATCTGGGTCAGTTGGCAATCCGACCCGAAATAAGGCGTAAAGGGCATCTTGGGAAATGCCCGT
Organism: Synechococcales cyanobacterium; assembly: GCA_043787035.1. Lineage (GTDB taxonomy): Bacteria > Cyanobacteriota > Cyanobacteriia > Leptolyngbyales > Leptolyngbyaceae > JAAFJU01. Next base: position 9,282 of record JAYVVL010000065.1, read on the forward strand.
ATCAGGACTGAGTTTCACGGCAGCAGTTGTCAGGGCAATCAGTCGGGTATCCCAGCCAGTTGCCTGATGCAGCAGGGTCAGATCCTGGCGATCGCTATTTTCTTGAGCGTTTGCCAATTGGCTTAAGCCATCTAGTTGCTGGCTCAGGTCGTGGGTAAGGCGCTGGTATTCTGGAGCCAAGGGCTGCACGCTTGTAGGTGCGACCAGGTTCAGTACTTCGTTTTTATTGGCATTCAGTCGCGTCTCAGACAGGGAAACTTCCTGCCCCTGAGCATCGACGACTCGCACTTCCAGGTTTGCAGCTTTATCGGTGGGTGTGTAAGCCAAAGCATAGAAGCCTTGGTTGTCGGTTCTTACGGCTTCGCCAATGGCAGTCTGAGTGCCTCCAAACCCTCGGTTGTACAGCCGCACGACGACCCCAGCAGCCGGTAGTCCATGTTCTAAGATGATTCGCCCTTCAGCGCGGTGAGTGGGAACGGTGAGTTGGGCGATCGCCCGTTCTAGGGCAATTTGGGTTGCTTCATCAAGTACCCCGGTTTGAGACAGTTGCGACTGAGTTTGAAATTGCAGCAGGGCATCGCGCGTGCCCACGCCAAGCACCTGCTCGTCTTGCTCATTTTGAGGAAGCGTAAACCCTAGCCTGCTCAGTTTTTCCTGAAGGTCTTTGACCATAGTGCCGCGATCATTCAATCTCAGCGTGCTCGGTTTTGCTATCTGTTGCGCCACCTGGCTACCAATGCCAACGAGTTGTCCGGCTTGCTGGGCAATTTGGCTATCAATGCTGCCGATTTTCTCGGTTTCAGCAATGATGGTATCTAGCTTCCGACTAATTTCGGGTAATAGGCCGTCGGAGCTTGCAGGAAAAGCGCCCAACCCTCTTAACGCTTTATTAAGTGCCTCAGCCGTTGGTGCATCAACTTCACCTGTCGTGTTTAGTCCAGATTGTCCCTGAAAAATACCAACAAGCTTCTGAGTAATGTCGTTGTATTCCTGCTTGTTTTGCTCGTTGATCAGTCCTTCTTCATAACGCTGCCGCTCTGCATCTGATAACCGAATGGATTGATTACGGAGAAGTAAAAGCAAACCGTTTTGCAGATTGGTAACTTCCTGACCCCGACTATTACGGTTGATCAGAGCAACGATCGGTAGCATGGCAAGTATCTCCTCGGATAATTGAGTGGCTGGTTTTTTCTTTATGAATTCATTTTGGATAGCGTAATCGAAGTGTTTTTAACATCGTAAGGGCTAGAACTTGCGGCTTCAGATGTTTACTAAGGTAAGCAACTCCATCACCAAACAAAGACTTTCAGATCACAGGGTTTTCATCGAAAGCGGACTATCGCTCGGCGGTTGACTTTAAGCCGTAGTTAGGATTGTTGACTAGATCATTTCCGTAGGGTGTGAGGTTGAAAAAGTTCCCATCCTGGGACATCTGCCGCTTTGAGCAACCATCTTTCCACCAACACCAAGCAAGCCAGCCAACTTCTTGTTCTTTTAGCCTATGCAACAATGCTTGAAACGTAAAATTAGCCTGAGGCGCATGGCTTTCATTCGTATCATTGAGGTCATAATAACAGTACTGGGTTTGTCCGTCAATGTCTTCGTCTTGCTTGTTAGCCACTTCGCCAAACACGATCGGTAAATTTGCGTTGATGGCAGTTTCGATATGAGGCAGTCCATTATAGGCAGCCCAATAAGCGTGTCCGCTGAGTAGAAGATTGTGGTCGGGGTCGTGATCGATTAGCTCCTGACCGATCGCTGTGAAGACCTCGATCGAGGTGCCACAATCGGGTGCGTCAATCATGATCGGTAGGTGCAAGTGCTGCCGGATGCTTGTAATAGCGCTTTTGTAGGCTTCTTTGTATGTGTTCAATGCGATCGCTGAATCATTTGCCCAACGATAGAAACCCAATTCGTTGGCTAGGTTGATAATCAGATACCGCTGATGCTTTTTCAGTACGGCGAGGACAGGCTCGGAAAGCCACCAGGGAACTAACTGGGTGTTTAGCAGCGTTGCGTCAGGGTTACAGGTAAAATCCCACAAACCCAGGATCGGAATGATTTGGTTCGCTTTGCATTTGGCGAGAATATTATCCAGGTCTGCCAGCGCATAGGCAGGGCGATTGGCGTTCCCATATTCTTTGTACCACTCAATTCTGACGGCGTTGGCTCCTGTTTTTTCTAATTCCGCCAGCGTATTGCTTTGAGGAAAATCCCAGTCGTCTAGCAGAGGAAGGTTGACTCCTCGCAGGATGGTCTTTTTGCCGCTCGAATCGTAAAGATACCGTCCGTTAGTATAGAACGTGTCTTTCTGCATTGGCTCGTCGCCCAGAAGCTTTGCCCACGTAATGGGGTCAACGACACCCGTAACAAACGCATTTTTTTGAAATTCTTCGACTCGTTGGAGGGTGATGGAACCAAAGTTGCCATCGGCTAGTAGCGGTGGCAGAGCAGTCGGGGGATATGAGTTTAGCTTTGTTTGAAGCAGGACGACATCTTGACCTGTGGAGCCGAGATTTAGAGTTTGGGGCATTGGGAACCTCTTTGGGGCAGAGTGGATGGTTCAATTGAGATGTTTGTTGAATAGGGTGCGATCGCTCAAGCTGCCAGCACCTCATCTAGAATCACAACGGGTAAGTTTGCGATTGTTTGAAGTTGTCGATCGTTGGTAAGAAGCTGGGTACAGCCTGAAGCGATCGCGCCTGGGCAACGCTCAATCTGTCTCTTGATATTCAGGTGATTCGGTGATGGGTTAGTCATAGGATTTCACGTAACTCCATAGGGGATTCAGAAAGCCTTTAATTTCAACTGCAATTTTCCGCCCTGCTTTTTCTGCGGCAAAGACTTTTTCTGCTGCCAGATCGATTTCAAGTTTCACACCCTCAATTTTGATGATCGGCGGGTCAGCGGTAATGACCCACTGATCTTTGAGGAGTGCTTGCTTGACTGCATCATGAAACAGATCTTTTGCCATTGTTTGGTTTATTTACTCCCTATCGTTCTATCAATGGTGGCTCAATCTCTAATCGCTACTCAACTTCTTTAATCTTCTAATTTCCAAATCCTGTTCATCCTCTAATTCTGTAAATCCTGATTTTCTCCTTGTTTGGTTATTTTTCGGTTATTGGGTGCGTTACGCTGCTCGCTAACGCACCCTACAAGATCGGGCGATCGTACTAAAAAGTGCATTCTTATATCACCTCCATAATCAATACCCATTACGCCAAGCCCACTTCAAAATGCCTCGATAAGCCTCACCTACAGCATGCTGGACGGGACCAGCGTTATGCTCATTCCAAGAGTCTACTACTGGGGCTGGTGAGCCAGAAGCGACGATCGCGAGTCCTGCCACACCGTCGTCCACAACGCCAGCAGCAACACCGAGAACTGTCACTGCAAGCCCATTAGTTGCCGCATTGAAGTTGCCCTGGTTGTTAGCACGGACAAGATCAGCCGTGCGCTGCCCCTCGCTAACAGCACCGACCACTGTTGCTACCTGACCCGCGACCTTCAGCACCTTGGGTGCTACTTCCATCGTCCATGCGGTGGTCCTGGCTAATTTACCTGGCGCAGGGGTTAATTCTGGAGGCGCAGGGATAGATATAGTAGTAGGTGATTCAACAGGTGGTGCTACTGGTTGGGAAGCAGGGGTTGATGATGGTGCTTTCGGTACTTCTGGCGGTTTATCAAACTGAAGAGGAAGCTGTTCGGGTGGGGTTAGATTGGGAGCAGAAGTAGGTGAAGGAGATGAGCCAGGTGAAGTAGGGGGCGGTGTGTTGACTGGTCCCTTCCATTCACTAAGATGACCTCGCCACGCTGCCTTTGGAGGTCGTGGTGGCTTCTCATTTTTCGGTACAGGTGGAGCTTTGCCTTCTGTATCACGAGCAAACTCACCTTTTGCGCGTGCATCCTTACCAGCTTGTTTGTCTATAGTTGCTCCATCTTTTCTATTCGGTCCTGATGGCTGGGGTCTGACACGTCCTATTTCTCCATCCCGCATCAATACCTGTGGTTTGCCTTCGTGCCCCGCATCAGTCGGTCCTCCTGGACCAAATGCATCAGACGCTTTCTGCATATCTCCTGCAAGGTCTTTGTCAAAGCCTCTCCCTGTGCGAGTAGCTCTAACGTCCTGTTTCAGCTGCTGATCGAGTGTAAGTTGTTGCTTACCAGTCGGATCGGTGCAACAGACTGGTGAGTTGTTCACATACACATATAGGTTCAGTCCATCCACCATTCCCGCTGGATCGCAACTCACCCACATCCCCAACCACGGCGCATAATACCGCGCCCCATGATAATAAAGCCCTGTCTCCTCATCCCGCTCCTTACCCGTGTAGCGATACTGCTTTGCTGCTGCTTTGATACCCTTGTCTACTGCCTGATAAGCAGTACTGCCGTAGGGAGTGTATTCCTCATAGGAAATCACATTGGCTTTATCATCCAATTCCAGACTGGCTGAACCCAAATGGTTACTCAACTGATACCGAATCAGTTGTGCAGGCGATTCATCATCGGGGTTCGTGATCGTCTTCGTCTCCACCAACGCAATCCGCTGTTTATCATCCATCCCATGCAGCGTCTCGCGCTCTAGCTTGATATCATTCCCATTACTCTCAAACTCGCGGTAAAGCTCAAACCCACCCAGGTAAATACGCTCCTGCTTGCGCGTCCCATTCTGCCGCTCCGTCACTTTGCGAACCCGCTCACCACTGGCATCGTAGACATAGAATGTCGTCTCCGGCACCGTGTTGAGTGGCAGCACATCATTCACCGCCTGCCGCGCCGTCGCACTCAACTCATCCTTGTAATTCCACTGCATCAGCGTCAGGTGGGGCATACTCGTCATATTGCCGTGGGCATCGTAGGTATAGGGTTCCGTCCTTGCCCCCACCGTCGTACTGCTCAATCGATTGCTCTGCTTGCCCGGTTCAATCAAACTCGCTTCGTTGTAGGCATAGGCACGAGTCCAACTTCCATTCGCCGCCTGATGGATTAACCGCTCAAAATTGCCCACCGCATCATAGACATACTGCTCCGTATAGTTCCGCATCGCCTGCCCGTCACTGGGATGGGGCAGATTGACGCGAAACTCATCATCCCAACTGGTTTCTGGCTGCCCTGCCTGCCCAATATGCTCTCGCCCCGCTGCCGCAATCAGGCGGTAGATCGGGTCATAGCTATAGTCACAGTGGGGCAACACCACCTGATTGTTGAAATAGATCGTCTGCTGAGCCTCATCTCGAATGCGGGTGATATTGCCCACCGGGTCATAGGTATAGAACAAATCCTGCAACACCGTCCCGCCCCGCGTGGTCTTCAGATGAACCAACCGGAAGGTTTTCTCGTCATAGGTATAGGCAGTTTTTGCCCCATTCCCATATTCAATCAGGGTGCGCTGTCCCTTCGCATCATGGTCAATGTTCGTTACCGAATGGAAATTCGCCGATGGTGGATCAAGCAACGCCGTTGGCTCCGTCGCTTCCCCCAGCCACACATCCATCCGCTCTAATAAATTCGCCTCGTTGTAGCCCGGACGGATCACATTCAGTTTCGTCTGCGGCTGGTTGCTATGGGGCGCAACCAACTGAATCGGTCGATTCAGCGCATCATAGCGGCTACTGCTGCTAAAGACCTCCGTTTCTAAGGCAGGATTGCCCGCCCAATCGGGAATGGTCTTGTAATCCTGCACCAGTTGGCGCGTGCTATTGAGCAAGTTGCCTTTAAAGTCAAAGGCTCCATTCGTCGCCACGCCCGCACTATCAAAATGCTGATAAATCCTGCCCCGATGGTTGGTCGCGTCCCCCTGCCCTTCCCCATAGATCGTCTTTTCCGTCAGAATTTCTGGATCGCTGCCCGGTTTGACAAATAATTGCGTCGGACGCTGCAAAGCATCATAGGTAGTGCGAAGTACATGGTTACGGCTGTCCCACAGGCGGATCGGCTTACCCGCCACATTGTTCAGCATCCAGCGCTGTCCCGCTTCCATACTAGCTTGATGAATGCGATGCCCCAACAAATCATAGTCATAGCGCATGACAACCCGGTCTTTAGCATCCGTGACCGATCGCTGATTCCCCTCAATATCCAGTTCTACCCGCGTCTCGTACTTGCCCTCTGCACCATTGTCCGCAATCGTCAAAAAGGGTCGTCCCAGAGTGTCAAAATGGGCGATAGTTGGCGTATTGGCATGGCTCGCCGCCTTCTCCGCCGCGCTTTTGTCCTCCGTCCCCAATGCCCCACCGATCCGCTGCTGATACCAGGTGGGCAAATAATCGGCATCCGGTAACCTTATCAAAAATTCCCTCACATCGACATCGGTTTTGGGGTCAAACGTCACCGTGTCGTTGACATCAAACGTCTCCTGCCGCCACGGATCAAAGACCACCTTCTCCCAGGTCTGATTGGGATGCAGCGTCGCCACCATCCGTTCCACCGGATCGTAAAACAGCGTACTGCTCACACCCCACTGTTCAACGCCAAAGTGATGGGTCGCACTAAAAAATGGCTCGTATTGCCGGACAGGTTTGCCCTTGTTGTTGTAAACCTTCGCTCCCGTCCCCACCCAACGCGGATCGAGTCTGGGCGAGTTTGGCACATTCGGATCGCGGGGACCCGGTTCTGCCTGCACCTTGGTTTGTGCCTCGCGCCCAAAGCCATCGGAATAGACAAAACTCAGTTGAACCTTGGTTTGTCCGCCACCCAGATCGCTGACATGGGTTTCACGGGCGATCGCTGCTGCACAAACCGG
>JAYVVL010000066.1:0-2058 GCA_043787035.1 Synechococcales cyanobacterium
GCGATTAAATCCTGGAAGACAACAGGCGTTTGTTCACCGTCGTGGAGCAGGATTAAGCGGTGCTGCGATCGTTTTAAGGCGTAGCAGACTTCCTTAAGCCAGCGGATGACCGTGGGACTTGCAGTTGGACCAGAGATATAGGGATAGATATCTTTAACAATGAAGAGCGATCGAACGTGGGTTGTGGGAACGTCTCCGGTACAAAGTGCGAGGATGTATTTGAGGAGATCGACTGGCGCACCCGATGTTCCAGCGGCACCATCAGGGGTGAGAGTGTAATCGCTAGAGTTAGGACAGGTGACAGTTTGGAGTTGCCGTGCGGTATCCCAGAGGAGGACGCGCATTCGGCGAGGTGTGGGCAGGTTGATGAGGAATTCGATCGCAATATGGTTGACGACCGACATCTCAGCTCCCGTTGGGGAGTCGATCGCAACGGTGCTAATTCCAGCGTTGAACCGAGCGTGAATATCTTGAAGGTTGAGTCCCATTTCGTTATCCTCCAACTGTGGTGGCGATCGCTTCTGTTACCGTTTCTAGAAAGTATTCGGGTTTGTAGGTGATGTCGGGACGAGAGATCGTGTCTAAGGGTTTCGTTAATGCTTCACAGGAAGTGCCTTGAGCATTTATGACTTCGCGTTTCATCGTGCCATCGGGGAAGAAGTCGATGACGATTTGCGGTTGGGTTTGCATGGTGATTTCCTAAAGAGTGATGACTTCGATCGGGCGTTGGGTCAGGATGAGACGTTTAGTACCGTCTTCTAAGGTTTGGATTTGGGAATGATTCCAGAGATGCGGTGACATGGTTTGTTGGACGATTGCAAGGTTGTATTCCACTTGGACCGCACGAAGAAATTCGGTTGAATTCCCGATCGCTTGACCGATCGCATTTTGTCTTAAATCCCAATCGTCAGCGATTAATTCAAACGTTCCCAATTGATTTTGTTTGAAGCCGACATCCAGGAGGGAATAGCGGTTGGGAGTATTGAGGTGCGATCGACGAATGATCAGATTCGCGAACTGTGGTGATGAGGATGCATCATAAGCATTTTCTAAAAGGGTCGCTGGATTGTGGACTTCGACGATCGCGTTGATTTGGTGTTCAGCGAGAAGAGCTTGTAAACCCTTCAGAAGGGCATCAGGGTTGACAAGCTGCGTTTGCATGGATGCGAAGTGGCTCATAATTTTGAGAGTTTAAGATTTAGGACAATAAGGCTGCTGACTTCAACAGCTCATGTCCCCCGCGCAATGGCGCATCAGGCCGCAGTCGGCAGGTCCCAACCAAAGTCCACAAAGGCCGCTCGGTCCAGAGTTTCTAAGGGTTCGGATTCTGGGACGGTGAGTTGACTTTGGATTTGGTTGAGCAGGTGTTGGACTTGGTGTTGGAGTTCCGCTTCGTGTTGAGTCCGATCGCGTCCCGCTGCATTGACTTGAGTGAGATGCGTGGCAATATCAGCAAAGCTTTGATCCGTTTGGGTGAGAACTTGCGCCGATTGAGCTAATGATTCGAGATCCCGTTGCATTCCCACTGGCAATCGTCCGGAGATCCAACCGCGATCGACCACCTGTTGGAGTTGACGTTGCAAAACCGACAGAACTTGTACTCGCACTTCACTCACCTTTTCTTCGATCGCAGACCGAATTCGTTGATCTTGATAGGTCATCGCCCGTTGTAAGGCGATCGCTTCGTCTTCCGACAGGCGTTTGCGATTTGTGGCTTCGACGTATTCTGCTTCGGCGATCGCACCTTTAGCGATGAGTTGCTGGGTTTCGACTTGGTTGCCTAGGAGTTCCCGGTAGCTGCGGGTTGGGTTGTAGCGGAATTCCATGCCGAAGAAGCGGGCAATCCGATCGTAGCTAGGAAACCGATTCTCATAAATGGCAAGACGATCGTGAAGGTCCGATCGGTTTAAAGTAGCAGAGAGTAAGGGACGAATCTCAGTTTCGAGCCATTGAGATTTGGCGTTGGCATGGTCAGCGAGGACAGTTTCGAGTAATTCAGAACCTTTTGCTTTTGCCGTTTCGTAAGCATTGAGGAAGTCGGGGAATTGGGAGCCTCCG
>JAYVVL010000067.1:0-5997 GCA_043787035.1 Synechococcales cyanobacterium
AGTGAATTGAGTTCTTCAAGTTGATGTCGATCGTCTTCCTTTGTTAGAGACATCCCAACCTTAGATAGCTGTTTTCCGAGATGTTTTAAAGGATTTTTAAGTCCTTTCTCAGCGTTAGCAGCCATATTATTAGTTTGTGTTCCTAAGTGGCTAAGGAGTTCACCTATATCATGGCCTGCATCCTCGCCCTTCAAAAGTTCTTGTAGCTCTTTAAGTCCACTAGCAACTTCCTTAAAGTCAGCTCCTTTCGTTTTTTGGATAAGGCCATGCCATTCATCAATTAATTTGAATGCAGCATCTGGTTCAACCGAACTCACATCACCCTCTAACACTTCTGAAAGACTATCTAGCTTTCCTAGTAGCTCAGAATGATCACCCGCTGGGTTTTGTTCTAATTCTTTTTCTACGTCCTGCTTGCTTTGGACCCGTGTTTTAGCAACCATTATTAAACCTTTTACCTAATTTAATTCATGTGTCCCACCATCATACAAAGTTCTCACTAAGTCTCTCTCACCCTAAAGAGATAGCGACTAATCGTCTGTTGGGCAGCATAGATGCATCAAATGAGAGACAGAATAATCGATCGAAATGTTTAATCTAAGTGAACGATTTATGAAATGAGCGAGAGAGTTTTGTGTTCTTAAAATTTAAGCAAGATAATGCTTCGATCGAGCGAGATGGTTCTTTAGTCAAGGTTCAAGACGTTGAAATGTTGTTCAACCCGAATCAGCATGAAATATTAGGGCGTATCCAGTCGGGAGAGGAAGAGCAGGAAACGGCAGCCTACGGTAAGGTGAACCTAACGTTCTTATCAGGAGAAGCCCTACCGCTTTGCTGGATGGATGTCAATTACCGTAAGACCTTGTAAGTTTTCTTAAATGGTCAGTATCTAGATTAATGCAAATAAACGGAGAATTGTTATGAACGGACTAAAACAATGGGCGATCGACTCTTACCTAAGTCGGATTGTAGGTACTTTTTTGATAGGATTTCTCTTCTTGTTTACAGTTGGGTGTAGTAACGCACCCACTAATTCAGCAGGTAATCCATCCGGTATGTCAGCACCTACATCCATAATAGGTTCCCCAGAGCCTAGAACAGGGCCTTCTGGAAAAACTCCACAGTCTTTGAAAGATACTAATGTCTATGACTACAGTAGCCCAGAGAATAAAGTTAATGTTCAAGCTAAGACCCGTGAATTAGTGGATACGGCCAAGAGAAAGGCTAATGAAAATCAGAGCCTTGAAGATTTACCAGATAAAGTACGCAGGTCTGCTGAAGAAGTTAAAGATAATATTTCTGAAGGTCTAGAGGATCAAAAGAAGGGTCTGGCTCAAGGCACACAAAAAGGGATAAAAAATCTCAAAAAGAACTTAGGGAAGGCTTCTGAGGAAGTTCCAAGGGTCGCCAAGGAAGCAGCGAAAAATGCTGCCTCAGCAATCCAATAATTTCCGTTATGATCTTGCATGCATGTTGTCATAGTTAGTCCATATAATCGGATGATTTTATGGGGAGGCAGACTACGGCGATCGGTAGAGATAAGGGATTCAGAAGTTAATCTCGATCTCTACCGATGCATTGATTTATGGATTCAATATTGTCGGTATAACTAGTAATAGCAATTAATTTTAATCCAACCCTTAAGGAAATTTATGATGTCCCAGCAATCTCAAGTAGAACGCACCATTTCATCTGTTTTTGAGACGGAGAGTCAGATTGATGATGTTGTGCGGCGCTTAATCGATCGAGGAATTCCGAAGGAAGATATATCGGTGATGGGACGTAACTTCAAGTCTGAAACTCGGATTACAGGATTCATTTCCAAACGAGATGTAATCTTAGGCGGATTGCGAAGTGGCGCTATTTTCGGGTCTTTATTTGGATCATTTCTAAGTTTGCTTTCTGGCGTTGGGGTGTTGTTCATTCCATTTGTCGGACCCGTTGTTGCAGCAGGTCCGATCGCCGCTGTATTGCTCGGTGCAACGAGTGGTGCGCTGGCAGGGAGTGCTGGTGCAGGACTAGTTTCAGTTCTGATGGCTCTAGGAATGCCAGAAAAACAGGCTGCTCTCTATCAAACTAAGTTGGGAGCTGGTGAATTTGTCCTGATGCTGGAAGTGCCTGCCGATCGGACTGGGGAATACCGATTGCTACTCGAAAGCGCGGGTGCAAAAGATATTCATACGGCTGATTCTCCCTTGCCACGAGCGTCTGGAGAATGCAACAGCCCAGAGGATCTCTCTCCTGAAGTTCGCACCCATCTTTCGTCAGAGGCTCAGACCATTTTTGTCGCTCGTTATCGCTCGGCCTTGCAAGAGACAAATGACAAGACAAAAGCAGAACAGATGGCTTGGATGACTGTTCAGGAGCAGTTTGATGAGGATGAGAATGGTGTTTGGTCAAAGGCCAAAGTCATGGCTTAAGACTGAGGCTGTGAAGTTGGGAGCCTTCGGAACCTAAACATAGAGATCCATGACCTGCGAAACGGGCATCCGTGACTGTGCGCCTAACCTGAGGGACGATCGATGCCCGCGATCGAAGTGCTCGGCAGCGGCGCACGCAATCATGGCGGCGTTGTCGGTACAGTATTCGAGCTGGGGAAAGAGGACGCGGATATGGTGAGGGGCGGCGGCGAAAGTGAGTTGCGATCGTAAGCCTCGATTAGCCGCGACGCCGCCGCCAACAACAATGGTCGTCAATCCATGATCTAAGGCACAGGCGATCGATCGTTTGGTTAGGGCTTTGGCAACGGTGTATTGAAAGCTAGCGGCTAAGTCTGCGATCGGCATTTCCGTTCTGGCGCAGCTTATTTCTAAGGATTTGATCAGTCGCATCATGGCGGTTTTCAGGCCGCTAAAACTGGCGTCGTAGCGGTGGTAGCCTCCCTCCGGCAACGATATGCGTCCTTCAGGTAGGGTAAAGGCTTTGGGATTTCCAATAGCAGCCAATCGATCGATTTCGGGTCCGCCAGGGTAGCCAAGCTTCATTAACCGCGCCACTTTATCAAAGGCTTCTCCCGCCGCATCATCCCGCGTTTGGCCCAAAATATCGTATTGACCACAGTCTCGAACCTGAATCCAGCTTGTATGTCCGCCGGACACGAGTAGACATAAGAAGGGCGGCTTTAAGGTGGGTTCGCTGAGATAAGACGCATAGATGTGGCCTTCCAAATGATGGACGCCCAACAGCGGTTTTCCATAGATCATCGCCAAGGTCTTCGCGGCCATTAGCCCCACTAGGAGCGCACCGATTAATCCGGGAGTGCAGGTGACGGCGATCGCGTCAATCTCAGCCCAGGAAAGGCCGGATTCGGTCATGGCTTGCTCAATGGCGACATTGACCCCTTCGAGGTGCTGCCGAGAGGCAACTTCAGGGACGACCCCGCCATAAATCCGATGAATTTCGATTTGAGTTGCGACAATATTACTAAGAACTTGACGATTCTTAACGATCGCCACCCCTGTTTCGTCACAACTTGTTTCAATCGCTAATATCGTTGCCATTTGCTGGTAACTTTTGAATGGGAATTTCTGGATTTACCTAGCTTAAACCCTTATGGGACAAGTGAGGTACCGAACCCAACACTTTCGACTTTTCTATGCGATCGAGTTTCTCTAGTCTTGATTCATGGAAGTTGGAACGTTAGATTCTATTTGTTTAAGATCGGGTATGGCCGCGAGGTTGTGCAAGTTCTGCAAACTGTAATTAAAGGGAAAGAACTCCATGCGACGTTTGTTTGCGATCGTTCTAGCAGTAATGTTGTGGTTTGGTTTCGTGGAAACGGCACCAGCTCAAGCTGCATATGACAATTTGACGCCCTGTGGGGAATCCCAGGCGTTTGCTACACGGATGAAGGCTTCAACTAGCCCTACGGCTGCGCAACGCTATGAGCAGTACTCGAAAGCAGGTTTGCTGTGCGGACCAGAAGGACTGCCTCACCTGATTGTGGATAACCCAGCACACATGGGCGACTTCATTATTCCGGGAATCTTGTTCCTCTACATCGCAGGCTGGATCGGCTGGGTCGGTCGTGCTTATATTCAAGCCATCCAGAAGGGTCCTAACCCCGAAGCGAAGGAAATCACGATCGATGTTCCTTTGGCCATTAAGTCCATGCTTAGTGGGTTTGCTTGGCCTTTGGCGGCATTCGGCGAAATTTCGACGGGTAAGCTGCTTGCGAAAGAGAACGAAATTACTGTTTCTCCTCGTTAGATTTTTTGGTCTGTTGAAAACCCGTTTTGTCTTTGGAGGCTTGTATCATGACTCGTTATCTTTCTTCTGCTCCTGTTCTGCTCATGGTTTTGTTGACCTTTACAGCGGGTATTTTGATTGAGTTAAATCGGTTTTTCCCGGATTTGCTCTCTCTCCCTCTGTAAATTTTGACTAGAATTCTGACTAGCCGCTTAATTTAAAAACCGATCGCACCTTGGGTTTACTTATATAGTTTTCCTAGGGTGCGATCGGTTTTTGTAGGGTGATAAGTTTAGTGCTACTCTTTTGTGGAAATTCAACCCAATCCTTTATGAGTTCGAGTCGGGCAATCGCGGCGATGCTGCAAGAGTTTCAATCTTACCAACCCTACGACACACTCGAAGCCGATCATCAACGTAAGCTTATTCAGCTCATCCAAACCAACCTTGATCCACTTGATGCCGATTGCTTTGAACCGGGCCATGGAACGGGAAGCGTTTGGATTTTTGACCCGATAAAGCGGCAAGTTGCAATGGTTTTTCATAAAAAGATGAAACGCTGGCTCCAACCGGGTGGTCATGCTGACTTCGATGAACCTAATTTAAAGGTTGCAGCCCTACGAGAAGCCAAAGAAGAAGTCGGATTACAGCTTAATTTTGAACAGGCGATCGTGTTTGATATCGATGTTCATGTGATTCCTGCAAGTCGCTATCCTGAACATTGGCATTTTGATGTTCGCTATCTCTGCCTGTGCGAGGTTCAGCCCCTCACCCCCGAAAGCGAAGACACCCCAGCGCAGTGGTTTGATGTCAATGAGTTAGCCTCCTGGTCGCTAGACCCTGGACTCGATCGAATGCTTCAAAAAACGATCGGCTGGAGTACAAAATGCTTTCCTTAGAAGTCTCGGTTTTAAGCTATTTCCGTTGGAGACGCTTCGCGAACGCGGCTACACAAACGAGACCTTAGAGATCTGAACTAAGCCGGGACGATCGAACCCATGAAAAAGCGGGAATCCGATAGGGATCTCCGCTTCTCTAAAACATCAGTTGTGAAACATTAGCGATCGATTAATTGCAGTGATCTAGTAAGCGTTATTGAACGCCAAAGGAGTCGCCAATCGTAGACCAAGATCCACGTCCGTATTGACCACCACAACCTCAGCCTTTTTCTGACCATTCGCCAGCCAGCCGCCGATCGCACCTGCTGCCGTACCGATCAAAATGTTTCCAAAGCCAATCTTACGATCGCCCGAGACACCCGCTACGATCGCACCCGCACCTGCACCCACTACCGCACCTGTGAGGATAGACGTCGTGTTGAGACCTTTGCTGATGGTTTCCTTGCGAGTCACCACGTCAGAGGACGCATCAAGCATCATGCTGGAACCATTAGGAAGGAATAGGGTTCGAGCATAGAACTTCGTGCCTTTTTCTTCTTTACCATCGCGATTGGTGATGCTAGCGGGGCGAAATTCACCTTCCACTGTGCTACCCGCTGGAATCAACAAACGACCATCACCCGACCGGATATTGCTGGGAATTGTAAGCGTCGTTGCCATTTTCTCATCGGGAGCCAAAACGATTTTTTGAGCCTTTGGATAGCTTGTAGGAATCACTGCGCCAACGGCTATCCGAATGGTGCGGTTAAACACAGCGGGACGGTTGTTGTAGGATTGCGCGATCGTCACGGGTCTTACTTGTGCAGATGCATTCAATGTCGCAAGCGGTAACAAGTTAGCTGTCGTCAGACCCATGGTCAACGCTATTGCGGCAGAAGAACGAGCAGAGAGAGAAGTCATCAATTTCATGT
>JAYVVL010000068.1:0-5994 GCA_043787035.1 Synechococcales cyanobacterium
AAGCGACGATCGTGACCATTGCCTTGAGGTCAATGGAAATCCACTGAGGTCAATTATTTGTTAACAACGAATCAACTATTTAAGAAATCAAAATTCTTGAGCATTTATTTTCTTATGGAAATCATCAAAATAGCCGCAAAAAAAGGGGGCGTCGTGCCCCCGTTGAACCCACATGAATGAAAATCGATGCGTAATAAGATTTCTTAGTACGCCAAACCCATGCTGCGCGTCGTCTCAGCACCCAGGTAAACCCGAATACTTAGAAAATCCGTTGGGCAAGCCGTTTCGCAACGTTTGCAGCCAACGCAATCTTCCGTCCGAGGAGATGACGCAATTT
The DNA here is from genome assembly GCA_043787035.1 of Synechococcales cyanobacterium. Lineage (GTDB taxonomy): Bacteria > Cyanobacteriota > Cyanobacteriia > Leptolyngbyales > Leptolyngbyaceae > JAAFJU01. The sequence continues at coordinate 338 of JAYVVL010000068.1, forward strand.
GACCGGCACGGCAGCCGTCCCATGGGACCATCTCAAGGACGTCCGTAGGGCAGGCTCGAACGCACTGGGTGCATCCGATGCAGGTGTCGTAGATTTTAACGGTATGAGACATAGTATGGAAGGCTCCACATCAGTGCGCTTGCAACATCTGTAGTCTGTCGGTTCAGCTCAAAGAAACTAAGTGCGATCGCGCGTAACGCGGTATGAATTGAAAATTGACAGCCTGAACATTGACGGACTGAATATTTACAACACAACACTAGTGTCTCAGAGTTAAACCTTAAGAATCAATGCCTAGTGTACTCGACGGGCTTTAGACTCCCACCTGAGCGGTTGCAAAACTTTGCAAACAGATTTTTTGGACCTAGCGTGCTCATAGCCGAAATAAAAAAAGACCCCCTGCAAAGAACGGAATTTTACCCAATCTTTACAGGAGGAACAATTAGAGTGCATCTTACTGCTCTCCTTATTCCACGGACGATCGCCGCTTCCGGATAAAACGTCTGCACTTAGATAGATTGATTAGATAGATTAATTAATGCATGGTTTCAAATAGAAAAGGCACGCTTAGAGCGGACTCATTTTTGGGATGCCGATCGCTCTGGGGTAGTAATTGGGGGTTGGAGAGGTTTTGTGCAGAATTAAACAAGTGCGAGCGCTCTGACTCAGCGGCGTGATGAAGGTGTCACAGGCATGAAGCGTGCCACCGAGATGCTCAACAGCCCCTTCAAGATCTTGACTCTCTTCATCACTCCACTGCCCCCGATACAAAATAGCCCACCCGCCTACCTTGAGTAAGGGCAGCACATACTCCGTACAGACATTGGCTGTGGCAACGGCTCGAATAGTCACGAGGTCGTAACGTTCTCGGTGTGCGCGTTCTTGGCCTAGTTCTTCAGCCCGGTTTACCAGCGCGATCGCCGGAGGGAGATTAAATTCTTCGATACTTTCTCGGATGAACTGGATTTTCTTGCGGGTAGAGTCTACTAGTGTCACGGTCCAGTCAGGTCTGGCAATGGCGATCGGCAAACCTGGGAACCCGCATCCTGTCCCAATGTCTATCACCCGCTGCGGCCCTTCAAACAGCGGAAGAGAAGGCGAAAAAATGCCTCGGAGGGAATCCCATAAGTGCTTCTCCCAAAATTCTGATGGCTCTGTGATTCGCGTTAGGTTCAGCCGTTGATTGCCGGAAACTACGGCCTCGTACAGGCGCTGAAACTGCTGTTGCTGTTCATCACTAGGTTGCCAATCGAGGGTCGATCGCCAGAGGTCAAGCGAAGTGGGGAGAGAGTCCATGGGGGAGAACAGCACCAGAAAATAAGAGAATTCGATGTATCACTATCCCATATCTCTGATCCCACTAACGGCGATCTTTAAGGTGGCAACGGGCACAGACTCCACCGTTCCGCCATGAATTTTCCAGACACAATCAGCAATTTCTAACAGTTCCGCCGCATCATGGGACACCACAAGCAGCGTCCACTGTTGTTTAAGCTTATCTAGAAGGGCAACCAGTTGCCGACGGCTAGACCAGTCCAAGCCCGCTGTCGGTTCATCCAGAAGCAAAATATGTGGCTGACGAATTAGTTGTACGGCAATGCCCAGTCGCCGCTGTTGGCCACCGCTTAAGTCGTGGGGTGCAGTTTGAAGAGAAATCGCGTCCAGACCCACTTCCATCAGTACTTCCCGCAATCGATCGCTCGTCACGTCAGGATGCCCAAGCCGCAGCTCTTCCAAAATTGTCCCCCCACAAAAATGTCGTTCCGGGAACTGAAAGACAATGCCACAGAGCTGTTGAAGATAGAGCGCATTCAGCTCTTGTTCACGCCAAAAGAGCGATCCACTGGTATGCTCAGCCAGTCCAGCCAAAATTTCCATCAAGGTACTTTTTCCAGACCCACTCGGCCCAACAATAACTCCCAACTGCTGGGCGGGAAGATCCAGATCAATGTCCTTTAAGATTGGATCGGGGACAACGGTCGGATGATACGACAGATTGCGAAGATGAAGCATGGGGGGTGGGTCAAAGAAAGGAATCGAAAAGGGGCGGTCAAAAAAGCTTACGCAGCTTGCTCAAGTGTATCCAATTTCAGGAACTTGCCCGATCGATCAATCGTCCCTAAGACTTAGAATTCAGCTTAGAATGCAACAGAATTCAAATCTACCTCATCTATAATTTAGGTTAACAGGTTTACAGGCATGGCAATTCCCATGGGTTCGACGCTCCGATCGACGCTCCGATCGACCTCAATCGCCCTTTTCTTCGGTTCACTCCTAGCGAGTACAATTGCCCTCTCCCCGGCCTCTGCGAAGGATCCCTTTGGTCGCAGCACCCCCAAAGCGATCGGCGACCAAACCGAAGGGGTGTTCAATGCCATCTTCAAAGAAGGCGATTACGTCAAAGCTAGGAATCTTTTGGGCGAAGCTGAAAAAGCAGAACCCAATGAACCCTTGCTCCATGCTCTCAAAGCCTCCCTACTATTTGCAGCCTCTACCAAGGAAGATGACACCAATAAAGGCGATTCCGCAGGATTTTTAACCGCTGCACTCGCCACTCAGAGGGCTGCCACTGAACTCATCAAAACCGACCCCGCGCGTGGAAATCTCTACTTAGCGGTAGGCAACTTCCTCGAAAGCGCCCATTTCGTCGCAACCAAAGGCATTATCCAGGGAACTCCCGACGCCCTCGGCAAACTCACCAATGCGTTTAAATACCTCGGTGAAGCCGAAAAGAACGATCCTAATGATCCTGAGATGAACATGATCAAAGGCACCATGGATCTCCTGCTTGCGGTCAATATCAACCTTCCCCTCTCCGATGCCAACGCCGCGATCGATCGGATTACAAATAAATCTGGACCCAAATACATCGCCGATCGGGTTCTGGCCTGGGGGTACCGCGATATGAACCAGCTCGACAAAGCTATTGCAGCCGTCGATCGATCGATTCCCGTGACGCCCAATAACCCTGAAGTCCACTACCTAAAGGGTCAGATATTGTACAAACAGGGAAAAAAAGTTGAGAGCGTCGTGCTCTTCAAAAAAGCCCTGGAAAATCCAGATAAGCTCCCCAAGTCACTGCAAGGACAGTTTTGTCACGATTTAGGCCAAGCCGACAAAGCGGTGGCCCAAACTGTGAAGGTGTGTAAGGGCTAGTGATACACTGCTAGCCGGGAATGCCTTAATTTGTAGCGGTCCATGCAAGTATTTTTTCGCGAGTACGATCCGTTTAATGTCTGGATCTGGGTCAATTTTCCGATGAATCCGTCGGAAATGGAGAAGCAGTACATAGAAGAAGTCTTTACCTCCTGGTTTTACCTCGGTAAGCTAGGAGCGTTTAATGCCGAAAGCCTCCAAATCCAAGACGTCGGGATGGAGGTCAGCAACATGTTTTACGACAATGAGCAGGCTGAAGACTCGATGATGGCGCTCATGCACAACATGGGCGAGTTTGAATACGAAGAGGATTGGGCGCGCTGCTGGTTTGATCTCGGGACCAGCGACGCACTGGCCTTAGATATGCTAGTCAACGCAGTCCGTCAGCTTAGTAAGGACTTTGTGGCGATCGATCGCCTTGTGATTGGCGGCGAAAATGACGATTGGCCGATTCCTGAAGGCTCGAAGCCAGAATTTGCCGATGGTCGAGATGAGTGGAACCAATAGCATAAACCCGTCTGTCATGAGCAAGCCAACTGAGTTTACAGACGTTTTTCCGCCGCCTTACATTCGCACTGTTGCGATCGCCTTAATTCGTCGAGGCGATCGCATTCTTGTGGCAGAAGGGTTTGATAATAAGAGCCAAACTCACTTTTACCGCGCGTTAGGGGGCGGGATCGAATTTGGAGAAACGAGCTGGGACGGCTTAGTGCGAGAGTTCCAAGAAGAACTGAGCACTGAAATTGTTCAGGCCCAATACTTGGGCTGTCTAGAAAATATTTTTGAGTGCTACGGCAATCCCGGTCATGAAGTTGTGTTTGTTTACGAGTGCGAGTTCTCCGATCGCAGTCTCTACGGACCTGACGAAATAACCTTTATCGAAGGCGACACCCAGAAGCTCGCTAAGTGGATCGCCGTTTCTGAATTCAAATCAGGCGATCGACGATTAGTGCCAGAGATGTTTGCAACCTATTTGTAACGGGATTAAAATGGTCAGGTAAGACCCCCATGATTGGGAGCCTCTGCGTTCTTTAACTACGGAACATACTGCTAACAGAACATTCTTCATGAACCCGCGAAATGGTTTCACCGATCAAAGTGGCGACTGACAAAATTCGCAACTGTGGAAAACGCTGATCCTCAGGAATGGGAATAGTATTGGTCACAATCACTTCTTCAAGACACCCACTAGACAATCGCTCAATAGCAGGCGGCGAGAAAACTGCATGAGTCGCACAGGCATAGACCTGCCGCGCACCATGTTCTCGAAGCACCCTTGCCCCTGCGAAAATGGTCCCTGCTGTGTCGATCATGTCATCGACCAGTACTGCCGTTTTCCCTCGGACATCCCCAACCACATTCATCACTTCAGCGACATTGTGTGCCTGACGACGTTTGTCAATGATTGCTAACGGAGCATCGCCTAGGCGGCTTGCAAACGCACGGGCACGGGCCACCCCGCCCACATCCGGCGACACGACCACAATGTCTTCAAGCTTTTTACTCTTGAGATAGTCCACTAGGATCGGGGATCCATAGACATGATCGACCGGAATATCAAAATAGCCCTGAATCTGAGCTGAGTGCAGATCCATCGCAATAATCCGATTCGCTCCCGCTTGGGTCAGCAGATTGGCCGCAAGTTTGGCCGTAATCGATTCACGTCCAGCGGTCTTACGATCGGCGCGAGCATACCCATAGTAGGGAATCACCGCCGTAATTTGTCGGGCCGACGCCCGTTTGCACGCATCAATCATAATCATCAGTTCCATTAGATGATCATTCACCGGACGGCAGGTTGGCTGCATGATGTAGACATCACACCCCCGGATCGATTCCAAAATTTGAACGTAAATTTCGCCATCAGCAAAACTTTTACGAATCATAGGACTCAGCTCGATCCCCAGATACCTCGCCACCTCGTTGGCCAGAACTGAGTTGGAGTTTCCCGCTAGCAGACAGAGACGGTTGTTATCAGACGATATAGCCGGAGCGGTCGGGAAGGTTAGAGTTGCAGAACGAATCACATCAAGCCCTCAAACGCTTTCAACGCAAGATTAACATCAGAGATCGGGGACGATTGTCCTAGATCTCGCCAGAGCAAAAAATTTATCAAAGATATTTTAAACTAGTGAATAGATAAAGTTTTACAGAAGAGGATCCGCCGTGTTCATGCTGTTTATGTTCAGAGCGAACAAAGAAAGGTTCATTAATACAATGGCGTCCATTGTGGCAAACTTCGCGATCGTCTGCCAAGTCTATCGCATTAGAATGTTCACAGAATACTAATAGAATTTTCTTATGTAAGGCATAAGGAAAATTTTAAGTCGGCAAGAAAATTTGGTAGAACTTTACAATTCATAGGACACGTCCCCATGACGCTCATCGATCGCATCAGCGAACACATCAAAACGGCCATGAAAGCGAAGGACAAACTTCGTCTAGAAACCTACCGAAGCATCAAGAAAGTACTGCTCGACAAAGAAGTCAGCGTCCGACCC
>JAYVVL010000069.1:0-5982 GCA_043787035.1 Synechococcales cyanobacterium
ACTAGCTGTGATTGAAGATAAGGGCAAAGAGGTGAATCAAGCTCTAATTGCGCTGCGGAGAATGTAAGAAGAAGCTGAACTTACTCACCGTCCGATCGCATCAACCCTTGCCACAAGCTCAGACGGTTTAAAACTACCTTCACGCTGGGTCAACTGAGCCAACCCGGTAGACTCGGCACTGTCTAAGAATTGCTCGATCGCCTGTCTTATGGCGGCGCTTTGGTTTACTCCAGACAACTCGGTAAACCGTTTTAGACGGTCCATAAGCTCGGCGGGAATCTTAGTTGATGCGAGTTGTAGATTTGGCATAGGTTGACCAGGGTTTGCTCTGAGTCAACCTTACAGCTAAGACACCGATCGCTCCAACACTTTCCGAACGGTGCTGTGATGCCAAGTTCCCCCGCGCTTTGTTGCGACGCCTTGAGCGTTTAGGAAATCTGCGATCTTCTGTGGGGACTTTCCAGACTTTCGGTGGCGATGGATGAGTGAGATCGTTGCTTGCTCTGCTTCGTCCGGTACCAGTTCCCCGTCAACAGCTTTTTTACCAATGGGCGGGGCACCGTAGGCATAACCGCCCTTATCGGCTTTTGCTTGCCGTCCACGCTCGACCCGTTCACGAATGACGGAGCGCTCCATCTCGGCCATAGCTGACATCATCGTCAAGATCATTCTTCCTGCCGGGGTCGATGTGTCTATTTGCAGGTCCAGGATGATAAGGCTCTTCCGCAAAGGCGCGATGACCTCATCCACTAATTTAAGGAGGTCCGTCACGTTCCGGCCTAGGCGATCGAGCTTGGCAACAATCAAGCCGTCAGCCTCACCACTTCGCAGCAAAGCGATCGCGCCTTGAAACTCAGGGCGGTTCCCTGCATCCTTCCCGCTGGCGACCTCTGAAAAACATTTGACGACCTCATGTCCCATTGCGACCCCGTAAGACAGAATCCTAGTTTTCTGGTCTTCTAGAGAGGTGTTATCGGCTTGGTCAACTGTTGAAACCCTTGTGTATCCTACTAGTCGCATCCTAAATCCTCTGTAAGCTAATGTCTGATAGTGTCTTACCCGCTTCTCTATTATATAAAAGTAATCTAATATGTAAGTCTAAATAGCTAGACTTCATACTATGCTTACATCCTAGGCGATAAAGGATAAAAGGCCCTCCTGGATGCAAGTCTCATTCCGAGATCGTAAGACTTAATGTTAGACTAGAGGTCTTACGGATCCACGTTAGGGGAGTGCAATGGAAGCTCAGAAAATAACGTTTAGGTGTCCTTCTGATTTGTTGGCCGTGATTGACGATCGGATCCAACAGTCGGGAGAGGATAAGACTCGGGTGATTATTGACGCCCTCAGGTATGCGCTCGGAGCGACCGACCTCCCCAGTGATGCCGTCGTCGGGAAGTCGAAGCTTCTGGAGTTAATAGCGCGGCTTTCTGAGGTCGAACGGAAGCAAGACCGACTGCAAGAAATGGTGATTGATGTCTAGCCTCCGATAGCTGAAATCTTTGAGCAGCTTGGGTGCAGTCGTGCCACGTTCTACCGTCAGGTGGCTACGGATGTCTTGACTAAGGCAATCGATCTTGCCAATGTGGCAGTTTAGACGCTTCTGGGATGAGATCACATATTTTATTCAGTCAGATTGTTAAGGTATAACCTGCATCACTTTCCAGATGACCCTGGATGCCCATGTTGTGGAACCAGTCCTCGCAATAACTAAAACTATAATTTTAGACAAAACACTATGACTCAGCAAAACTTACTCGAATTAGCGAAACAAGGGAATGCCCAAGCAATTGCGACACTTATGAATCGTCAGCTTCAAACGAGGCAGATTGTGGCAAAAGCTGAACTTAAGGAAGGCTGTTTGCAACTACTTCTAGAATCTCCTACTGTTCCGCCACAAGAACAACTTGTCTCATACATTTGGAATTCTCTGAAAAAACTTGAACCTATTGCTATAGAAAAAGTCAGAATTTATGGAAAGAAAACTGATAGTGACTTTCCATCATGGCAAAAAGAATTTGATCTTTACTCTAGTCTTGATTTAAATTCTTCAAATATTGAAAATAGTCCTGTTAAAAATTCGTCGATTAGTTCTGTCAATAAAGATTCTAATCTTCTTAAGTGTGAAGGAAATAATTCAATTTTGACTGTTAAAGAAAGGGGAGTTTTGATAGAAAGACTAGGAGGCTTTCCATCTGCTCATCCCAAAGGAGAAAAAATAATTTCGTACAACCGGATTGAGGCACTTCAGTTTTTTCCACCTACAACCTTGAAGTATGGATTTATTTATTTCAAATTAGTAGACTCTATGACTAGTAATTTGAAATATTTAGAAGCAGCCTCCAATTCAGATACAGTAATTTTCCTAGCAGATAAATTATTAGATTTTAGCAGGGCAAGGCATTTGATATCAAAATACATAGGCTCACCCACTCAAGATATCGACGTTCAACAAGAGCGATCAAGTCTACGTCCTAATATTGAGGTTCCAGAACGAAAAGCAGACTCTCCTATAAACAATACGATTCAAATTAATGTGAATTCTGGACCTCAAGTTGCAGTGAATTCTGGATCTCAAATTGCCTGTCCAAGATGTGGCTCTAATCAGGTAATTGCTAATAAAAAAGGCTTTAATATCGGGCAAGCCGTAGTTGGTGGAATTGCCACTTTTGGTATAGGCGCAGTAGCAGGTCTCTGGGGTAGTAATGAGATACGGTTAAACTGCTTGTCTTGTAGTAACCGCTGGAAACCCCGATAGACGTTAGATACGTTGTCAGGGTTTCCTGCTGAGGAATAGCGATCGGGAATAACAGAAGGCACCTTCCCCGATCGCCTCCCTCATGACCCCATGGGAATTTAACAACGACCTCGACACCGCTAAAAGTTACCAGGGTTTCACCTGTTATCGGGATTTGGGGCCAACTCGATCGCTAGAATCTGCGTATCAGGTTTATAAGCATCAAGACGGGCTGAAAACAGTACCCGGCTTTTTCGGGAATGGTGCCAGAAAGGGAAGTGGGTCGATCGGGTGTTGAAATTTGACTTAGAGTCTGATCGGATCCGACTTGAGGGGATACAGGGTGAAGCGCACATTGAGCATGAGCGGAGACTAGAGCAAGTGCGATCGATTGCTGAGACATTAGCCATCACAAGGCTGTCAACATCGTTGCGGACTGCTGAAATCGTACGAGACACGATCGCCCGGTTGTACGATGATTGCGCCGTTATGACCGATAAGCAGACCCGGCATGTCATCACTGCGGCGCAAGTTGAGTTTTTGGCGGCTCTAGTCGGAATCCAGAGCAGAGATTCAGGTTCTATTGAAGCATCCTTGAATTTGGCACAGGAAGCGCTAGGCGTTCGAGAGTTAATGGAAAAGTTGACTCAGCAATAAAAAAGCCCCGACCATCCTAAGGACGATCGCACCTTCCCCCTATTCAATGCCTCCGTATGAATTCATCCAATTTGACGACGGCACACAAATTTCATCCTGAAGGAAATTCTCAAGCCCTATGAGACGAGCCGCCCGAGTCGATCGCAATCAGTCCGAAATTGTCGAAGTGGGTGCAAGCGTACAAACCCCTTCACGGTGTGCATGACGGCGTTCCTGATCTGCTTAGGAGATTGATTCGGGATACGCGTAAAATTGTGCCACGAACTCTTGATTTACCTTCTATTTCCTACGAGCAGCGATTTGGTTGATTGAATTGCTTGCATCGTTTCAGAGGAGCTAGGTCGGATTGCTAAAGCTTTATTAAACCAATTCAGTGCTGTTTTGTACTGCTGCTGCTGAACTGATTTAGTTCCCCAGTCCATATACATCTGATAGAAATCAACATTTCCTTGAGCGCTGTATGCTAAACCCATTCCGTAGTCTCCATTGGGAGACACATAAGCTTCCTTATCGTTTTCGTGTAGCTTTAGCCCTGCAAGATTCCCCGGATATGGGTATGAAGATTTCTTCAAAGATGTGCTGTTAAACTCAAAAGCTCCAACAGATGGATTCAGGGAGGAGTTGCTATTAGATGGATTCAGGGAGGAGTTGCCACCATATGTAGTATTAATACCCTTACCAGGGGCAGACCGTGTATAAGGAGCAACATAAGTACCATCTTTTGTTGTGTGGCCTTTGACGTTCACCGTTTTACTACCACCACTGGAGCTACGTCCACCACCACTGGAGCTACGTCCACCACCTCTTGCTAGTGCATTATCAGATACGAGTGGGATTGACCCAATCGCGATTGCAGCAACAGAAAAGATGACAGTGAACTTCTTCAAGTTGAACATTGGCAGTACTTTGAATCTTGGGTAAGCATCCTGATGATAGTGTGAATACATCTGATTGAATGTTTGAGATTCGTTAGATTACTGAGGCTTCATGAAACATTAAACCTCTCATGAATCTCGTGCTGCCTGTGATAGATACTCTATTAGTACACTTTCAATCGATTCATAACTACTCAGCCATTCAAGTTGGCTATCGCGAGATACAGAGTATCTCTGATGTGAAAACTGAATAATCTCTTTGAGAAGTCGAAGTTACTCGAAATCCTCACAAGACTAGAGGGGGTAGAGCGATTACATGAATAGATAAAGGCGTTGTTAGTAAATAGACAAAGAGCCTTAAAAGAGTGCCAGAAGCGGACCAAAAGTGCTGTAAAAAACGGATCCGACTTCGATAATTGTTAAAATCAAGTCTTGTGCCATGGGTCTTGTTATGACTAAAGGACTTTCTCAGAAAAAAAGGAATAGCCGAAGCGCCGATCGAGACTCCGCAAAAGGCCCAAAGCGCACGGCTGATGAGGTTCTGCGCGATCGTGCGGATATTGCCAGGATGCGCCTGGAGGGATTGACTCAGGTACAGATTGCAGAAGAGATTTCAAGACTCCGAAGTTACTCGGTTTCGCAGCAAACAATCGCTAATGATCTGAAGGCCGTCCGTGAAGATTGGCTGAACCAGTCGATCGATAACTACGAGCAGACCCGACTCATTGAATTGGCTCGGATAGATGAGGAGGAAGCGATCGCTAAGGATGCTTGGGCACGATCGCTTCTTCCAAAAAAGAAGGAACGAACCCGAACGGGCACGACCGACGGTAAGCCTTTTGAAGAATTCATGCAGGAAACAGAGGACCGCGACGGCAACCCCGCTTTCCTCCAACGGCTTGAATCAATCCGTCAACGACGATGCGCCATTCTTGGTTTCAACGCCCAACAACGATCGGAGAATATCAACGTTGCGATCGAGACTCTCCTTGCCGCAGGTTACGTGGTTAGGTTGCCGGATGAAGAATCAGTCGGCTGATCTTGATTTTTGGCAATTACCGCGATCGTCTATAAACAGCCGTTCTCGGCAGGCGGGGCAATCTCCGACATCTCCCGAAATCTGGAAAGCGTGCGAGCAGGACGGGCATTGAACATCAAAAAGTTTCAACCCTTGCGAGAAACCTGAAAGATACCCGATCACGACCACAACGCCAATGCTGATAAAGTATATCGGACCCAAACCCAATATGCTTGGCACTTGAAAGGCTATCCAGATCATCGGTAGGGAGAGGAGTATCCCACCGATCGCACCGCTAATGCCCAAGCTGATCGCATTCGACTTTGCAACCCGTTCCTGCTGTGGTGTTTTTGGTAAGGCTTCAGCGGCCCCAGTAAGTCTGAAGGATTGTACTTGCTTCTGTGGAACGGCTGGGGTTGGGATTGGATCTTGAGTTTCGACAATTTCAAATTCGCTGGTCCATGCTGGAACCTCTTGACCCTGCGATCGCCCATAGACCCGAACTCGTTCAACGCCGACTATCTTCAACTTCACCAGAAACCCTCGAACGATTGGAAGTAGTTTTTCACGATCGGGTTCTTCCGACGATTCCAATAGCAATTGCAGAACGTCGCCTTTCAACGAAATCTTTGTTGTTGTGTTGAGAGGCATTGTCCTGGAATTTAGAAGATTGGCGATCGCCTTGGGGTCGCGTT
>JAYVVL010000070.1:0-2039 GCA_043787035.1 Synechococcales cyanobacterium
GTTGGGAATGATGGCTACTGGGAGCGTCGTGCGCGGAACGAAGGACTACGCGTAATTGTGGGTGAGCGGCTTGAGCTAGGAAACCTGTTCGGTTGGACAATGCCTCGTGATACGAATGGGGACAAGTATATTGATCCAACCGATAATATTATTGATCCAACCAAAACTGAGAGGGAAGGCGATCCGCTTTATCCACCTGAAGTCGCGCCCTACCCTGTCCGATCGGCAACTCAGTTTTTGAAGCATATCAATCGGCAGCATCGAACGCTGCGGGACAATCTGTCGGCAGTGCAGGCGACTGCGATCTATCACACCGATCTGAACAATACGCTTACGAAGGATTATCCGGTTGCTTGCTTGGCTTCGACGGCCCATCCGGGTACCCCAACGACCTTACGGGATTCGATCGATTTTGTGCCGACGCGGTTTCGGGATACGGCTAACAATCAGCTTAGTCTGATGTCTGACTTCTTTATGGGGCGAGGGACAAATGGATGGGAGTTTGAACCGCCACAGAAGACTCCTGCTGCGTTTGAGACATCCTTGGCGACAGGCCAACCGCTGCGAATTGCGCTCAATAACCTAGCTAATTTTGCGGGTGATCCAAAAGGAGCATTTCCTCCTGTACAAGAGGTTGGCATCATGCATCCCCATCCTGCTTTAACCATGTGGGGAAATTTCTCGAATTTGCGTCGTGCCTTGAAGACTTTAGATGATGGGACATCCTATCAAAATTTGTCGGTCGCAGACAAAACCTACATCCAGACAGCCTCTTGCACGTTAGGGATGATGGCCTATGAAATAGACATGGTGCAACGCTTTGATGTTGCGAAAAATGATGGTAGTCAAAAGCTGATGGCGTCACTAGGCGAGGCCCTTTATGAGTTGATGGATGGAGATAAGGGTAATGGGGAAGTCTTACCTGAAGTTCAGTTGAGCAAATCTGGGTATACTCTCGGAGGTAGCCGTGGCATCTCCTATCAGCCCCGTGATTATTATGATGTTCCACCAGAAACCTATATTTCTGCTCTGCGACAAAAATATACGGATGATAGTTCAGCGGCTGAGGCAGTGAACAGGCCGGAACTGAGGCTCGCGGAAATGATTATGCTGAAATATCAGATCCGTCGCGATCGGACATTTGGTTTCCGTCCTTCTCCGATCTTTGGCTACTATGCGTTTAATACCCGAGGCGGTGATGATCCTAAGACTCAGACGGAGCTTTCTGTTTTTCCGACTGCTTGTGATCCTGATGAGTTTGGGTTTGATGGGATTGGTGCTTCCGGAACACCTGAAAAAGATATTACTGACCCGGCACTTCGCTTGAAGGCATCCAGTAGTAATAGTGTAGACAGAGATGTTGTTAAACATAGGCTTGCGCTTTCACGTCTCTGTGGTGCCCTGAATATTCCAACTAATTTTGACTTGTCAAAACCGATAAATCCAGCGAGTCCGGTCCCACCCGATGTTCTGACTGCTGCTAACCAGGCTCGTCCTGTAGTGCTTCCGAAGTTTCCAGCGCTCTACTATCTCTTCCCTGTTCAAGACCACAATCTGAAAGGGAATGCGATCAATACAAACTATAGTGTTGCAGCGGGTGGAAACATAGATATCCCCGATACCGTAAATGAGTACGATACGCGACAGCAGAGCGCACTTCTAACTGGGACGTTTCCGGTTACGGATCTGACTAAATCAGATAGTGCTCCAGAGTTAGACGCTTTGCAAGACACGCTTCTGAAGCTCAATCTAACGAATAAAGATCCCTATGAACCGTACGTGTCCGATAAATATGTTCAAGATGTAAACTCAGCTTATATCTTTAAACCTGTACAGACCACTCTTAGCTCGGACCCATTATCTTTGCCTCGTCCTTGGATTAATCCAACGAATTCTCTAAAACTGACGCCGAATCCCTATCACCCCTCAGGTATGCCGCCAGTCTCTGGAAGCCTTCCTGGCAATAACCTTGCAACTAGTATTGTTGCAAGGTTCCCTGAAGTTAATCGATCGCCCTTCCCCCTTGCCGAAACTGCGGT
>JAYVVL010000071.1:0-5966 GCA_043787035.1 Synechococcales cyanobacterium
ATGCCGTAGAGCCGCTTTTCCATCACAGAAAACTGCTGGCGCAAAATCGATCGCGCGGGTTCAACCTGCTGCTCTTCCGCCTCTGCGTGATAAACAAACAAACGAGGCAGATAAAAAAGTCCCGCAAACCACGAGACCACTCCCACTAAATGAAACGCTTTAAACCAGTAATAAGCCATCTTTAAGATCACCTCAGCGAATACTTAGCTCACGATGTCTATCGCTCCCTACCTTTATTAAAAGGGAAAACGGCCTGACATCCCAAACCCGACTACGCCCCTATTCATACTTCTTAACGTCAAGCGTAGACGTCGAAGCTTGAAACCAATGCTCACACTCAGGCCACGATCGTCGTCTCGTAAGGCCCTTCATAGCTTTCTACGCAGCGATCGCTCACTGACTCCGCTGGACCCTGACGCAGGAAAAGCGATAGCGCCGCTGCAATTGCCCGATCTTGGTTCCAATCCGGATGCTTCTCCACGTACTGAGTCAACGCTTCATGAAGCGTTTCAGGGAGTTCGGCCATTAGGGCGATCGTAGAAGTCATAGGTGTAAAGCTCATGATAAAGAGGGAAGTGACGAATTGAAACTCGAAGACAGATGCTACTTGTAAGCCGTGATGGCAAAGCCTCATTTTGCTTACTTTACAGAGAAACATCCGCACAATTGCTCAAGTGATGGGAATTCTCTCACTGCTGAACGGGTTTGTAGAGCGTATTTATACGGGTATGAATAGAGACATTCTACCAATTTGGGCACATCGGTCGATCGGTCATCCCCAACCCCTGTGGAAAACGTAGAAAACTAAATTTCACGCGGGATCTCAAGGATAAATCGATCGCTTCTTGAGTAATTCATATGAATTACTATCGCTGAAACTGTTTCTAGGAAGGAGTTTTCAGAAATCTAATTTAAAGATGATGGCGTTGGACATGCCCTAGTTAGAGCCTTATGTAGTGGACAGGTGAGTCATCTGGTGGAAATGAATCGATCGATCAATGGGGAGACCTGTGGAAAACAAAGAGCGCATTGTGGAAAAGCTAAATATCGCTGTGGAAAGATTTTCTAAATGAAATAACAATTCCTAAAGAATGATCTTTTAGTGGGACCGCTGCCGTTAATCATCATAATTTCTTTAGGATTCAAACAAGTCTGAAACGCACGTTATTTTTGACCAAACTTGTTATTCAAACGAGCTTTTTATAGTACAATTGAATTAGTCGCATGAATCGCTGCTTTACGTTCACCGCATGTGTGTTTACTGGGTGTCTGCCTATTAATGGTTGTCCTCCTCTCTGCCCTTATTAATCTGCCCATGACGTTAGAACAGACTACTCAGCTCGTCCAACTGATTCTCAACGCTGCTGTCATGGTGGTTGCCTCTGGCCTTATGCTGGGCGTTGCGATCGTCCATCAAATCCGACTGGAGAAAACCCGGATTTCATTGCCCCATAGTCTGCCAAAACTCTGGCGAAAAGCCATCAGGCGACAATCTAGGCGAGTGACTCGATCGATTTTTTATCTGAATGTGGCGTGCTTAACCTTAATTACGAGCACGGGACTCCTCGCCTTTCGGGCCTTGGTGAATCAGAGCGCCTTAATCTCGCTATCGCTGGTGAGTTTTGCTGTCGGCTGTGTCGTCTTTTTGATCGGAGTCGGGTTCTTCTTTTTGAGCATCCTTCAGCCCAAAAGAACTCAAAGCCCTTCAAAAAGCCGGACGCCTCTCCCCAAAAACATGGCTCGGCCTACCTCGTCAGCCCCGACCAAAATCGCACCTATCAAAGTCTCCGCTGCCGCCTCAAACCTCGTGGTGCTGCGCGATCGAGTGACGAGATGATCCAACGATCGTCTCTAGGATCACGCCATCCAACCAAAATCCTCCAAGCTAAGGACTTGCCTGTAACTCGTTTTATTGAAACAATAGCGAGGGCGTTTCACCTACGGCTTTCTGTGAAGACCATTCCTCCCTTCGATCTCTCGCGTCAGTTTGAACACATCGGCGACCAAATCAATCAAGCGGCCTTACGCGTACTGGCCTCCGGACGTTATATCGGCGGGCAGGCGGTGGTTGATTTTGAGCATCAGCTTGCGGCCTATGTCGGGACGCAGGAATGTGTGGCCTGCAACTCCGGAACCGATGCACTCTATATGGCGATTCGTGCCCTCGATATTAAGGCGGGCGATGAAGTCATCACAACGCCGTTTACCTTCATTGCCACCGCTGAAACGATTAGTGCCGCCGGGGCCACTCCGGTTTTTGTTGACATTGACCCAGTGACCTACAATCTGGACCTAGACCAAGTTACCGCCGCAATTACCCCGCGAACCCGCGCCATTGTCCCGGTTCATCTATTTGGCCATCCGATCGATATGACGACATTGGGAGCGATCGCCCGAGAATTCAACCTATTTATCATTGAAGACTGTGCCCAATCCACCGGGACTGAATGGGCAAGTCAACAGGTCGGGTCGATCGGCCACATCGGCTGTTTCAGTTTCTACCCCACCAAAAACCTAGGCGCGTGTGGCGATGGCGGGGCACTCACAACTGACGACCCCAAGCTAGCCCAACGACTCCGCGTCTTGCGAGACCATGGCCGCACCGACGTGTATTACCATGAAGAATTTGGTCTAAACAGTCGCCTAGATGCGATTCAAGCCGCTATCCTCAGTGTTAAACTCCCGTTTCTCAATCAATGGATTGAGCAAAGAACGGTGATTGCTTCTCGTTACCAAGCGGGTCTCGAAAATCTAGAGGCGATCGCCTTGCCCCAAGCCTCCACGGGCGGCAGAAGCACCTGGAACCAGTACACCATCCGGGTCAAAGGTGGCGGTAAAGTCGATCGCAATACGCTGCGAAGCTTACTCAGCGATCGCGGCATTTCCACCAATATCTACTACCCACTGCCCTTGCATCTTCAGCCCGTCTACCAATCAGGCCGCTTTGCCCTTAGCGAAACGGCGAGATCTTTCCCGCATTCTGAACGGGCGGCTCTCGAAGTGTTGTCATTGCCGATGTTTCCGGAGCTGACTTCTGAACAGCAGGACATCGTGATTACCGCACTGAAGGATTGTCTCTAAGGTGAGATTGCCGGAGACCCCCCGGCCCCCAATTCTAGGTGAACATGATTCTGAAAGCCACCAGAATTGAGCTTGGGGACGTCCGGTTTGCTATCGTTCAGGATTAAGTCAGGAGTATTTAGCGTGAGTAATTCAGCCAATCGTCCCGATCAACCTAGGCGTCAACCAGGGAAGTCCGGCAAGACAAAGCCGCCGCCAAAAGCGGTGAATAAACTAACGGCTGAATCCTTTGAGGATCTTCCTGAGGCCGTCCGAGAAACGCCACCGATCGCCCCTCCAAGGCGTAAGATTGCCGTCTGGCAGGGGTTAGCGCTGGGGCTAACGGGATTAATCCTCATCACGACTATTGTTCAACTCCTCGCCACTAATTCCTCCAAAAACGTCCAAAAACCTACCCTACCCATTGCCTCCTCGCCCAATACGGTTCTCGGCCATTATCCGTACACAGAATCCCCCGAAGCCGAACTCGAAGCCATCAACGCTGACGGGGGCATCCGGCTGCGCAAATCTGCTGCTGCCGCCTACCGATCCATGGTGAGTGAGGCGGCAGCAGCAGACATTAGTTTGGTGCCGTTGTCCGCCTTTCGATCGATCAAAGATCAAGAAGGCGTCTTCTTCGACGTCAAGCAGCAGCGATCGCAAACTGCTGATGAACGGGCCAATGTGAGTGCGCCCCCTGGCTACAGTGAACACCACACCGGATATGCGATCGATATTGGTGATGGCAATGTCCCAGCTACGAATCTCAGTCCTGATTTTGAAAATACGGACGCGTTTAAATGGCTCCAAGCCAATGCGACGAAATTCAACTTTGAAATGTCGTTTCCGAAGAATAATAAGCAAGGTGTCACCTACGAACCGTGGCATTGGCGCTACGTGGGCGATCGTGAAAGTTTAGAGACCTTCTTTAAGGCGAAAAATAATTAAAGTGAAAAATAGATAAGGTCATTGTTTATGAATGAATTAACGTTAAACCTATTGGCGATCGGGGTGTTTTTGATGACGCTTTCGGTGTTGTTGGGACCCTTGTTGAACTTTTCTAGTGCCATTCCAGCGATCGTGGTTGGGGCCGTTTTGACCGCTGTGACGGTGGATGTTTTTAGTCTGGAGGGCAAGGGCGGAAACCTTCTTCTGGACTGGCTTGCGGCGTTTTCACCCCTGCATCGGGAACGGATTATTCGACATGAGGCCGGACATTTTTTGGTGGCGCAGCTTCTGGAGATTCCGGTGACGGATTATTCGGTGAGTGCTTGGGAAGCGATTCGGAAGGGGTTTTCTGGGCAGGGCGGCGTGCAGTTTGACACCTCAGCCTTAGACGCGGATTTGCGATCGGGCAAGATTTCGAGTCAGTGGCTCGATCGCTTTTGTACTGTGTGGATGGCTGGAATTGCAGCGGAACAGCTTGTTTACAAAGCATCCGAAGGCGGCGCAGACGATCGGCTGAAGTTTCGCACAGTGCTCTCTAGTATTCCGGGCCTAGACGTCATGCAAAAAGAACGATCGGCGATTTTGCAGGCGAAAACGCTCATTGAAACGAATCAATCGGCCTTCGATCGATTGGTCTTGGCCATGCAGGAGCGATCGGCGGTGGAAACGTGTGTAAGTGCGATCGGGGAGGACTCAAAATCGGTATAATCCCGAAATCCATCTTAAGAATCCATTTTTATTTCCCATGACTTCCGATAATGGTAAAGAATGTATCGTGTCCTTTGCACCCCCGTAGACCGCAATCCCTATGACTCATCCTCTCCACGTCGCGTTCATCTGGCATCAGCACCAACCTCTCTACAAAAGTCGGGTGGCCGCAGGTGAATATCGCTTGCCTTGGGTGCGGCTCCACGGGACCAAAGACTACCTCGACCTCATCCTGCTGCTAGAACGCTATCCCAAGCTGCACCAAACGGTTAATCTGGTGCCATCGTTGATGATGCAGATTGAGGACTATGTGGAAGGTAGGGCGCTGGATCCTTACCTCAAAGCGACCCTCACGCCGATCGACCAGCTCACGAGTGAGACCAAAGAATTCATCATTGAGCACTTCTTTGATGCCCATCATCGAACGATGATCGATCCCCATCCTCGCTACAGCGAACTCTATGATCAGCGTCAGGAAAAGGGCCGAAGCTGGTGCATGGCAAACTGGACCGATCGCGATTACGGTGATCTGCTGGCTTGGCACAACCTAACCTGGATTGATCCGTTGTTCTGGGATGACCCTGAGATTCGGACTTGGCTGGATCAGGGCAAAGATTTTAGCCTGAGCGATCGGCAGCGCATTATTGCCAAACACCGCGAAATCTTGAGCCAAATCATCCCCAAGCATCGGGCGATGCAAGAATCAGGGCAGATCGAAGTTACCACCACGCCCTACACGCATCCAATTTTGCCATTGCTTGCCGACACCGATGCAGGACGAGTAGCCGTTTCTGGGATGGCACTCCCCAAACAGCGTCATCAGTATCCCCATGACATTGAGCGACATCTGCGTAAGGCTCGCTTGATGTATGAAGATCGATTTGGGACTAAGCTTCGTGGACTATGGCCGTCTGAGCAATCGGTGAGTCCCGCGATTTTGCCGTATATTGCCGCAGAGGACATTAAGTGGATTTGTTCTGACGAAGCGGTGCTGGGCTGGAGCTTGAAGCACTTTTTCCACCGGGACGGTTACGGGACGGTCCATGAACCCGAAATGCTCTATCAGCCCTACACCTTAAAAACAGAGAATGGCGATTTGGCGATCGTCTTCCGAGATCACCGATTGTCGGACCTGATTGGCTTCACCTACAGCGGCATGGACCCGAAGAAAGCCGCTGCCGATCTCGTGGGCCATCTAGAAGCCATTACCCGCACGCTCAATGCCAGAAACCCCGACAAACCGCACCTCG
>JAYVVL010000072.1:0-2028 GCA_043787035.1 Synechococcales cyanobacterium
GAGTGCTGTAATTCGACGTTGGACGATCGCAGTAGCTTCACTTTCATCCGGGAGTGGATGGGTGAGATTGGCGATTAAATCCTGGAAGACAACAGGCGTATGTTCACCGTCGTGAAGCAAGATTAATCGGTGCTGCGATCGTTTTAAGGCATAACAGACTTCCTTGAGCCAGCGGATGACCGTAGGACTCGCAGAAGGACCGGAGATGTATGGATAGATATCTTTGACGATGAAGAGCGATCGGACGTGGGTGGATGGGACATCTCCAGTACAAAGGGCGAGGATGTATTTGAGCAAATCCACTGGAGCACCGGACGTTCCAGCGGCACCATCAGGAGTGAGGGTGTAGTCGCCAGAGTTGGGACAGGTGACAGTTTGGAGTTGTCTCGCGGTATCCCAGAGGAGGACGCGCATTCGACGGGTCATTGGGAGATTGATAAGGAATTCGATCGCAATATGGTTGACAACTGACATTTCAGCTCCCGTTGGAGAATCGATCGCTACAGTGCTAATTCCAGCATTAAACCGAGCGTGGATATCGACGAGATTTAGTCCCATTTCGTTATCCTCCAACTGTTGTATTGATCGTTTCAGTTACGGTTTCTAGAAAGTATTCAGGTTTGTAGGTAATATCGGGACGGGAGATCGTATCCAAAGGTTTTGTTAACGCTTCACAGGACGTGCCTTGAGCATTCAAGACTTCGCGTTTCATTGTGCCATCGGGGAGAAAGTCGATGACGATTTGCGGTTGGGTTTGCATGGTGTATTTCCTAAAGGGTGATGACTTCGATCGGGCGTTGGGTCAGGACGAGACGTTTAGTGCCGTCGTCTAAGGTTTGGATTTGGGAATGATTCCAGAGATGGGGAGACATTGTTTGTTGGACGATTGCAATGTTGTATTGCACTTGGACCAAGCGAAGAAATTCGGTTGAATTCCCGATCGCCTGACCGATCGCATTTTGTCGTAAATCCCAATCGTCAGCGATTAATTCAAACGTTCCCGATTGATTTTGTTTGAAGCCGACATCTAGGAGGGAATAGCGGTTGGAGGTATTGAGGTGCGATCGACGAATGATCAGATTCGCGAACTGAGGCGGTGAGGATGCGTCATAAGCATTTTCGAGAAGGGTTGCCGGATTGTAGACTTCGACGATCGCGTTGATATGGTGTTCAGTGAGAAGAGCTTGTAAACCCTTCAGAAGGGCGTCGGGGTTGACAAGCTGCGTTTGCATGGAGGCGAAGTGGCTCATAATGTTGAGAGTTTAAGATTGGGGACAATAAAGCTGCTGACTTAACAGCTCATGTCCCCCGCGCAATGGCGCATCAAGCCGCAGTCGGTAGGTCCCAACCAAAGTCCACAAAGGCCGCTCGGTCCAGAGTCTCCAAGGGTTCAGATTCTGGGACAGTAAGGTGACTTTGGATTTGGTTGAGCAGGTGTTGGACTTGGTGTTGGAGTTCGGATTCCGGTTGAGTCCGGTCGCGTCCCGTTGCGTTGACTTGAGTGAGATGCGTGGCAATATCGGCAAAGCTTTGATCCGTTTGGGTGAGAACTTTCGCGGATTGAGCCAACGATTCGAGATCCCGTTGCATTCCCACGGGCAATCGTCCGGATATCCAACCACGATCGACCACCTGTTGAAGTTGACGTTGCAAAACGGACAAAACTTGTACTCGCACTTCACTGACCTTTTCTTCGATCGCCGACCGAATTCGTTGATCTTGATAGGTCATAGCCCGTTGTAAGGCGATCGCTTCATCTTCTGAAATCCGTTTTCGATGGGTGGCTTCGATGTATTCCGCTTCGGCGATTGCAGATTTTGCCAAGAGTTGCTGGGTCTCGACTTGGTTGCCCAAGAGTTCGCGGTAACTGCGGGTCGGGTTATAGCGAAATTCCATGCCGAAGAAGCGGGCAATCCGATCGTAGCTAGGGAACCGATTCTCATAAATGGCAAGGCGATCGTGAAGGTCCGATCGGTTCAGGGTAGCGGCGAGTAACGGACGGATTTCAGTTTCCAGCCATTGAGATTT
>JAYVVL010000073.1:0-2025 GCA_043787035.1 Synechococcales cyanobacterium
GGGCTAATAGCCGCCACTTTCCGGTAAATTGGCAGCGCCCCAAACAGGGTAAGCAACACCAAAATTAGGGTGGCGATCGGCGAGAGTGCCCCAGCGGCCAAAGCGGCAATTCCGGGCTGATAGCCTAAGGTCGAAAAATAATCGACCCCCGTCAGACACATCACCTTCCACCAAGGATGCTGTTGGTGATGAGCACTTTTTCCACTGCGGTCCTCCGCTGTCAGCCACTCAATAAATTTTTTGCGGCTGCGCCTTAATGAATTCCGTTGTGCGATCATGCACGTATCACTCCGTCAGAACTATGGAATAAATTGTATCAGCCATCTAAAATATCACGGTTTTAGATGGCTATTAATCCATACCTTGTCCTGTCATAATTCACAAAACCCGAAAAATCACAATATTTGCTCCTCTTAACGAGTCGATTGCTAGTCGTAAGATCATTCCTGAGACACTTTTTTAGCGGCTTCTTTTCGTTCGCTATGACGATCGGTGAGGTAATCTACTTTGTCTCTCAAAAGCATTGTAAATTTGTAGAGTTCTTCCATGACATCCACAACACGATCGCGATAGGCTGAGTCTTTCATTGTGCCATCGTCATTAAATTCTTGATAGGCTTTTGCGACTGAAGATTGATTGGGAATGGTAAACATCCGCATCCATCGACCAAGAAGCCGCATAGTATTGACGGAATTGAATGATTGCGATCCGCCGCTGACTTGCATTACAGCGAGGGTTCGTCCCTGGGTCGGACGGACCGATCCGATCGTCAGTGGAATCCAGTCAATCTGATTTTTCATAATGCCCGTAATTTGGCCGTGCATCTCTGGACTAGACCACACTTGCCCTTCTGACCAAAGGCTTAATTCGCGGAGTTCTTGAACCTTGGGATGGGTGTCTGGCACGCTACCCTGAAGGGGAAGATCCCGCGCATCAAAGAATTTTACGTCCCCGCCTAGGTCTGTCATAATCCGGGCTGCTTCTTCCGCAAGCAATCGACTGTAGGATCGTTCACGCAGGGAACCGTAGAGAAATAGTATTCTCGGTGGGTGATTGAACACGTTGTCCGTGTTTGTAAGTTGTGACATTGTTGATGGAGTTATATAAATGAAGTAGGGGTTAATAGCATTAACACTCTGCGGGCATTTTTGACTTTCGATCGCATTCATGAACACGTATTCATAAACCCGGATTAAATCGACGCAATCAATGTCTCAACTCGCGCCTTCACTTCATCTCGAACTCGGGGAAAAATCTCGGGCTGTTCGGCGGGATCGTCCAAGTGCCAATCTTCAAACATCTCGCGCTGAACCCACTCTGGCGGCAGATTCACCCCACATCCACAGAGCGAAATTACAATATCAAAATCCTCAGGCTTGAACTCACTCAAAGCATTGGAAGTTTGTTCCGTAATGTCAATTCCAGTATCCTTCATCGTAGCGATCGCTTCAGGTCTGACCGAACTCTTCTCTAAACCTGAACTCGTCACTTCGATTTTTCCTGCACCCAAATGCTTCGCAAATCCTTCAGCCATCTGCGATCGAGCAGAGTTTTTCTTACACACAAACATCAAGCGTTTCATGATTATTCTCCTAAGTTAATGGGTTGTTTCAAATCCGCAATATCATCTAAACCAGTATTTGAGAGCAATCGGTAAACCCGCATCGCCAACTGTGCGCCAACAATAGGTGCGACCCAGTAAAGCCATTGATGTTGCCAAATGCCACTTAGCAACGCAGGCCCAAACGATCGCGCTGGGTTCATACTCGCGCCTGTAATAGGTCCCATGCAAGCTGCTTCTAGCCCGACCGTTAGGCCGATCGCTAGTCCAGCAAAACTCTGGTGCGATCGAGGGTCTACCGCTGCCCTAAAAATCACTAACATTAATATAAAGGTCAATATGATTTCCAGAACAAACGATTGCTGCCAGTTGTTGTTAAGCGGCAAGGTTGCACCCAGATTTGCAACAGGGCCGAAAATAATTAACAATAGGCTAGATGCGGCGATCGCGCCTAAAATCTGAGC
>JAYVVL010000074.1:0-2014 GCA_043787035.1 Synechococcales cyanobacterium
CCATAAACCAAGAGGCGGAAACGGTGGATTGTCGTCAGACGGGGGCAGTCGGTCAGGCAGATTCGACAACGCTTGAGTCATGGGGGAGATGTCCAGCGATTACAATGGCTGTCCTAGCAAATCAACGGGCTGAACCTACCCACCAAAGTTGTAGATTTCTTGTGGTTTCACGCAAGCTATGGTTTAATTACATTCGGTCGTCAAATGCGATCGATACGAAATCGTGAAATCAGCAAGTCCAATTGAAGGCGAAATTTTATCGAATGACCCTCTTCAAATTGAATAGCAAGCCATAGACAGTAGGTTCTATTTTTGATAAATCCTACCGAGGTTTGAAGCGCTACATTTCAACGAAGAGTTGTACGTTTTGAATTTGGAAACCTCGTGGCTGTCAAAAGCAACGAGGTTTTGTTTTGAGCTGATTTCTAGGAGCTTCGATACCCGAGGTTTCAATACTGTAACCGCGTAAGGAGGTGATATCGAATGGGTAGAACGCTGGCGGATAAAAAACTACTTGTTGCAGATATCAAGACCAGTCTTGAATCTACAACAATGGCCTTTGCGATTAACTATCGCGGCTTGACTGTGAGTGAAATCACAGACTTGCGGACCCGTTTACGAGTCAAAGGTGCAATCTGTAGGGTCTCCAAAAATTCCCTTATGGGAAAGGCGATCGAAGGCAACGAAAAGTGGACGGCACTAGCGCCTCTTCTGAAAGACACGGCTGCATTTATTCTTGTGAAAGAGGATGTGGGCGGAGCGGTTAAAGCCTATAAAGAATTCCAAAAAGCAACCAAAAAGACGGAAGTCATTGGTGCTGTGATGGATGGCAAACTGCTAACCGCAGCCCAGTTCAAGGAAGTTGAAGATCTGCCCTCCAAAGAACAGCTTTACGCACAAATTGCCGGAGCGGTTAATAGCATCGTTTCCAGCATTGCAACAGTGGTCAACGAAATCCCAACCGGGCTTGCTCGTGCCGTTCAAGCTGTGGCAGACAAGAAAGCTGAAGAGCCAGTCGCTTAACGAGGCTTAATCATTGCGGGGCTTCAATTTGATTTGAACAGCCGCGTGAGATAGGTCTAGATTGTAAATTTTGAGATCCTTGAAATCTCTACACACTACTTAGGAGAACATCCATGTCTGCTGTACTTGACATTATCGAAAAAATCAAAGTTTTGACCGCACTTGAATTGGTCGAACTCAAAAAGGGAATCGAAGAAACCTTTGACGTCTCAGCAGCAGCAGCAGCACCCGTCATGATGATGGGTGGCGGCGGCGCAGCGGCTGAAGTCGTTGAAGAGAAGACTGAATTTGATGCGATCTTGACTGAGTACCCCACTGACAAGAAGATCTCTATCTTGAAGATCGTTCGTGAAATCACGGGTCTGGGTCTGAAAGAAGCGAAAGACCTTGTTGAAGCGGCTCCAACACCCGTCAAGCAAGCGGTTTCTAAGGCTGATGCTGAAGCGATCAAGAAACAGCTTGAAGAAGCAGGCGCTAAGGTTGAAATCAAATAGGAATACAGGTTGTGTTCTAAGTTTGATTTAGCTCCAAACGACTGATTTTCAGTTAAGAAAAGGGCCATCCGATCGGACGGCCTTTTTTGATTGGGGAACTTTAGATGAGAAGAATTAGGGCAGTTTCTAGAACAGTCAGTTCGCTCATTTTAAAAAGGATCATGGAATTAATTCACTCATTTAAATGGGTAAGCGGATAGGGGAACCCGCATCAAATCTAAAATCTTCTCCTGCAATGGACGCAACGGCGATATTTCATCCGTTGCATCCGTTAGGACGTAAAGATTTATCCATGGCCAATGGCCGAGGCGAGTCCCAACCGCATTTCCTTGAGCCGGTGCAAAATTAAAGGCAGATCATCGACCCGTTCGGAGGTCGTTTGAGTAATTGATAGTTCTATAGACCTATCCATAAATTTGTAAGTCAGGCTGTGCAAAGGTTTCAGAGGATTTCACTAAGATTATTTCAGAGCGAGAGGATTTGTTTGGAACGACGGA
>JAYVVL010000075.1:0-5906 GCA_043787035.1 Synechococcales cyanobacterium
CCCACGATCGCCATCCGTCGTTGTTTGTCGCCATTGAGCCATGAAAAGTGAAGATTTACACTGAATCCACTGGGGTAGATGAGGGTTGCCCAGACGGTATCTGCTAAGCCTTGGGACACGAGGGTTGTGCGGGTGTCGTTTTGGAGCCAGCCGTTGCCGCGTGCTAGGACCCGCGAGGGCCGATCGCCCACCCAGTGATTCAGAATCGCTAGATCGTGAATGGCCAAATCCCACAGCACATCGACATCTTGACGCACAGGCCCGAGATGAGTTCGGGTCGCGTAGCCATAGCGCAGAGTCCCGATCGCATTTTCGTCTAAGGCGATTTTCCCGCGCAGGACTGCTGGATGAAATAAATAGGTATGGTCCACCACAAGCTGTACACGAAACTTTTCAGCTAGGACGCAGAGTTCACGAGCTTCGAGGGTTGTGAGGGTGAGGGGTTTTTCGGCAAGAACGTGGATGCCTTGCTGGAGAGCCGCTTTGATGATGGGATAGTGAGTTTTGGCGGGGGTGGCTACCACGATCGCATCTAATCCCACGGCAAACATCGCCTGCCAATCTGTCAGCCATTGGACGGTACTCGTCTCATCGACCCACTCCTTCGCACGGACTAAATTATCTACGCAGGGATCAATGACGGCTTTGACCGTAACTGACGGGTGGTTCAGAAAATTTCGGAGCAAATGGCTACCCCACCGTCCGACCCCTAGAATTCCGATGCGAACCGATTGGACTTGGGTGGAGATTGGCAGCGATTTACGATCGATTTCCGTGGAAAACATAGGGAAAAAGTGGCTCAACAGGTGGAATGCCTTTAGCGTTCCCGTTACCCCATGCGATCGCACCTCCAGGCAAAAATAGAAAGACTGCGCTAGGAATCACCCCAATGCAAATGACCCTTGACTTGCTAAGGAATCGCACATTTAATAAGATCCATAATGTTTATTGGCGAGTCGAGACAGGTTTCCTAGTCCAAGGAGATGGACTTCGTTTGTGTAGTAGCCACGTTCGCGAAGCGTCTCCGAATGGAGATATGCAATCGCTGGATGTTGTTTAATTCTCGTTCCTAGGCTGAACGATCGCTCACCGTAAATTTCATAAAGGCAATCTGTGCAGCGGCTTGTTCTGCGGCCTTAATCGATCGCCCGAGTCCTGTCCCACAGCATTCCGATCGAATCCACACTTCAGCAGTGAATCGCTCCGGATCATCATGAATGGGTTTGGATTCCCACGATCGATACTCGGGCAGGGTTTTCCAGGTTCCTTGAGTCCAGTTTTGTAAGGCGGCTTTATAGTTTTGGCGGGCGGGATCAGCCAAAATCGCTTCAGACTGACGCAAAAATAAAGGATCTAACCACGGATGAATCCAGTGCAAATCCTGCGTACTCAAATACAACACCGCCAGTACCGCCTCCAAACTGTCGGCGAGACGAGACATCCGTCCGGCCCGGTCTGCCGCTGCACTTCCGCCCACCAGCAGGTACCGATCGAAACCCAAATCATCGGCCACTTCTGACAGCGATCGATCGCTTACTAACTGCGATCGCAACGCCGTAAAGTCTCCTACTTTCAAGTCTGGAAATCGTTTTAACAAAAATTCTGCGGAGGCCAGCTTTACTACGGCATCGCCCACAAACTCCAGTTGCTCATAATTATTTTCTGCTGACATCGTGGAGTGGGTCAGCGCGAGGTCCAATAATTTCCACTGAAACCGATCGTCAGCCTGAATGCCTAGACGAGTGACAAAATTTTCCAGTTGCTGCTGCCGACGAGGATACTGAACGGTCATACTAAACGGAGACAAGGGGAAAAATCCCGAAGCGGAAACTACGCCGATCGTAACATGTGAGAATAGGTCTGCTGAATCTCTTGAAGCGTGGCTTGAGTTTGGAGCGGGGTGTTTTTGCAAAGGCTCGGGGTATTCCAGGCTAAGGTCGTGACCTTAAGCTGGTCGCAGGGGAAAATCAATGTTTTGCGATCGCCGCTGTAGCGCTGTTTGACTTGTTCTACAGTGCTCGGCAAAACGCCCACCAGCAGCGCCATCACTTCGCTAGGCAGGCTCATCACCACCGCCCGCCCAAAAAATCCTTCAAACCCAGCCACCAATTTTTCGACTCGGACGATGGGGTCCTCATGATCTGAGATGGTGTATAGCCAGCGTCCCCACTGAATTCGTAAGCCGTAGGCGCGGGAACGATCGTGCGAACTGGTTGCCGTTTCGATGTCAGGCGATCCGATTGCAATGACCGCTCTATAAGGTTGTTCGACGGGGCTTCCAAGGGCTGCGCCCGGTCCTGCGAATTCGGCATGAAATTCTTTACATAGAATGAGACCACTCTTTTTCCGTTCGCCTACCATCAAGAGTGACGCATTCAAACCGGATGGCGTCGGTGCTACGGTCGGCGTCAAACCCCGATCACACAAATCCACTACTGACACGACTTGAGTGGCGGAGTCAGAACTCTGAAGTAAGGAAGAAAGACTGTTCACTGGCGAATTACCTTAGTACATCATCCGATCGGACTATCGGACTTATCTTAAAAGTCGTAGATAACTTCCGCCATTTAGACGAAGGCAACAACTTCAATAGGCTTATCCTAAGTCAGCTCACGGAAGAGAAAGAGATTTGTGAGGCTAGCTTTGCATAATCTATAAAGTTCAGTCCCAATTTTAAAGAAAAGCAGAGTTTTCTTTCGGTGACAAAGTATTTGATGATTGGCTGACGATTAATTGAAAGACAGATGAAGCAGAGTCAGACATAAGCCGGGTTCTGTTCTGAAGCTAGATTTCAGCGATAAACATTACGTTTCCAGCGTTAATGCTGACCGTGAAGTCTAGTCAGGGCGGTTATCTATCTGGGTCATGAGTTACCTCATGCCTCAAGCGGTTCTTTGCAATGAGGTTTCCCCCGTTGCAACAAGGAGCGGGTAAAAGACCAACCGTCGCTCCAACGACCTTGCACCCAACCGGGGTTTACCGAGCCAGCACCTCTCGATACTGCTGGTGCGCTCTTACCGCACCTTTGCACCCTTACCCGAGGAATGTTGAAGTGAGAATGTTGAAGTGAGAATGCTGAATTATTTCTAATCTTCATTCTTCATTCTTCATCCTTCATTCTTCATTCTCCTGGCGGTATTTTTCTGTGGCACTCTCCTCACGATCGCTCGCACTGGGCGTTACCCAGCAAGTTTGGTCTTTGGGGTGCCCGGACTTTCCTCAGGAATGATCAACGAATCGACCCTTCCTGCAACTGCCTTCCCTGGCTCTGCTTCACTGCCTAGTGTACGGGGTATTGGGGTAGGTTAGTCGGGAAATGTGCCCGATCGAACGTCGTTGCAGTAGGTGGTAACGGCTTGGGTGATGGTTTCTCGGAGATTGGCGTAGGCTTTGGCGAAGGGGGGCTTCCAAGTGCCGAGGCCAAGAAGATCGCTGGTGACGAGGACTTGGCCGTCGCAGTGGGGTCCGGCTCCGATGCCGATCGTGGGGATTTTTAGGGCTTGGGTGATTTTTTGAGCGAGATTGCTGGGAATGTGTTCGAGGACGATGGCAAAAACTCCAGCGTGTTCGAGGGCGATCGCTTCATCCATGATTTGGCTTTGTGCTTCGTCGGTTTGGCCTTGTTGTTTGAAGCCGAGTTGGTTGACGGATTGGGGGGTGAGTCCGATGTGGCCCATGACAGGGATTCCGGCTTGGACGAGTTTGGCTATAGTGCTGGCCATTTCAGGGTAGCCGCCTTCGAGCTTGACGCCGTGGGCACCGCCTTCTTTAAGGGCGAGTCCCGCCGATCGCATAGCTTGAATAGGGCTTTCTTGGTAGCTGAGGAAGGGCAAATCCATGACGATGAAGGCATTTTTTACCCCGCGTTTGACGGCTTGGGTGTGGTGGATCATCACGTCTAGGGTGACGGGAAGGGTAGTGGCATGACCGAGAACAGCCATTGCGAGGGAGTCGCCGACGAGGAGGATGTCAAGATGCGCTTCGTCTAAAATTTGGGCGATTGTGTAGTCCCAAGCGGTGAGAGCGGTGATGGGTTGGTTCTTTTGCTTCAGGGTAAGGAAGTGCTGGGGGGTGATGGGCATGGGACGATCGCCAAAAGTTTTTATTAACAGTAACATTTGGCGATCGTCCCATGCCCTCTCCCTGGAGAGAAGGGACTGGAAATTAGAGAGGTGGGAGGAGGTCTCCGTCTACGTAGAACCAATGGTTGTTTTCTTGGATGAAGCGCGATCGTTCGTGAAGTTGGGTGAGGGTTGGCTGCTGTTTGGGGTTACGGGATTTTTCTTGATGGGTGGCGATGAATTCGACGATGCCGCGCTTATGGTGGGGTTGTCCCTGTTGGGTTTTGAGAATCGTTAGGCTGACCCAGCGGGTGGTCTCAAAGGTCTGTTGAAGGGTGGCTGGGTCGGTCTTTTTTCGGGTTTTGGGATGTTGGGTGTGGATGAGGTAGTTGAGGTTGTTTTTGCTGTAGGCGGTGTAGCGCGATCGCATGAGGGCTTCGGCTGTGAGGGCTGAGGCGATGCCATCTAGGTAAGGTTTGCAGCAGTCAGTGTAGTGCTTCTGGGTGCCGCAGGGGCAGTGGGGTTTTAGGAGCATGGGAAAGGGCGATCGAAGGATTTCATCGATATTGAGCATAGCGGAATTGGAAACCGCTAAGCTATTAAGGTGTTAGCGCGAAGCTTGTCATGGTTGCAAAGTTATTAGTTGAGACATTAATAGAGAAACCGATCGCACCAACACAACGGATGATCGAAATTGGGAAAATTACATTGATGTTAGCGATCGAGGTGGACCCAAAGCCGTATGTCCGGCAAATTTTGCGAGTGGATTTGGAATCGATTACGCATCCGAAGGCGAGGGAATGTCTAGAGTTTGGGCTGGCTGATGCGACGACGGATGAGGATTTTTCGAGTTTGATCGAGTCGTTTTACTTATGCCGAAGCCATGCAAATGCTGAACGGCTGTTTGCGGCCCTAGAAAATGACGAGAAACCTGTCCAGGTGTTTAACACAGTCGATGAGTTAAGAAAGGAGTGTGGGCTTGAAGAAGAAAACGCCTAAACTACCGGAGAATGAACCCAAGCTATCGCGCGCGATACTTATGGAGTCTAAGTTTACGGAAGACCTTCGCTTCTAGATTGAGACCGATCGTAAGCTTGCACTACGAATTATGGATTTGGTAAAGGAAATCCTGCGCGATCCGTTCGTGCCCACTGCAAATCACGCCAGTAGGCCGCAAATTCCGCCGTCCCTTCAACAAAATACGCAAGATCCGGGTCCGGTAAAACAGTTCCGGACATTTTTGCGAGATTGCGTCCGGTTTTAATGTGGCTTTGGGCGAGCATGTTGCCGATGTTTTGCGATCCGGAGTGCAGCCAGACTGCATTCTCAGTGTCGATACACACTTCAATGAAATGATTGCCGCCACCAAGCGATCCCATTTGGCGCTCTGCTTTGCCCTGAAGATGACTGACCCCTTTATGTAAGTCTTTAAAATCTCTCCAGCCATTCCAGTTCCGCACTGATTTGTCTGCGTCTTTATTTTCATTGAATCCCGTCGGAATCAGATCTTCGAGATCCTGGCGAATTTTTTTGAGCTTGCCGTCGAGATGATCTCCCGTAAAAGGCGTCTTCACCGCAGCCATTCCACACCCAATATCGACTCCGATGGCAGCCGGAACGATCGCATCTTTCGTAGCAATCACCGATCCCACGAACGCACCTTTGCCAAGATGAACATCGGGCATCAACGAAATATGTTTAAAAATAAACGGCAACGAGGCCACATTCTTCGCCATCCGAATTTCATCGTGAGATAAATCATGGTTTGCCCAGGACAAGACTGAAGCGGGAGACGTGAGTTTTAAAGTGTCGTAGGGCATAGATATATGGGGTTTTAAACAGAAC
>JAYVVL010000076.1:0-15710 GCA_043787035.1 Synechococcales cyanobacterium
ATCGCATTCGTCAATGTCTTAATGACTTTGACTGTTTACGAGATGCTATGGAGCATATTTTAAAACTTGCGTCCTAACACTCATGGCAATTGCTATACTCTCAACAATAATCGTTTGAAAATATTTGAGAGTTTTGCAAAACACGATCGAGATCATTTCCTTCATTTAACATTGAGAACAGATTAGACGTTGCATATTTAGGAATCCCATTGGTATCTGAAGTTTGAGAAAAAGGAACTCACTTCCATTCACCACAAGTCCAAAACAGGGACGATGCACCCGAGGATTTGCTAGCATATGAGCGAGGGTTTGAGGAATCGCTTTGGTGATGGAGAACTCCGAATTTTTTGCTTCAATAACCGTCACCCAAAGCATCTCCTGAACCACCAAAACATCAATACTACCCTGAATGATTTCACCTTCATCTTCCGCACTCACTTGAATACTCGCTTCCCCCTCCACCCGAGTCGGAGGCTCATAAAACCCAGCCAGATCCAAAATCGGAGAAAGCACCACCATTTTCACAATGCTTTCCATGACTGGATATTCCAACAAATATAGATAATTACGTTTCAGTCGATCGAGCACCCTATGTTCTGATTCAGTGAGCATGACACTCTGACCGCGCCATTCTAAAAAGAAATCTGCCGCTTCAGATTTTTGGAGCTTGAAGCGAGTTTCGAGATCGTGGAGTGTGAGGGTGTGAGGTGCGATTGTTTTGGCAACCATGGTAATGAATCAAAAATAGACCCCAAGTCTCACCATAGCGCTTCATCATCATCTTGTGCATTAAACTCAATTTGTTCCTCCGCCACAATTTTAAACTTGACTAGCACATCATCAATCTGAATCGGAAACTGAATGCCATCTCGATCGGCTCAAATCTCTCGCGGAAAACAGAGTCCCGTATCACGCTCTGCCGTAAAAAGCGCATCATACCCCCGATCGTAAACCGCATTCCGAAGCCGCGAAAATGCCGGACCATAAGGACACAGAAAATCAATATCCCGACTCAAACGATATTCCTCATACGCCATCACCAACATCGTGCCCCCGCCGAAATACGTTTTGCAAGATTGGAAAAATTGACGATCAATAGACTGAAGAACTCGCAAAATTTGATTATGCAACGGATACCGAAATGTCATCGCCTAAACATCGCCTAAACCTCATTGACTAACCAAGAGTAATACTTCAGCGCTAGCTCCCGAATCACCGTTGCTTCCCCGTCGCGCGATCGAAGCCTCACGACCTTGCCAACAGAGCGATCGGAGAAACGGCAAATCCTCAAGCTTTACTCTAGTTATGGTTCACCGTCTGCCTCTTCGAGCATCTCCACCTGCGCCGGATGGAAATATTCGTGAATCTGTTCTGCGACGCGAGGGCCGATACCCGGAACGTTTGCCAACTGATCCACGCTCGCTTCACGGATATAGTCGATCGATCGAAAGGTGGCTAGAAGCTGCTTCTGACGATAGTGGCCTAGTCCTGGAATCTCATCAAGGCGCGATCGCTGCATTCGTTTCGATCGTTGTTGACGGTGGAATGATACGGCAAAACGGTGGGCCTCGTCGCGGAGTCGGCGCAAAAGCTGTACGCCCGGTTGATCGGGAGCAGTTTCGATCGGCAGAGATTCGCCGGGAAGAAAGATTTCCTCGCGCTGTTTGGCCAAACTCACGACCCGAATTTCTTCCAGCAAATTCATCTCTCGCAGTGCCGTAATCACCGCTGATAGCTGTCCCTTCCCACCATCGATCATAATCAGATCCGGAAAATCAGAAAACGCCGCCGACTGCCGGGTCAACACCGACGCCTCGTTCCATTTACGAATATGTTCACCTCGGGCCTTAGCATTAGCATACTTTCGGAATCGTCTCGTGATCACTTCCGCCATACTCGCGAAGTCATCAGAGTGACCGGGACGGACATCAGGGTTTTGAATTTTATAATGACGGTAATGTTGCTTGGCGGGCAACCCATCGACGAACACGACTTGGGACGCAACCGCATCCGATCCTTGAATGTGAGAGATGTCATAGCCTTCAATGCGACGCGGCAACTCAGGCAAATCCAGAATCTCAGCTAAATCCTGCACAGCCTGGTTGTTTCGTTCCACCACCCGCTGCGTTCGCGCTAGTTCAAATCCGGCGTTGCGCTCCACCATATCAAGCAAGTCTGCCTTTCCCTGACGCTGGGGATGCTCGATCGTCACCTTACGACCTTTGGATTGCGTCAGATAAGTGGATAAAAACTCACTGTCCGGCAACTCATGCTGCACGAGAATTTCAGCCGGAATCTCAACCGCATCTACCGTTTGATAATGTTCTTCTAAAACCCGCTGCAAAATCGCCCCCGGCTCACCCGACTGCGCATCTGCCACAAACCCCAATCGCCCAACCAATCGCCCCGCCCGGATTTGGAATAACTGCACACACGCATGATGCTCATCACTCACCAAGGCGATCGCATCTCGCGACACCGTATCGTCAGACAGCGAAACCTTCTGTTCGGCCCCCAAATTTTTTAGGCCCAAAATTTGATCGCGCAGTCGAGCTGCGTGTTCAAAGTTCAGATCTTCTGCCGCATGGTCCATCTGGCCCGATAGCGTGTCGGTCAACTCCTTCGTCCGCCCTTGAAAGATCATCGCCACTTTGTTCAAGGTTTTGCGATAGCCTTCAGCATCAATTAAGCCCTGACAGACGCCTGGACAACGGCCAATATCATAATTGAGACAGGTGCGATCCTTAAACAACGGCTGCGGACGTTGACGCAGTGGAAAAATGCGTTTTACCAAGTTCAAGGTGCTGCGAAGCTGTTGCGTATCGACGTACGGACCATAGTAACGATCGCGTTTGTTGCCCATGTTTCGACGACGGGTGATGAAGATGCGTGGATAGTCGTCAGACCAAGTAATACAAAGGTAAGGATATTTTTTGTCGTCTTTCAGAAGAACATTAAAATGCGGTTGATTCAGCCGAATTAAATTAGCTTCGAGGGCGAGCGCCTCGGCTTCAGTGTCGGTGACAATGAATTCCACATCCGTCACCACCCGCATCATCATTAGGATTCGCGGACGGGTATCTTTCCCGTTGAAATATTGCCGCACGCGGGATTTCAACGCTTTTGATTTACCGATGTAGAGAATTTGATCCGTCGCGTCCTTCATCGTGTAGACGCCCGGTTCCATCGGGATTTCCCTTAGGCGTTCTTCCAGCCGATCGGGATCGTGAATTAACGGCAAAACTTGAGGCCGATCGGTCGTTGATGGTTCTTTGGTGAAAGTAGTGGAAGAGGCGATCGAAGTCATGATGATCTACGCCATGGATCGGATAGAGGGATAATTTAGGCGGCCAGCTTTGCTTCTACAATGGCAACGAGCTTAGTCGTCCATTCTTCGACTAGTTCAGTTGTTTCAGCTTCTACCATAACGCGAATGACGGGTTCTGTACCGGATGCGCGCACCAAAATCCGCCCCCGATCGCCCATCGCAGTTTCAGCTTCAGCAATAGCCGCCATCAAAGGTTCGCATTTCTCCCAATTCAGACGAGTATTTCGATCGTTGACGCGGACATTCCGCAAGACTTGGGGATAGGTTGTAAAACTCCGATCGACCAAATCAGCCAGATCACCCCCCGAGGATTTGACCAATTCGGCCATGTGCAGCGCCGTCATTAGCCCATCACCACTGACGCCAAAGCGCGGACAGAGAATATGCCCGGACTGTTCACCCCCAAGCTGTGCACCCGTCTTCAGCATTTCAGCATGGACGTACTGATCGCCCACGGCGGCCCGAATCAATGTACCGCCCAGCTTTTCCCAGGCCCGTTCAAAGCCGAGATTGGACATCACAGTCGAGACAATGGTGTTCTGCGGCAATTGCCCGCGACCCAAAAGCTGTTTGCCCCAAAAATACAGGACATAATCACCATCCACCGTTCGACCTTTGCCGTCCACATACAGCGATCGATCGGCGTCTCCATCGAAGGCAATCCCAAAATCGGCCTGGTGCTCTTTGACCGCATTTCGTAGAATTTCGAGGTGAGTGGAGCCGCAGTTGACATTAATACGATCGCCGTCAGGGGTGGCATGAAGTGCGATCGTCGTTGCGCCCAATTGCTGAAAGACTTCTACAGCCGTTCGAGTCGCCGCACCCCAGGCTAGATCTAACACCACTTTTAAACCCAAAAACGGCACAACAGAGTTTTCAATCAAAGGTGTGATTAAATCCTTTAAATAAACATCTAGCAAGTCCGGACGATTTAAATGCTGTCCCCAAAGATCTTTGCCTTGGGGTAGATCGAAGCTGATTTTGCCTCGGAGGGCGGCCTCAATGCGCTGCTGAAGATCGGGCGCAAGCTTAGTCCCATTTGCGCCAAAAAACTTGATTCCATTATCCGCCGGAGGATTGTGACTAGCAGAAATCATCACGCCACCGATCGCCCCAGTCTTTGCCGTAACGTGAGCCACTACAGGCGTCGGACACATCCCGACATTCCACACGTCTAGCCCCGCAGACGTAAAGCCACTCGCAATCGCCGTCGTCAACATATCACTAGAATTTCGCGAATCTCGTCCCAGAACTACAGGCGCATGGGCACCCGAAACTTCCCGAAGGACTAATCCCGCCCAGTAGCCCACCCGCATCGCCAACGCCGCCGTCAGCAAATCCCCCGCTTTCCCTCGGATGCCATCCGTTCCAAACAACGCCCCATCCGGTAAATGTAGATCGCCCCAAGTTGGATTGGATTGCCCCAAATTGGATTGCATAATATTAGACTGCACGATGTCGGACGCTAAATCTGTGGGTTTCGTAGACGAAATAACCATTGCTAACTTCCTACCGTGGCCGAAATTGATGTTGGCAGCTTATTCTACACTCCTACCTGCACTAGCAGTGGCTCAAAGGCATTCCACGACAACGCCCGATCGATGTAGCGCGGCGTGTTGGGATCGTAGGGGCTGTGCAGACGATCGATCGCCTGAATCTCCGCATCCTCCGGAATAACCGGAACCTCAGGATCAAACGCCGTCGGACACATTAGCGAGCTAGAAAAGCCTTTGAAAATGGCCACCTGATCCGGGGTTCCTTGAATTTCTAGTGTCACTATTAAAACTTCCTGTGGACACTGCACGGTGTACGCTTCCAATCGCAATCCTTTTGACGTCATCATGATTAAAGTATTCCCCTACGCACTTCCCGACGCATTTTCTTGGGCACTCGCTTACGAACTCTTTTACGAACCGAGCGCCGATCGTTTCCGCTTATTAAAACGAAAGAATACAAAGTACCCTAAGTACAGCACGTAGAGCACTAAGCCCACGACGCCAATCCCGCCAAGAAACCACGCCTTGGTGGTAGGGTGAAACAGTTCTTTAAACGCAAACGGTGGCTGCATCCACAAATAGCAGAGCGCTTCATTAGCCGGATCCAAAATCGCAATTCCCGGCAAAAACGCACAGCGTAGAACCGGAAGTTGAAGCAGTGCGCCTATCAGACAGTAAGCACTCACGCTCCAGCGCCAAGCCGTCAACCCAAACTTCAGCGGGGACTCCTGCTGATCCTTAAGTTCGTCATTAATGTCTACCCAGAACCACAGCGCGATCGGCACCAGCACTCGTGCCAACCAGCCCGTAATAAACCCGATCGGAATCGCCCCAATCAGTAGATAAGTGCTAATCGCCAGCAAGCTCGAAACTCGCCAGTAAATCACCATAAGCTGCGTGATCGGCTCGTTCTGTTTCACAAATGACCCGACGAGCAGCACCAACGGCACAATCACCGTGAGCACCACAGCCAGTCGATAATCGGTCCAGACCAGTGAAGGAATCCAAGTTGGCATAGCAGGATGGCAATTGAGGCTAGGTATTTCAGGTTAAACAGCTCAGACCATACCATTTCTCACCTTACAAAACACGACCGCATCTTAAAATTCCGTGGGAAAATAAGATGCGGTCGCGCTTTACAACAGATATCCTACATAGACGCCCCCGTGGACGGCTGGATTCGGTCACGATTAGTTGTCGTAAACCAAACATTCAGTTGCGTCGGGGTTCTCGTCACAGTAGCGCTCAAGAGAATTCTTGGGCTTAGCACTCCGTTGATGAGCCGCTTCAGCCCTGAGTTCTTCTAGGGCGTCCTGCTCAGACGCACACGCCTTAGAGTTGATACCGTTGATGTCACAGACTTCACGAGCCTGTTCGCGGGCTTTTACGATAGTTTCTTCGAGATTGTTACTCATAATGCTGTTTCCAAGCGCTCTTCTAAAAGATCAAACGGTCTGACGTGAGGAAGTCTCAGTCATTCATTTGTTAGTCTAACCTGCCTTTTGACATCTGGGGATTGGGAAACCGTCTACAAACTAGAGTGTTCGTGAACGCGATCGCAGGGAGGTTTTTTCTTGTGATAGTCTAGATGTATCCCGGCTTCCCCCTGTAACCCCTATGCAATGGACCTCTGCCCTCTCTAGCAAGGCTTCTTTGGAGGCATCTTTACACGATGTCTTGACTCGCGCTCGCGCCAATTTGATCGGGGAGCCGACTTTAGCATTTCTTTTCATTTCATCTGCCTTTACCAGTGAATATGCTCGGGTGATGCCGCTAGTGGCCGAACAGTTGCCGGGAGTCCCGCTGATTGGCTGTAGTGGGGCGGGAATCGTTGGGACCATGCCCGATTCTCAAATCCGGGAGGCTGAAGAGGAGGTCGCTATTAGTCTCGTGCTGGCGCAGTTACCGGGAGTCGAGGTGACGCCGTTCCATGTAGACACCGATCGGCTGCCGGATCTCGATGGTTCGCCGGGGGCTTGGTCTCGTCTCATTGGTGCGGATCCAGATCAGTCGCCTTGCTTTATTATTTTCTCGGATCCGTTTTCACGGGGAATTAAAGATTTTCTAGCTGGGCTGGACTATGCCTATGCCGGGATGCCGAAGATTGGGGGAGTCGCAAGTTCAGGGGTGCCTAGTGGGGCGATCGCCTTGTTTGCCCATGGTCGGATGTACCGCGAGGGGACCGTGGGCGTTGCGATTTCGGGCAATATTGAATTAGAGACCATAGTCGCGCAGGGATGTCGTCCTATTGGGGAGCCGTTCCGGGTGACGGAAAGTGAGCGCAATATTATTTTGAAGATGGAGACAGAACCAGCAGCCGTCGGACGGATGAAGCCGCTGGAGCAGCTACAAACGCTAGTCCAATCCCTTGATGAGGACGATCGAGCGTTGGCACAGTCGGCGCTGTTTGTGGGTGTGGCGCAGTCGGAGTTTAAGCAGTCGCTAGGAGCGGGGGATTTTCTAGTGCGCAACTTGATGGGCTACGACCCCAAGGAAGGGGCGTTAGCGGTGGGCGATCGCATTCGATCAGGGCAACGGATTCAGTTTCATCTGCGAGATGCGGCTACGTCGGCAGACGATCTCAAAACGCTATTGCGAATCCATCGGATACAGTCCATTGGAAAAACTCAGGCGATCGGGTCGCTGATGTTTGCGTGTTTGGGCCGGGGGGAGGCGCTTTACGATGAGCCAAACTATGATTCGCGTATGTTTAGGGAACACTTAGGCCCAATGCCCATGGCGGGGTTTTTCTGTAATGGCGAGATAGGGCCAGTCGGCGAAAATACCTATCTTCATGGATTCACGTCCGTGTTTGGCATTTTTCGGCCAAAGCATCCTTGAACTATTCCACTAACTGATTTTCCTGTCGAAGGAAAGACTCAATAAACGGATCGAGATCGCCATCCATCACATCCTGAATAGCCGTCGTCTCATGACTGGTGCGTAAATCTTTCACCATTTGATAGGGATTAAAAACATAGTTTCGGATTTGCATTCCCCAAGCCGCTTCTACAATGTCTCCCCGAATTTCTGCAATTTCCTCTGCCTTTTGTTCCTGAGCGACCACGAGTAGTTTGGACTTTAGAATGGCCAACGCTTTCTCTTTGTTTTGCAGTTGACTTCGTTCCTCCGTACAGCGCACCGCAAGGCCCGTTGGGATATGCTTAATGCGGACCGCTGTCTCTACTTTGTTCACATTTTGTCCGCCTTTTCCGCCTGCACGCGAGGTTGTGATTTCCAAATCTTTATCCGGAATATCTAACTGCACTTCATAATCAATCAATGGCATCACTTCCACCCCAGCAAAGCTCGTTTGCCGCTTATCATTTGCATTGAACGGCGAAATCCGAACCAATCGATGCGTGCCCTTCTCAACTTTCAAATAGCCATAGGCGTAGCGACCCTCAATTTCGATCGTCACCGACTTAATCCCCGCTTCCTCGCCTTCAGACATATCTAAAGTGCTGACTCTATACCCATGCTTCTCCGACCACCGCACGTACATCCGTAGCAACATCTCCGTCCAATCCTGCGCATCGGTACCGCCCGCCCCCGCATTAATCGTCAGACGTGCGCCCTTGGTGTCGTAGGGACCCGAGAGCATTTGCTGAAGCTCCCACTGATCGAGATGGTAAGAAAGCGATCGAACATTCTCCTGAGCCTCATCAAGCAACGACTGATCTAGCTCTAATTCCAACAGTTCTAAAACCGTCGAAGCGTCATCCAACTGCATTTTCCATTTTGCATAGCCTTCTAAATGCGACTTATACTCATTCAACTCTTGCAAAGTGGCCTGGGCAGAGGTCTGGTCGTCCCAAAATTCTGGCTGCGAGGCGACTTGTTCGAGATCTTGAATCTTAGCTTTTAGCGCAGGAACGTCAAAGATAGTCCTGAGTTTTACCCAGGCGATCGGTGAGCACATCAATCTCGCGTTTCAGTTCAACGGTATCCATTCAGTTCAGCAGCAGGTAAAGAATAGCGAGCCTAAATTCTAGCGACT
Source organism: Synechococcales cyanobacterium (assembly GCA_043787035.1). Taxonomy (GTDB): domain Bacteria; phylum Cyanobacteriota; class Cyanobacteriia; order Leptolyngbyales; family Leptolyngbyaceae; genus JAAFJU01. Next base: position 8,825 of record JAYVVL010000076.1, read on the forward strand.
TTTGAGTCGATCGTAACGCCTGCTACTTAATCCACGCAAACACGTCATCTCATCAAAGGGTAAAATTTCAGCCCCATCACCAAATCTTCGCCATCTTTAGCACAAATCCCACTAACTCCGGTCCGTAGCTCACTCCATCCGGGTTGTCTAGGATTTCAGGTACCTGACCCGATCGATAAAGGTACACTTTGCGCGCTTTACGATCGATGAGCAATCCTAATCGAACCCCATTTTCGATGTACTCCTGCATTTTTTCTTGCAATGATTTCATTGTGTCACTGGCAGATCGCAATTCAATCACGAAATCAGGAACAATCGGTGCAAACGAGTCTTTCTGTTCATCCGTCAGAGCATTCCACCTTGCGGCCAAAATCCATGAGGTATCAGGCGATCGCGTTGCCCCATTAGGAAGTGTAAATCCAGCACTAGAATCAAACACCTCACCCGTCCCATCACTGTCCGCCCAGTTAGCAACTTGTTGTGAGATTTTAAGGTTTCGATTTCCGGTGTCTGAAAAAGCGGGGGGCACAATCGTAATTTCTCCAAGGGCCGATCGTTCAATGCGTAATTCAGGGTTGCTCAAACAAAACTGATAAAATTGTTCATCTAGCATTGCCTTTGACGCTGTTAGGAACCCAAGATTGATTTTGATATCAGCAGATTCGGCTTTGATGAGTAAGCTAGTCATACGGGATGGTCCTCGCTCAATACATCGGTGATCTTATGCTTTAGTATACCAATACTGCGATCAAACTAAGCCTTGAACGATTGCGCGCGCAGTCTCTTCCGGCTTTTCCAAGTGCGGAACATGGCCACAATTTTCGACCCAAGTCAACTGTGCCTTCGGAATGGTTTTTTCAAATTTTGCCGCATCTTTTGTGCCTAAGATACGATCTTGACGACCCCAAATAATCTGCGTCGGGGCAGAAATATGGCTAATGCGATCGCCTAGGAACCCGTAGCCGCCGCTTTTTGTAAATGCAATCAACGATCGACTCCACCCCGGCATCTCCAAATGCAATGCCGCACACAGTTCTGCATCTGCCGTCACAAAAGCAGAATCATAGTACGCCCGCTCGCTGACCTTCTGGCGAACCTTAGGCTGCCGGAGAAAATCCGTCACAGCCTGTCCCAACGGCTCAATGAAAAACTTCGCCAACACCGGACCCTTCGCAAATCCTGCCGCATCCAGCAACACTAACTGCTTCACCGCCTCCGGATAGGTCAGCGCAAAGTCGATCGCCGCAGCCCCGCCCATCGATGCCCCCACCAAAACCATCGGTTGTCCAATACAAGTCTTCCAAAAGGCATGGAGGTGCGCCTTGATCATCGCCGGGTCAAACTGCGCTGCCACCGATCGATCCGTAAACCCAAATCCCAACAGATCCACCGCCCACACTTGATGCGACCTTTTTTCTAACTCCGGCATCAACCGCCGAAACTCAAACACTGAACTATCGAACCCATGGAGCAAAACGATCGGAGCATTCGAGGGTGAATCTGACAGTGAATCTGACGGCGAAAACTGGACAACGCTGGTCTCAATTTCGACATTTCCCATCAAAATCGATCGGCGTTGTATCCGCATCGCGAAGTCTATTGAGGTCGTTTCAGTCAAATTGGCCGCAGTAGAAGGAAGGAACGCAGGAAACATAGTTTTTGGTCACAATGCGAATTTGAAAATACTGACAGAAAAAGCACGTATTCTGGGCATCCTAATCATAGTTACGGACGGCAACGAATTTTTAAAAGGTCTTCCGTAAGACTAGAATTCAATGCCCAAATTCTTGTAATAAAATTGCACGAGTTTTCCAATCAGCGGTTATCTTGTATTATCGCGCTTATTTACCCGCATTTCGTCTCAGGAGTTAATCGCCATGCCATTTCCCGGTTTTTCCAGCGGGTATGACACCCAGTCCCTCCAAGCTCCTACCCCTCTCCAGACGCCTGGATTAACTCCTCAAACCCAACAAACGCCTAGCCGCACTTCATCGCTAATTTTCGTCGATGCTGGCGTCCAGGATGCGGGGGAACTGATATCAACGCGATCGGCCAACACCGAAGTCGTCTATCTGAGCACCACCGAAGACGCCATAGATCAAATAACCCGTACCCTCCTCAAATATGACGGGATTTCCACCGTTCACATCTTCAGCCACGGCGACAGTGGACGACTGAACTTCAGCAACGGTTGGCTGGCCGCAGACAACATCAGCCACTACACCGCCGAAATCAAATCATGGTCCCAAGCCCTCAGCACCGATGCAGATATCTTGCTCTATGGCTGTGACGTCGCAGGTGGCGTAGCGGGAGCGGCTTTCATTCGCGAGTTGGCGATGCTCACTCATGCGGACATTGCGGCATCGACTAATAAAACCGGAAAAGGCGGCGACTGGATCTTAGAAGCTCAGACTGGATCAATCGAAGCGGCGATCGTCCCCGATCGAGCGCATCAAGTTGCCTATGGCTACAGTTTAGATCAGCAGGTCAGACTCCTTTCCCAAAGCGACCCAACTTTAGCGAGTAGCGCAGTCGGTGGGACCATTACGGAGAGAAGCGTCAGTCAAGATGGAAAACTCATTGTCTTCAGCAGCAGTGCAACCAACTTAGTCGCAGGCGACACCAATAATCGCAGAGATATCTTTCTCTACGATCGCCGTACCGCGACGCCCACCACCACGCTAATTAGTTCGAGCGCAATCGATCCTACCCAATCCGCAAACGGCGATTCCGTCGAGGCTTCGATCAGCAAAGATGGCCGTTACATTACCTTTTTGAGCAATGCTAAAAATCTAACCCCAGATGTCGTTACCGGAAACGTCAATCAACTCTATCGATGGGATCGAACCACAAACCAAACGACCTTGATTAGCAAATCAGCAACAGCAGTTGGGGATGGCAATGTTAGTGAAGCGGTCATGAGTAACGATGGGAAATCGATCGCATTTGTCAGCACGTCTAGCAATCTGAGCGGGAAGTCGGTGGGTGGAACGGCGATCGTAGACCTGAATGGGATACAGGATGCATTTCTATGGCGGGAAACGGTAGGCCCACTCCTCATCAGCATGAATTCGACGAGTAACCAAAGTGATTCTTCAGGGGTTAACTCTGGCATCGAAATTAGCGGCAATGGGAATTTCGTCACCTTTAATTCCAATTCAAATTTACTCATTCCAAGTGTACAAACCAGATCCAATGTCTATGTCTATGACGTTGCTAACAGTGATCTCAGTATTGCAAGCTTTGATGCCATCAACGACGTTGCCTTTGGAGCCAGTGTTGGCCCTGCGAAAGTCAGTATTACGAGCACAAATAAACTCCGTGTTGTATTTAGCAGCAGCTTTCCTGCAACGAGTGATACCAATGGAACAGAAGACGTCTTCGTCGCTGAACGAAGTCTAAGTCTAGGTTCTATCTTTGATGTCAAACTTGTAAGCCTCAAGCCAGGTGGGCTGACCAGTGGGAACGGGGATTCTAGCAATGCAGTCATCAGTGCAAATGGTCGCTACATCGCATTTACGAGTAATGCCAGCGATTTAGTGACGGGTGACACCAACACCAAACAAGATGTTTTTATCCGGGATCTAGATTCAACAACTCCAGCCACTGCGACCCGTTTAGTTAGCCGAAATAGTACGGGAGGTGTCCTAGGAGATGGGACGTCATCCAAGGTTCGGATCAGCGATGACGGTAACATTGTCACCTTTACCAGTGCAGCTACGAATCTGGTCGGTGGGGTTGTAGCCAATGATCCGAATGGAGCAGGTGAGGATGTCTTTACCTACAACCGAACTGACGATACGCTCACGCTTGTGAGTCAAAAAGTAGGGGCGGCAACCACAACAGCCGACCTTCCCACCAACGCTCAAAACATCCGAACCCTCCAGACACCGATCGTCAGTGGGGATGGCAGTACCATTGTCTACGCCAACGACGCGACAAACATTGTTAGTAAAGATACCAATGATGTGGCAGACATTTTTGCATTCAATGTTGCAACGTCCGCCAATACGCTCGTCACCACCGTCGTCAGCAATCAAAACTCCATCACAGGAGCCGGAAACTCGACCATTCAACCGATCGGATCGGTCAGTAAAGACGGTCGCTATGTCGTCTTCTCCAGCACCGTCAACAGCTTAGTAATCGGCGATACGAACGCACAACAAGATGTCTTTCTGCGGGACACAACCTTGCTTGCGAGCGATCCCAATGCGCTTAAACTGATCAGCCGATCGTCTGTCAGCACCAAGAGCGGTAATGGCTTATCCAGTCAGCCGTTCATTAGTGCTGATGGGAAATATGTCGTCTTCTCTAGCACGGCCTCAGACCTCATCTCTGGAGATAACAGTCTAAAGGATATCTTCCTCTACGACGTGACCAGCAGCGCGATTACCGCGATCGTCAGTCGGACAACGGCTGCTTTAGGCAATGCCGGATCGGATAACGCCAGCGTCGCAGTAGACACGTCGGGAGAAGTGTACGTTGCCTTCACGAGTCGAGCAAGTAATTTGGGATCCACGGTTTCCAATGGATTTAATAACGTTTATCTCTGGAAAAAATCAACCGGAGCAATAGCCCTTCTCAGTCGAACCACAGCAGGAGGAACGGGTGGCAATCAAGATGCCCTCACGTCGATCATTAGCGCAGACGGTAAATATGTCGCATTTTCTAGCATTGCTAGCAACCTTGAAGGCGCAGGAACGATCGATACAAACAACGTATCAGACATCTTTTTGTATGACATTACCGCCAACACGTTAAAACTCGTGAGCCAATCCGCCTTAGGAGCGATCGGGAATGATGCATCGTTCAATCCCGTGATTAGTGATGTGGGCGGTGTTGTTGCGTTTGAAAGTAACGCTACCAACCTAACGGCGATTGCAGACACTAACAGTGCGGCTGATATTTTCCGATCGGCGGCGGGTATCGTGTCTCTCGTCAGTGTAAATGCAGCGGGAACGGCGGCGGGGAATGCTGCATCAGGGCAGTCGGGACAACAATCTGGATTCACGGGAGTGAGTCTCAGCGCCGATGGGAGTTCGATCGCCTTTACCAGTTCAGCAAGCGATCTAAGCGCCACACCCGATACCAATTCCAAGTCAGATGTCTTCGTTCGCAACGTCAACAAAACCACTTTAATTAGCCAAGTCGCCGGGACCATCAGCAACGGCACATCCAGCAACGTCGTCATCAGCGGCGATGGACAAACGGTAGCCTTCATCAGCACGGCGACCAATCTTTCTCCCCGTGATACCGATGCCAATGCCGATGTCTACATCAGCAGCACGACAACGCCTGCCCCTGCACTGATCAGCAGCAACGTCGCCGGGACCGGAAGCAGTAATGCCGCAGCCGGGACGGTGAGCCTCAGCCGAAATGACGGATTCCTAGTCTTTGATAGCCGTGCCTCTAACCTCGTCCTAAATGACGCCAACGGTTTCTCCGATGTCTTCCTAAGGTCCACCAAATCGATCGTCGCCCTCAAAGCAACCACCAATACCGCAAAAGAAGGCAGCACCACCGAAAACGGCGTCTACGAACTCACCCGAACGGACGGCACAGGCACGCTGCAAGTCAAACTTAAGCTCGACACTCTCGTGCCTAACGGCGCTAAACCTGAGGACTTTATCCTCACCGCCGATAATGGTGTAGTCATTCCGATCGCCTTGGGAATTGCCACCGTCACGTTCGCCGACAGCATTAGCAAAGTCACCCTGACCCTCAAAGCGATCGCTGACAGCAAAGCCGAAGCCGACGAAACAGCCAAGTTCATCCTTGATTTGGATAGCACTTACAGCATTGATCCAACCGTTAATACCGGAACCGTAACGATCGCCGCCAACGAAACGATCGTCACAAGTAATGCAGACACCGGAGAAGGATCCCTTCGTCAAGCGATCGCAAATGCAAACGCATTCGCAGGTCCAGATATTATCAATTTCGCTCTTGCTGATCCCACGCAAAAAACGATCGCCCTTGCATCCGAACTCGCCGCGCTTAACACAGGTACGACTATCAATGGAGGAACCGCTGGAATTATTCTAGATGGAGCGATCGCTGGAGCAAATGCCAATGGCTTAACCCTCACAGGTGACGGTAATATCGTTAACAATATTACGATTCAAAACTTCAAGGGCAACGGTATCGCCATTGCAGGAAATAACAACACGATCGGTGGAACGACGACCACCGCCAATACCATCACACTAAACAATAATGGCGTTGTCGTTCAATCGGGAACCGGAAACCGGATTTTAGGCAATAAAATCACAAGCAATACGCTACTCGGCATCGACATCGCGCCGATCGGTCCCGATGCAGCCCCTGCGATCGTCTTCACCACCGCCCTTCCGACCACCACAGGCGCAACCCTCACCGGAACGCTAACGAAACCCGCTGGAGTTTATCGCGTCGAATTCTTCGCCAACACCACTCAAGATACAAGCTTGCAAGGCGAAGGTGAGATCTTCCTAGGCTTCAAAGACATCACCGTCGATGCCTCAGGAACCGCTGCCGTCACCTTTGATGCCACAGCAGTAGGCTTAGCCGGAAAATACATCACCGCCACCGTCACCGACGCAGCGGGCAGCACCTCAGAATTTGCCAAAAACAAACTCATCACCCCGCCATTACCGCTAGTCGAACTCACCGCCAGCGTCCCTGAACTTATTGAAGGCAACAGTGGCGTTTCAAAATACAAATTCAACGTCACGCTGAGCCAAGCTGTAACGACTCCCCTCACCCTCAGCTACCGAACGATCGCCGGAACCGCTGCGTCCGGAATCGCGACCGCCGGAACCGACTACACGGCTGTCACCACCGGAACCGTCACGATCGCCGCCAACACCAACACCGCCAGCTTTGACATCGACATCCTAGGCGACAC